>JAQRMV010000007.1 GCA_028598985.1 Gammaproteobacteria bacterium
CATCCAATATGAGACACTGTTAGGCTAAATTATTGAACAGTATTGTGAATTTTTTAAGGGTGTTACTATTCCATGACAAATGCAGGTGTTTTTGTAGTACAAACGGTGTTTGGGTTGTACCTAATGATGGTGCTGATCCGCTTTATGTTGCAATTAGCTAAAGCTGATTTTTACAACCCCCTTGCCCAAGCGATCGTAAAAATAACCCAGCCCTTTGTTGGGCCATTACAAAAACTAATACCGCGCACCGGTCGGTTTAGTTTGGCAGCTATAATATTGGCCTTTTTGGTGCAGTTGGCTGTGATTATTATGGTGTTACTAATTGTTGGTATTGTCTTGCCAAGCCCAATTGTTTTGCTGATCTGGAGTCTTATTGGTGTGGCTTCTCAAATGCTAGATTTGTTATTTTTTGCAATTCTGGCGACTATTATTTTAAGCTGGTTGGCGCCCCAGGCAAATCATCCTGGTGCTTACTTGCTGCATCAACTCACGGAACCTGTGATGGCCCCAGTAAGGCGTATACTACCCAATTTGGGAGGTTTGGATTTTTCACCGATCGTGGTGTTTATCGTTATTAATCTTATGGATATGTTAGTGATTCAAAGTTTAGCTGCCAGTTTTGGCATGCCTCGCGGCTTGGTGCTGGGGTTATAATTATGGGCCAAAATAAAACCACCAAAGCGTTTAATTTTGAAACCTCGTTAGCCGAACTAGAAGCCTTAGTTCAACAGATGGAACAAGGTGACTTAACCTTAGAAGATTCGCTGGCGGCGTTTGAACGCGGCATTGCTTTAACGAAGGCTTGTCAAACAGCGTTGAGCGAGGCCGAACAAAAAGTCAATGTATTAATGCAAGATGCCCAAGGGCGAGTTATAGAACAACCTTTTAATCAGGAGTCTTAAGTTTGGATTTTGATTCGCTTGAAGATTTTTTAAGCCACTCTAAAGGCAGGGTAGAGCAGTACTTAAATACCGCCATAGGGCAACGCCGTACCAGTGGCGTTTTGTCACAAGCGATGGCCTACAGCGCGGTACAAGGGGGCAAGCGGGTAAGGGCTGCTTTGGTATTTGGTGCCGCCCGTGCCTGTGGTATTGATCATGCTGGGCTTGATCCATTGGCTGCTGCCGTGGAAGCCATGCATGCGTATTCTTTAATTCACGATGATTTGCCTGCCATGGACGATGATGCGCTACGCAGAGGACATCCAAGCAGTCATGTTGCGTTTGATGAAGCCACCGCCATTTTAGCGGGCGATGCGTTACAAGCTTTAGCTTTTGAGCTGTTGGCTGCAGCCCATGGGCCACAACTAAGCAGTGAACAATGCTTGTCTATGGTGAACTGTTTGGCGCAGGCTTCTGGCGCCAAAGGTATGGTGGCAGGACAAATGCTAGATATGGCTGCAGAACACGATGCGGTTAATTTAGCGCAGCTGGAGCAATTACATCAACTAAAAACAGGCGCTTTAATTGTTGCAAGTATCCACATTGGCGCCTTGGCGCAAAAACAAGTGAGCGCTGAGCAAATAGATAAGTTGCGTGTTTATGGGCAGGCGATCGGCCTGGCGTTTCAAGTACAAGATGACATCTTAGACATTGAAGGGGATACGCAAACACTTGGTAAGGCCCAAGGCTCAGATTTGATGAATGACAAATCAACTTACCCATCATTGCTTGGAATGACTGCCGCCAAAGCCCGGTTAATGGAGTTGCATCAGCAGGCTATTGACGCTGTTTCTGAATTTGGTGCGTCGGCAGATCCTTTGGTTTGGCTGGCGGACTATATCGTTACCCGCAAGCATTAACAGCATGTCGCCACTGATTCAGAAAATCCCTAAGCAATTGCCAGCGACCCCCCTTTTTGATCAAGTGGGGGGGGTTGTTGACCTGCGCTGTTTGAAGCCAGCACAATTACCTCAGCTGGCCTATGAATTGCGCTTGTCATTGCTCTATAGCGTGGGCCAAACAGGGGGGCACTTAGGTGCGGGTTTGGGTGTTGTAGAGCTTACTATTGCTTTGCATTATTTGCTTAACACGCCTAACGACAAGCTTATATGGGATGTAGGTCATCAATCTTATCCGCATAAAATGCTTACCGGGCGTAAAGAGGCCATGTTGACCATGCGCCAGGTCGGTGGCTTGGCGCCATTCCCCAAACGTTCAGAAAGTGTGTTTGATGCCTTTGGTGTGGGCCATGCCAGTACCTCAATTAGCGCTTTATTAGGTATGGTCTTAGCTAGCGCTAATGCGGGTTCCCATGCCCATCATGTGGCCGTTATTGGAGACGGCGCCTTGACTGGCGGCATGGCCTTTGAAGCGCTAAACCACATGGCGCACTGCCAAGCTAATGCGCTTATTATTGTTAACGACAATGATATGGCCATTGATGAAAATTTAGGTGGTTTAGCCACCTTTTTGGATGACCAACATGGCCATGGTGGGCCTGATCAGTGGTTCACTGCCTTAGGTTTTACTTACCGAGGCCCTATAGATGGTCACGACTTGCCTGTGTTGTTGCAAACCATTAAGCAGTTGCTGGCTATTTCTGGGCCTAAGTTATTGCACATACACACGCTAAAGGGTAAGGGTTATGGCCCAGCTGAATTAGATCCTGTGGGTTATCATGCCCTAGGGAAAATAGACCCTGTTAATGCACTGACTCCAAAAAAACGACCCACTTATGCTCAAGTATTTGGTAAGTGGGCGTGCAGTCAAGCCGCAGCAGACGAGCGCCTGATGGCGATTACACCAGCGATGGCTGGAGGTTCTGGCTTGGAGTTTTTTGCAAAGCAATTCACTTCACGTTTTTTCGACGTGGCCATTGCCGAGCAGCATGCCCTAACTTTGGCCGCGGGTATGGCATGTGAAGGTGCTAAACCTGTTATCGCTATTTACTCCACCTTCTTGCAGCGTGGATACGATCAACTTATTCATGACATTGCGTTGCAAGAATTGGACATTTTATTGGCCATTGATCGCGCGGGTGTTGTAGGGGAAGACGGCGCCACTCACACTGGAGCCTACGATTTAGCATTCTTACGTTGTTTGCCCAATATGGTGGTGATGACGCCAAGCAGCGCTACCGAAGCTCAAGCCATGTTAGAGTTTGGGTTTTCTTATAACGGTCCAGCTTCTGTACGATACCCCCGAGGTGAGGCTTTTTCAGGTTTACCAAGCCAAGGGTTAATACCATGTCAGATAGAAATGGGCCGCGGTAACCTTCTGCATGAGGCCCACCATGACAAAGCCGTTGCCCTCCTTAATTTTGGTGCATTATTAGCTCAAACTGCCCAGGTTGCCGAAGACTTAGGCGCCACCTTGGTGGATATGCGGTTTGTTAAACCCATAGACGAAACGCTTTTAGAACAATTATTGGCCACCCATATTGGTTTTGTGACGATTGAAGATCATAGTCGTATTGGCGGAGCTGGGTCGGCCGTAGGTGAGTGGTTAGTGCAACAAAAAACTAATGTAAGGTTGCTGAGCTTGGGCCATTACGACGAGGCCTTGCCCCATGGTAGCCGTGACGAAGTATTGCAATATACGGGTTTATCGGGGGCGAACATGCACCATACAATTGCGGCGTGGATAGAGGAATTACTTGCTGAATAAGTGGTTGAGCTTAGTGGCCTTGGTAGCAAGGTATTCACTGTTGTGGCTATTTTTTCCCACTTCTAATGCTTGACGTTGTTCTACTCCAATACCAAGGTCTGTTAGTGCTTTAATCTTGCGAGGGTTGTTGGTCATTAATCGCACAGATTTAACTTGCAAATAATCTAGCATATCCTTGGCCATGTCATATCTGCGCATATCCGCATCAAAACCCAAACGTTCGTTGGCTTCAACGGTATCGGCCCCTTGGTCTTGCAAATTGTAGGCCTTGATTTTGTTCAATAAACCAATGCCGCGGCCTTCTTGGCGTAAGTAAAGTAGTACCCCTGTGCCTTCGGCTGCAATGCGTTTTAGTGCTTCTTGTAGTTGGTAGCCACAATCGCAGCGCATGCTGAATAAGGCGTCTCCCGTTAAGCATTCCGAATGTAGCCTTGTCAATACACCGGCACTACCCGCAAGGGCTCCCATGCTAAGTGCCACATGTTCTTTGCCTGTTTCATTATCGGCAAAGCCATGCATATCGAATGTGCCGTAAGGGGTGGGCAGCAATGAGGAGGCGATATGGGTAGTAGGCACAGAAATTCCTTCAACAACAGCAGTGATCAAAAATATAGTCTTCCCCTTTAGTGGGGGTTGCAAACCATATCACAAGTGGCAGGATGGCAAAATACTATGGGCGTCGGTTTTCCCCTTTTAATGACGTGTCGGGGTATAATAAGCGTATATTATTGAATTGATCGGGAAATTCCATGGCGCAGTTTGTGTATACGATGAATCGGGTAGGAAAAGTGGTTCCTCCGAAGCGTGAAATATTAAAAGATATTTCATTATCCTTCTTTCCGGGAGCCAAAATTGGTGTCTTAGGTCTTAACGGTTCTGGTAAGTCGAGTTTGTTACGTATCATGGCGGGTGTTGATACAGAATATAACGGCGAAGCGAGGCCGCAGCCAGGCATAAAAGTAGGATACTTAGAGCAAGAGCCTCAATTAGATGACTCTAAAACCGTACGGGAAGTAGTTGAAGAGGCAGTGTCTGAAGCTAAGGATGCGCTGACTGAACTAGATGCCGTATACGCAGCATATGCTGAACCCGATGCGGATTTTGACGCTTTGGCAGCGCAGCAGGCTAAGCTAGAAGACATCATCCAAGCCAGCGATGCCCATAACCTAGAGCGTACCCTAGAAGTTGCAGCAGAAGCTTTACGTTTACCGAGCTGGGACGAAAAAATTGAACATTTATCCGGCGGTGAACGTCGTCGTGTAGCCTTATGTCGTTTGCTGCTAAACAAGCCAGATATGTTGTTGTTGGACGAGCCCACTAACCACTTGGATGCGGAGTCTGTGGCTTGGTTGGAGCGCTTCTTGGTCGATTACAATGGCACCGTTGTTGCCATCACCCATGACCGCTATTTCTTAGATAACGCGGCGGGCTGGATTTTAGAGCTAGACCGTGGCCATGGTATTCCATACGAAGGTAACTACTCTTCTTGGCTTGAGCAAAAAGAAGCTCGTCTGGTACAAGAGGGCCGCCAACAAGCGTCCCATGAAAAGGCCGTGAAGTCGGAATTAGATTGGGTTCGAAGCAACGCCAAAGGTCGTCAGGCTAAATCTAAAGCTCGTTTAGCTCGCTTTGAAGAATTAAGTTCACGTGAGTTTCAAGAAAGAAACGAGACCTCCGAGATTTACATTCCGCCTGGCCCACGGTTGGGAGCTAAAGTGATTGATGTGAAGGGTGTCAGTAAAGCTTTTGGCGACAAAATGTTGGTAGAAGGGCTGGAATTCAGTATGCCCCAAGGCGCTATTGTGGGTGTTGTGGGTGGTAACGGTGCGGGTAAATCAACCTTGTTTAAGATGCTTACGGGAAGCGAGCAGCCCGATTCAGGCACCATAGAAATAGGTGACACCGTAGAACTAGCCCATGTAGACCAGGCCCGTGAGTTAGACGGTTCTAAAACCGTGTGGGAAGAGTTATCCGATGGTCAAGACATCATTACCGTGGGTAACTACCAAGTGCCTTCACGGGCATATGCAGGGCGCTTTAATTTTAAGGGCAATGACCAGCAGAAGTTTGTACAAGATTTGTCGGGCGGTGAGCGCAATCGCTTACACTTAGCTAAGTTGTTAAAGCAGGGTGGCAATGTATTATTGTTAGACGAGCCGACCAACGATTTGGACGTAGAAACCTTGCGCGCACTTGAGGAGGCGTTGTTAGCCTTCCCGGGCGCGGCTATAGTAATCTCCCACGACCGTTGGTTCTTAGACCGTATTTGTACCCATACCTTGGCCTATGAAGGTGATTCTAAAGTCACTTTCTTTGAAGGAAATTATTCAGAATACGCCGAAGACTACAAGGCCCGTACAGGTAAGGATCATCAGCCTACACGGGTTAAGTATAAAAAACTCGCTTAGGGTGTTTATGCCTTAAACAGCTGCGCCAACTCTTCAGAGCGATGATGAGCTGCAGCCATGGCTTGGCCACACAGTTGGCTAAAGCCGCCTTCGTTAAAGGTGTTTAAGGCTTGTTCAGTAGTACCTTTTGGTGACGTAACCGCAACCCGTAACTGGGCAGGACTTTGGTCACTTTGCTGTGCCATCTGCGCAGCGCCTAATGCCGTTTGAATGACTAGTTGTTGTGCTGTGTCGTGGCTCAACCCTAGTTGTTCAGCGCCTGCGACCATGGCTTCCATCATTAAAAAATAGTAAGCTGGCCCACTGCCAGAAACAGCGGTAACCGCGTCAATACTAGTTTCACCTTCTACCCATATGGCCAAACCGACGGCTTGCATAATAGTGGTTGCGGTTTGTTTTTGGGCCGCAGAAACTTGATGAGTAGCAAATAACCCAGCTGCACCTTGGCCTACCAATGAAGGTGTATTGGGCATGCAGCGAACTATAGGTGCTTTTTGGCCGAGCCAAGCTTCTATGCTATGGGCCAAAATGCCTGCAGCCACCGACACGATAAGCTGTTTTGACGCATCTACAGCAGGCGCAATACTGCGCACCAAGTCGGCCATCATTTGTGGCTTTACACCTAACACAATAACGTCTGCTGCTTGGCACAGGGCAAGGTTATCGGTACTGGTGTGAATGCCTGTTTGGGTAGATAGCTGTTCTAGCTTTGTTGGTGTACGGCCGCTGGCCGAAATTTTGTCTGTAGGGTACCCAGCCGCAAGCATGCCTTTGATAATAGCTTGTGCCATGTTGCCGGCGCCGATAAATGCAATGTGAGGGGTTTGTGCCATGGGGTATCCTATAATGATGCGTTTAAGTAAGTGCTGTGCGAGCGCCAAAAATGTCGGTGCCGATACGTACTATAGTTGAGCCACAAGCAATGGCGCTAGCTAGGTCGCTAGACATGCCCATAGATAACTCTTTAAGTGCAGGGTAAGTGGATTGTAATTGATCCCGAGCTTCTGCCATTTGAGTAAAGGCACGGCGCTGACTCACTTCGCTTTGCTGCGCAGCTGGTATACACATTAACCCACAAAGAGTGAGCTTGGGTAGCTTAGATATCTGCTCTGCTAATTCATTGAGTTGCCCTAATACAACACCGCTTTTATTGGTTTCGTTGCTAATATTAACTTGTATCAAAACCTTTAAAGGGGGCAGGTGGCTAGGGCGTTGATCGTTTAAACGGCGTGCTATCTTAATTCTATCTAAGGTATGAACCCAATTGAAGGAGGAGGCGATGGCCTTGGTTTTATTGCTTTGTATGGTGCCTATAAAATGCCATTGAATATCTTCAACGGGGCACTGCTCAATTTTTTCTAGGGCGTCTTGTAAATAGTTTTCACCAAAGTGGCGTTGGCCATAGGCGTAGGCTTCTAGTACGTCGCTTAGTGGCTTGGTTTTGCTTACGGCCAGAAGTGTCACCTCATCAGTGTTACGGCCCGATGATTGACAGGCCTGGGCAATACGTAAATGAATGCTGTTGAGAGCTGGGTGAATGGCATGTTGGGTAGAGGTAGGTAACATAAGGTAGATAGCATAAGAAAGTGAGGTTAAGGCTCACAAGTAAGCGATATTTGCTATGGTAACAATTCTAGCAACGCTCTCATAGCTTTGTGTATTGTCTAAAAAATTGCAACACAAGGACTTAAAGTTAATACTAAGCGACCCACTCTTAGACCAATAAGAGTATTAACTTGAGGTTAACGGCCGTTGTCAATATCATGGGCGGCTGTTTATATTGTGAAAATAGCCCCACTGCATCTGGATCCATTATGACTTTAGCCCTATCCATTACAGATTTACACAAAAGCTTTAATGAAAACGAAGTTATTAAAGGTATGTCACTAGAAGCCAACAAAGGCGATGTGATTTCGTTAATCGGAGCCAGTGGTTCAGGCAAAAGTACTTTCTTACGTTGCATTAATTTATTAGAAACACCAAATAATGGTGAGGTTCGAGTGAATGGCGAGTTGCTGGAAATGAAGGTTGATCGTAAAGGCAACCGTGTACCGGCAGATCAGAAACAAGTAGACCGTATACGTACTAAGCTAGGTATGGTATTCCAGAGCTTTAATCTGTGGAGCCATATGACCATTTTGGAAAATATAATGGAAGCTCCCGTACATGTATTAGGCCAATCAAAACCCGAAGCCCATGCCAACGCCATGTTGCTTTTAGAAAAAGTAGGCATTGCCGACAAAGCACACCAATACCCCGATCACTTGTCTGGTGGCCAACAACAACGTGCAGCTATTGCTCGTGCGCTTGCTATGGACCCAGAAGTTATGTTGTTTGACGAGCCGACCTCGGCCCTAGATCCAGAGTTAGTGGGCGAGGTGCTTAAGGTTATGCGTCAGCTAGCGGCAGAAGGCCGTACCATGATCGTAGTGACCCATGAAATGACCTTTGCCCGTGAAGTGTCATCAAAAGTTGTTTTCCTTCATCAAGGATTGATAGAAGAGCAGGGCACGCCGGAAGAAGTGTTCCAAAATCCGAAATCAGAGCGATGCCGTCAATTTTTGGCTTCGAGCTATTAATCCTAGCCTTTTTTGGCTAACTATAACCACAATAAATGAACGATGAGGTTCTTATGAAAAAACTAATTGCTGCTGCGTTAACTGCAAGTGCTTTGACCATGTCTTTGGGTGCTGTTGCGTCTGACACAATCTTAATGGGTACTGAAGGTGCATACCCTCCGTACAACTACTACGACAGTGACAACAACCTCATTGGTTTTGACATTGAAGTAGGCGACGCCCTTTGTGCTGCTATGGAAGCAGACTGTAAGTGGGTTACCTCTGACTGGGACGGTATTATCCCAGCTTTACTAGCTAAAAAATTCGACACTATCCTTGCTTCTATGTCTATTACAGACGAGCGCAAGCAAAAGATCGACTTCACTAACAAGTACTACAACACGCCTAACCGTTTCATCCGTGCTACAGGTTCTAGCACAGAAGCTACTTCTGGCATGATCGTGGGTGTTCAAAGTTCTACTGTTCAAGAAAATTACCTACGTGGCGAGTTTGGCGACATCTTAGAAATTCGTACATACGGTGCTCAAGAAGAGGCTAATCTAGACTTTTCTGCTGGCCGTGTTGATTTGTTGTTTGTTGACGTGATTGTTGGTGACGAGATGATGAAGGCTTCTGGCATTGAAGGCGAATTCTTTGGTCCGGACATTGCTAACTCTAAGTACTTTGGTGCGGGCGCTGGTATCGGTGTGCGTCAGGAAGACACTGAGTTGCGTGATCGCATGAACAAAGCTCTAGAACAGATCCTAGCTGACGGCACATACGATGCTATAAGCAACAAGTGGTTTGGTTTTAGTGTTTACGGTGGTTAATTAGCCATTGTTAAGGGCGGCTTAAGCCGCCCTTATTATTCATACTTTAGGCAGTATAATTATGTTAGATTTGCACGGCTACGGCTGGCTCTTATTTGACGGGTTACAATTAACAATCGCCGTAGGCCTATGTGCTATGGTGGTTGCCGTATTGCTTGGTTTACTCGGTAGCTGGGGCAAGCTAGCCGATAATGGATGGGCCAACTTGGCTGCCAATATTTACACCACCGTAGTTCGCGGTGTGCCCGAACTTATTCTATTGTTGTTGGTGTATTTTGGTACACCCACATTGATTCAGTCTATTGCTAGCAGCATGGGCTATGACATACGGGTTGATATCAATCCGTTTATTGCGGGCACCATTACCATTGGTTTTATCTATGGTGCGTTTGCAACAGAAGTATTCCGAGGGGCTTTTCAGTCTATTCCTAAAGGTCAGGCTGAAGCATCTCGAGCCATTGGTATGCAGCGCATACAAACCTTTAAGCGTATTCTTTTGCCCCAAGCCATGCGCTTTGCCCTCCCAGGCCTAGGTAATGTATGGATGGTTCTTATTAAAGCCACTGCGCTTATTTCCATTATTCAGCTTGACGAATTAATGCGTAAAACCAAAATTGCATCCAATGCGACACACGAGCCTTTTACCTTTTATTTATTAGCATCATTTATTTACTTAGGCATTACGTTAGCTTCGATGATGGTCCAAAAGCGGGCCGAGACGTGGGCTAATAAGGGAGTGACTCGCTAATGGATTTCTCAATTGTATGGCAGTACCTACCTAAGCTGCTAGAAGGCGCTTGGGTGACCTTGTGGATTACTGTGGTGAGTTTAGCCATAGGCTTGGCTTTTGCTATACCATTAGCATTAGCACGGTTGGCTAAACACCCTTTAGTGGCGTCCCCTGCTTATTTGTTTGTGCTCTACTTTCGCGGTACGCCATTGTTGGTACAGATCTTTTTGATTTATTACGGTAGTGGTCAGTTTCGCCATGAGCTTACAGACTTAGGATTATGGGGGTTTTTCCGCGATCCATGGTTCTGTGGTATTTTAGCTTTGGTATTAAACACCGCCGCCTATTCTGCTGAAATCTTCCGTGGTGCGATCACCGCAGTGCCACGCAATGACATTGAGGCAGGCCGTGCTTGTGGCATGTCTGGGCTTTTACTGTTTCGTCGTATTACTTTGCCTAAGGCGTTTCGCATTGGGTTGCCGGCCTATGGTAACGAAGTAATCTTCTTGTTGCAGGCTACGTCTTTGGTTTCAACCATCACTATTCTGGACTTAACGGGGATTTCTCGCCAATTGATCTCTAAAACCTTTGCTGTTTATGAGTTCTATCTCACGGCGGCTGCCATGTACCTGGTGATGACCTATGCACTGGTGTATTTGTTCAGGCTGTGGGAAAAACGTTTGAGCGGACACCTACAGCCCCGTGTCGTTGCCGAACCCCGTACCTAAGGCCGAGGCGTATGACTGGATCGTCGTTGGTGGTGGTCTAGTTGGCGCAGCGGTGGCTTACGGCCTCATCCAAAAACAACCCCAGTTACGTATTTTGGTATTGGATGGTGATGATGCCGATCATCGTGCATCGGTGGGTAATTTTGGCCTCATTTGGGTGCAAGGCAAAGGCTACGATTTTCCTGCTTATGCCAATTGGAGTCTGCAAGGGGCTAACTTATGGCCGCAATTTGCCCAGCAATTGAGTCAGCAAAGTCAAATTGATTTGGCTTATCAACGTCAAGGCGGCCTAGAGTTTGCCTTAACCCCAGCAGATCTCGATACTCTGTCGATAGAAATGGCCGCCATGGCGCAGCATACCCACGGTAAATTTGAATATCAGGTGTTGGACCGCGCAGCAGCGATGCTGTTGCAACCCGGCTTAGGCGACGCTGTCGCCGGGGCGATTTATAGCCCCCAAGACGGCCAAGTCAATCCCCTGTATTTGTTATCGGCGCTACACACAGCGATGCAGGCCATGGGGGTTGAGTACCGTGCTCGTTGCCCTGTAGATCAAGTGGTTGCTTTGGAAAGTGGATTTCAAATTGACAAAGTCACCAGTAAAAACGTGGCCTTATGTGCCGGACTCGACAATCAACGTCTGGGTCTGCAGTTGGATATGCACTTGCCGGTGAGTCCGGTTAAAGGCCAAATCTTGATTACTGAGCGGGCGCCTTGTGGCCTACTTAACTACGCCTCACCCCAATTACGCCAAACCGCTGAGGGTACCATTCAGGTGGGTGGCTCTCATGAATACACTGGTTTAGATGACAGCACAAACCTAGCGGTGATGCAAACTATTGCTGCCGATGCGGTGGCCTTAATGCCAGCACTGTCGCAACTACAGTTGGTCCGGAGTTGGGGCGCGTTACGCGTCATGTCGCCGGACGGAGCGCCTATTTATCAAGCCTCCAGCCGCTACCAAGGCGCGTATGGTATATGTTGCCACAGCGGGGTTAGTCTTGCTGCAGCCCACGCTGGACCATTGTCAGATTGGCTTTTGGGTGGTGCAGCACCACCACAACAAACACTTATTGAGGCTATGAATAATGACCGCTTCTGCGTTTAGTCGACTGCATCAGCACCAGACTTCAAAGCCAGATACCTGCCGCATCCTATTAAATGGTATTGAACATCAGGTGCCGGTGGCCATGAGTGTGGCCGCAGCGTTATTGTACTTAGGTCAACACGTCACCAGAACACACCCTGTGAGTCGGCAGCCGAGGGCTGGGTTATGCCATATGGGGGTTTGTTTTGAGTGCTTAGTGACCATTAATGGGCAGCAGAATCAACGCGGGTGCATGCGTCCCGTGAGTAGTAATATGTCGATCATTACCACCCCCCAGGGGCTAAGCTAATGACCCAAATATATGATTATTTGGTGGTGGGCGCAGGCCCAGCCGGTATGGCGGCTGCGATCGAAGCTAGTCACGCTGGGTTAAAGGTGTTGGTGCTCGATCAAGCCGCTGCAGCAGGTGGCCAGATCTTCCGCAATGTGGGTCACTCTTGCGCTGCGCAGGAGCAGGTGTTGGGGCCTGACTATGGCCTGGGTAAACCGCTATTGCAGGCGTTTATGGCGGCACCCTGCGATTACCGGCCGTTAGCACAGGTATGGAATATAGAGCCCCATGCCCAGGGCTTTACTGTGGCGGCACTGATCGATGGGTTATCGATAAACTTCGTGGCCAGTGATTTGCTTATTGCTAATGGTGCCATGGAGCGCCCCATGGCGGTCTCCGGTTGGGAAAAACCGGGGGTCATGACGGCCGGCGCTGGGCAAATATTATTAAAGGCCTCGGCGTTGGTGCCCAAACAAGTCGTGTTGGCAGGGTCTGGCCCATTGTTGCTCCTGTTGGCGCATCAATACCGCGCTGCTGGAGTCACTATAACAGCGTTATTAGATACCACACCTCGGTCTAACTATTGGCGTGCTATACCTTGGCTGATTGCTGGGCTGAGCATGCCTAAACAATTACTTAAAGGTGTGTGGCTAAGCCTGGTACAACGTATACGAGTGCCCTATTTTACTAATGTGGCGGACATCAAGATTGTCGGTCATATTGGAGCTGAGGCCGTACGCTTTACGGCGGCGGGCAAAGACTACGAAGTGCCTACACAGTTAGTGTTGTTGCATCAGGGAATTGTTGCCCAAACTCAAATGGCACAAACCTTGGCATGTGAATTATCGTGGAACCCAGTCAAGCAGTGTTGGCAAATTCAAACCACTGGGGCGGGACAAACCTCAGTGCCAGGCGTGCAAGTGGCCGGTGATGCCGGTGCCATCGGCGGAGCCCAGCTAGCTCAGTTAGAAGGCCGGTTAGCAGCTATGGCACGAATTGAACGGACCGGCACTCGCTCAAGCTGGGCAAAAAAAATGCTTTATCAAGCCTTGGCTTTGCGCATATGTCAATTACATTGGGCTCGAGGTTTGGTGGATCGCTTATATCAACCGGCACCTTGGTTGTCGACCCCCACAGGTACCACCTTAGTGTGTCGGTGTGAGCAGGTTAGCGCAGCCCAGATAACCGATATTGCCCAGTCAGGCTGCGCCGGTGTTAATCAATTAAAAGCCTTTAGTCGAGCAGGTATGGGGCCCTGCCAAGGCCGCCAATGCGGGCTAAATTTGGGCTACTTAGTAGCTCAAGCCCAAGGTCGACCGATGGCCCAGGTGCAACCCCTTTCGGTACGCCCGCCCTTAAGCCCGATCAATTTGGGACAGCTAGCTCAGTCGTCAGACTTGTGATGTAGGTTGTAGGGGTCTTCAACGACCTGCTTTGCAGCGAGAAAATGCTTTAATAGTTGGGGGTCAAACTGCTGGGACTTAAGTAACCATCACCGTTGCGCAGTTTATTAATACTGGCGGCATGATTGCCCATGGGGCGCTGCGTGGTGGGTTAGTGTTTTACTGCCTGAAAAACGAGTTCTTTGAGCTTGTCGACGGGTATTGGTTTGTGTAATACGGGCACGGAGCTTGGGAGGTTGCTGGTAGCAATATCTGCATCACTCATGCCGGTAACTACAATAGGCGTAAGGTGATCATATTGGGCATCATTGTGCAGTCGCTTAATAATATCAAAGCCGCCAAGTTCTGGCATTTGTAAGTCGGTAATAAGAACCGATGGCTTATATTCGCCAATCTTCACCAGTGCATCGATACCATTTTCTGCAGTTTCTACTTGCAGGCTAGGGAACCAGTTATTAACCAGCATTTTATAGAGTAACAGGGTGTCTTTATCCTCATCTACAATGAGTGCCGTTACCGGGCCTTTAGTATTAGAGCGGCGAATGGGTGTTTGTTTTTCTAGCTTTTCGTCCAGCACCTGCTGTATGGATTCCACACTAATACGTCGATGACCACCGGCTGTTTTCCAGGCTTGTAAAGCGCCCTTTTCTACCCATAGTTGAATTGTACGTACGGATACATTGAGTAATGTAGCGGCTTGACGAGTGGTTAGTTCGGACAGTGTTGATAAGTCGATAGTGCGCATGCGTATTTATCTAAAGTGATAGCTGATCTATTATTATCAAATTTACCAATTTTAAATAGATGAAATGCGCACTATGTTGTTTTTTTCGTATCTACTGCGTTACATCGTGTAGCTTGACTGACCTTGTTTGATAGTAAGACGTATACGGCCATTCAGTTTTTGCTGAATTAATGCCTGATTTGTACCGTGGCTATACTGAGTGCTTGGGGTTAGCAGCCAACTGTGGGTTGGGTCGATGAGGGTAAGATTAGCGGTATCGCCAGTGCAAATTTTTCCAGCAAGACCTTGAGCGATAGTTGAACTATTGGTGCTGAGGGCCTTTATGGCCTGTGGCCATGTTAGCTCCCCTGCCTCTACTAAGCCCTGAACCAGCGGTACTAACATGTCATAGGTAGCCATGCCGGTAGCGGTAGCTGCAAATGGCGCACACTTTGCTGCAGATTCATGGGGCTGGTGGGCAGAGCATATTGCATCCAATGTACCGTCTATAATGCCGCTAATTAACGCTTTTCGATCCGACTCTTCACGCAAAGGGGGTTGTAGGTGGTACTGGCTACGGTAGCCTTCTACCTCTATATCTGTAAAGCACAGGTGCGCAATACTCACATCGGCGGTTACATTTAAACCTTGTGCTTTTGCTTGACGGATCAGCGCTACACCTGCGGCACTGGTTATTTGGTTAAAGTGGCCGCTAACGCCAGAATGTTGCATAAATTGTAGATGGCGGCTTATGGAAAGTGTTTCGGCGATCACAGGAATCCCATCCAAACCCATGCGGGTGGCCGTAGCGCCGGCATGCATATGACCATTGCCGAGTTGTTGGTCTTGGGCTTGTACAAATACACGTAAGCCAAAGGTCGCTGCATACTCATAACAACGCAATAACACGGTGTTGTCGCTAATGTCATAACTGGCGTTGCTGAAACCGATACAACCCGCTCGAGATAAAGCATCCATGTTGCTTAGCTGTTTGCCTTGTAAGTCTTTGGTTAATGCGGCTATTGGCAGTAGATCGCAAAAGCCAGCGGCTTTGGCCTTATGGTTAATCATGCCAATAACAGAGCCTGCGTCACTGCAGGGTAGCGTGTCGGGGCTGGGGCATAAGTGAGTAAAACCAGCGCTAGCAGCGGCTTGTGTTTCACTTGCGATACTGCCTTTTTGAACTTGGTTTAGGTCTCGTAAACAAGTGTGTAAATCTACAAAGCTAGGGCTTAATATCATGCCATTGGCATCGATATCTATTTGCGCTTGGGCATTTTTTAGGTCGCCTATAACGTCTATTTTACCGTGGCTAATCGATAAGTCGGCGACCTGATCTAAATCGTTACTAGGGTCTATGATGCGTGCGCCTCGAATGATGAAACTCATAATCGTGGCTCCTTAGTAACGTTGTTTGGGGGAATGGGGCTTTGTCGCTGTTGCATTTGGCCGCTCATGGCCATGGACATCACAGCCATGCGCAATGCAATGCCGTACCCTACTTGGTTTAAAATCATGGACTGGGAGCCGTCAGCAACGGCTGATTCTATTTCAATACCTCGGTTTATTGGCCCAGGATGCATGACGATTGCGTCGGGTTTGGCCTGTGCTAGCCGCGCAGTGGTGAGGCCATACAGACGAAAGTACTCTCCTGCAGACGGTAAAAAGGCGCAGGCCATACGTTCGGTTTGTAAACGCAGCATGATTACCACATCAGCGCCATCTATACCTGTGTCCATATCATTGTGAGTGGTCACCCCCATGCTCTCTATAGCATAGGGCATTAAGGTATTAGGGCCCACTAAACGAATGTCTGTGCAGCCTAGGGTTTTAAGTGCATGAATTTGATCGCGAGCTACCCGAGAGTGCAAAATATCACCCACAATAGCCACCGTTAAAGGCTCAAAATTACCTTTATGGCGGCGAATAGTAAGCATGTCTAGCATGGCTTGAGTGGGGTGTGCATGACGGCCGTCGCCGGCATTAATGATGGCAACATCTGGAGTGACTTGAGAGGCGATAAAGTGCGCAGCTCCAGAGTCACTGTGGCGAATGACAAACATGTCGCTGTGCATAGACCGGAGGTTTTGAAGCGTGTCGAGTAAGCTTTCACCTTTGCTGGTAGCTGAGGTGTTAATGTCTAAGGTGAGTACATCAGCGGATAAGCGTTTGGCGGCGAGTTCAAATGTGCTTCGGGTGCGGGTGGAGTTTTCAAAAAATAGGTTAACAACAGTGCGGCCTCGAAGTAGAGGAACTTTCTTAACTTCTTGGTTGCCCACCACCACAAAGGAGTCTGCTGTATCCAAGATGCGCTCAAGCATTAAACGATCAAGGCCTTCGGGGGTTAAAAAATGGCGCAATTCGCCGTCTTTAGTGAGCTGTAAATTCGCTAAATTACTCATGGTTTGCAGACTCGATAATAGAGAGTTTTAGAGGCTCAGGGCCGTTAAGTTGTAAATATTGTCCTGGCTTCAAGCTTAAAGAAAGTGCGCAAGCGTCGGCCTGTATTGGCAGCTCTCTTTGGTTCACACTACATAAGGTGACAAGTTTTATGCTGGCGGGGCGACCGAAGTCAAACAGCTCGTTCATAGCGGCGCGTACGGTGCGGCCGCTCATCAAAACATCGTCTACTAATAATAGGTGTCGGTTGTTAATATCGAAAGGTAGAGATGAAGGGCTTACCTGCGGATGTAAGCCGTTATGTGAAAAATCATCGCGGTAGAAGGCAATATCGAGCTGACCTAGAGGGGCGCTAAGGTGCTCTGCGATCGTTTTAGCCAGCCAAACGCCACCCGTATGAATACCAATAACCAAAGGTTCAACGAGTGAAAGATCAGTAATAAGGTGGTCGACTTGATTTAATAAATGACTAATGAGGGCGGGTGTATCTGCCAATTGTGGGTGATTTGGGTGTTCTGTAGCTCCCATTAGGCGTCCTCTAATTAGCCTGTAACCTGTTTCGTTATTATAACAGCTATTACAATGGTTATTATACTAGCGGCTGGGTGGATAAACGGTGTTGCGTTTCACTAAACCAACTTTGCAATATTAGCCCTGCAGCAATGCCGTCAACCCCATGTTTTTTCCAATCGGTTCCGCCTCCAGCGAGAAGGTGTTCTTGCTTGGCTTCTTGAGTAGATAAACGTTCATCTACCAAGTAGCAGGGGCGATCGAAACGTGCGCTCATACGGTTGGCAAATTTCCGAGCGCGTAGCGCCATTTCGCTGACAGAACCGTCCATATTATACGCAATCCCTACTACAAATGCTTGCGCTTGCCACTCATTCACCAAGCTGTCTATTGTTGGCCAATTGGGAATGCCGTCTTGAGCCTTTATAGGCGCAAGCACTATGGGTTGTGTATGGGGGTTGCTAGCAAAGGCCGCCCCAATACGTTTACTGCCAAAATCGAAGCCGAGCAGGTTGAGAGGTTTATCCATGGCCAATTTTAGAAGAAATTAGGTTGATATCTATGCCTAATAAATCGGCCGCGGCTTGGAAGCGATCTTCTGCGGGCATATTAAATACAATGTCAGCATCAAATGGGCAACATAGCCATGCATTGTCTACCAGTTCTTGTTCTAACTGGCCGGGTCCCCAGCCTGCATAACCTAGTGCAATTAAACTGTGTTTTGGTCCAGTAGCGTGGGCAATGTCATCAATTACGTCAGAAGAGGTAGTGAGGCAGAGGTCTTCAGACACACGGATACTAGATTTCCATTGTTTTTTGCTATGTGGCGTATGCAGTACAAAACCGTGTTCTGGTTGCACCGGCCCACCGGTGAAAATGGGTTGTTCAATATTGGTAATATGGCTGTCGGTAATATCAAGTTGCGGCAGTATGTCGGTGAAGGCGATATTATTAGTACGATTGATCACTAATCCCATAGCGCCTTTGTTGCTGTGTTCACAAATATAGACCAAGCTGCGGGTGAAATTTTCATCTTCCATTTGAGGCATAGAAATGAGCATAAAATTATGGAGGCTATTGTTGCTAGGATCTTCAGACATTATACGCTCCTCGCTGTGAGTAATTGGCTAATGTGTTGCATAAGATCTACCGCAATGTTGGAGCCTGTTTGGTCATCAATTTCGCGGATACATGTAGGGCTGGTGACATTAATTTCTGTAAGGCTGTCGCCAATCACATCTAGGCCGGCAAAATGGATTTCTTTAGCCCGAAGGGTAGGGCCGATTTGTTCGCAAATCCAGCGATCTCGATCGGTGAGAGGCCTGGCAACACCAGAGCCGCCGGCGGCTAAGTTGCCGCGAGTTTCACCAGAAGAGGGGATGCGGGCAAGCACATGATCTACAGGGTAGCCGTTGATCATTAAAATACGCTTGTCGCCGTCTTTTATTTCTGGCAAATAGCGCTGGGCCATAATTTGTTGCTGGCCAAACGCAGTTAAGGTTTCAATAATAACGTTAAGATTAGGTTCATCCTTTCGAGCCCGGAAAATAGACGCGCCACCCATGCCATCTAAAGGCTTAAAAATCACATCTTGGTGCAAGGCGTGGAACGCTTTAAGTACGGTTGCATCGCTAGCAACCAGTACCTCTGGGCAGCATTGGGGAAATTGCGTGGCAAATAACTTTTCGTTGCAGTCGCGTAAGCTTTGAGGCTTGTTTATGATGAGTGCGCCGGCCGCTTCAGCTTGGCTAAGTAGGTAGGTGGTGTGCAAAAAATCCGTATCGAACGGCGGGTCTTTGCGCATGAAAATAACATCAAGGCTACCCAAGGGTAATGCCTGTTGTTGATCTAATTCATAAAAATGGTCTGGGTTGCGCATCACTCGTAGTTTAGCCATAAGGCCTTTAGGGATGCCTTGCTCGGCGTAAAGGTGTTGAGGCTCCATGTAGTAAAGCTCCCAACCCAAATCTTGCGCTGCCCAAAGCATGGCAAGAGAGCTGTCTTTTTTGTAATTGATGTTGTGAATTGGATCCATCACTATGCCGAGTTTAATGCTCATGAATTTGTGTCTCTTGTTAATGGCGCTATCAATTAGTGGTGTAAATCGCCCCACACGTATTGCAACAAGGTAAGCGCTGCAAGGGGTGCCGTTTCTGTGCGTAGTATTCGTGGTCCTAAACTTAGACCAGTATAGCCGTGAGCTTGAGCTTGCTCAACTTCTGGCTCGGTTAATCCACCTTCTGGGCCTATCAGTAAGGCACAGCTTAAAGGTGTGATTTGAGATTTCAGTGGTTTAGTTTGATGGGGGTGTAATACCAGCTTAGCATCGGCCTGAGTGTTTTTGAGCCAAGTGTCTAAAGTCTGTGGTTCATGAATCACAGGCATATCAATGCGACCGCTTTGCTCACAAGCACTTATGGAAATTTGTTGCCAATGTGCTAGGCGTTTTATCTGGCGTTTGGGGTCGAGTTTTACCTCACATCGGTTGCTGAACAAAGGAGTGATTTGGTTCACGCCCAGTTCAGTCGCCTTTTGAATGGCATAGTCCATACGTTCGCCACGTGACATCACTTGCCCTAGGTGGGTGTGTAATGGTGATGCAGTGGGCCCAGCAAAAGGCGCGTTCACAAATACGCTAACTGCCTTCTTGCTTATGCTGACAATGTGAGCGCTTACTTGCTCGCCAAGCCCATTAAACAGGATGATTTCTTGTTGTTCCTGCATCCGAAGAACCTTGCCTACATAATGGCTAGCCGCCGCCTCTAAAACAATAGTTTGCTCTAAGGGCAGGGGTTGTGGTGTATGTAGGCGAGGCACCCTCATGGTTTACAGGCCAGCGGCTTTACGCAAAGCTTCGGCTTTATCCGTGTGTTCCCAAGTAAAATTTGGGTTGTCACGGCCAAAGTGACCATAGGCTGCAGTGTCACGATAAATGGGGCGTTTTAGATTCAGCATTTCAACTAAACCACCGGCTTTAAGGTCAAAATGTTCACGCACAAGTTGTTCAATTGCGCGGTCGCTGATCTTGCCACTACCAAAAGTATCAAGGCTGATGGAGGTTGGCTCGGCTACGCCAATGGCGTAGGAGATTTGGATTTCACAACGATCGGCTAAACCGGCAGCAACAATGTTTTTTGCCACATATCGGCCCGCGTAAGCGGCGCTACGGTCTACCTTGGATGGATCTTTGCCAGAAAACGCACCACCACCGTGGCGAGCCATGCCACCATAGGTGTCTACAATAATCTTGCGCCCCGTGAGTCCGCAATCACCTACCGGCCCACCTATCACAAAATTACCCGTGGGGTTAATGTGGTATTGGGTGTCTTCGGTAAGCCATTGTGCTGGGATTACAGGCTTAATAATATGCGTCATAACCGCACTGCGTAGGCTTTCTAAATCGATGTCTGCGCTATGCTGAGTGGAGAGCACCACAGCGTCAATTGACAAAGGTTTGCCGTCTTCGCCATAGCGAAAGGTAAGCTGACTTTTGGCGTCTGGGCGTAACCAAGGCAGGGTGCCGTCTTTACGCACTTTAGCTTGTTGCTGCACTAAGCGATGGGCGTAATGAATGGGCGCTGGCATTAAACTTGGGGTTTCATTGCTGGCATAGCCAAACATCAAACCTTGATCGCCTGCGCCTTGTTCTTTGTTGCTATCGACGCTTTCGTCCACACCCATGGCAATATCGGAAGACTGTTTGCCAATGGCGTTTAAAATAGCGCAAGACGCACCATCAAAACCCATGTCTGATGAGGTGTAGCCGATGTCTTTGATAACCTCGCGTACTAGTTCTTCAATATCAACCCAAGAATTGGTGCGCACTTCACCTGCCACTAAAACCAAACCAGTTTTAATAAGGGTTTCTACAGCAACACGGGACTCAGGGTCTTTTTCCAGCATGGCATCTAAGATAGCATCGGAAATTTGGTCGGCGATTTTATCAGGATGTCCTTCGGACACTGATTCGGAGGTAAATAGAGTGTATTGGTTCATAACCATGCCTCGTAATTGAATACTAATCGACGCTTTACGGACATCGTTAGCAGTGACTTAATTACCAGCCTAGAACATTGTTCTGGCGAGTGCCTGTGGTCCTGCGGAGGGGTTTGCAGAACCGGCGCTATTATAGGCTATTAAAGCGAAGATTGTATAGTTTATTAGTGTCGTTTAATTAAGCTTGATATGGCTCAATATGTTTATGTGTGTGTTGGTTGAAACTGTGAATGTGCTTATGAAAGGAGAAATATATGTTTGGAAATCCATCACTAATAACACGCATAGCGATCGGTAAGGCAATAGGTTTTTTATTCGGACTTATTGGGTTCATTTTTTTGCCGTACTTTTTGCCGGATGCTGGCTGGTTACTTCGCTGGGGAATTTTATGGTGGTACACCACAGTGGGTGCAATTATCGGAGTGTTTGGTGTCATTACTTATCATCCAATATTGAAACTGCCATACCCATGGTGGTTTCGCGCCCCGTTATTGGGTGCCTGGATGAATTTTGTGCTGGTATTTTTTGCCTATGATGTTATGCAGTCTATGATGGTAGTCATGTTTGGCGAAAACGGTGCGCTCATTTCACCATTTTGGTTTATCACTGAAGGGGCAATGATTGGATTGATCATAGGCTTTTTCGCGACTCGTTTTGGTGGTGAAGGTGAGAAAACTGTAGGTAAATGATTCCAATTGTTCATCCTCAGCGTTAACACAACAATTCAACCAAGGCCTGTTGGCGCGGGTGTGAGCAGGAGGCTTAATGAAGCACAGCCTGAAGATTACAAATAAATACTGAATAATGCGTCAAGAATGGTGTTTGCTGATTGTGTATGAGGCCCGAGTAAGGGAAAATACATGCCTTAAATTTGTTCCCGCATAGTGTATTTAACCTTTTAAAGGAAGTTCTTCATGCTTACCCGTCGCGATTTAGCTAATGCCATCCGAGCCCTTAGTATGGACGCTGTCCAACAAGCTAATTCTGGTCACCCAGGTGCCCCTATGGGTATGGCAGATATCGCCGAAGTGCTATGGAATGACTTCATGAGTCATAACCCGGCTAATCCGGAATGGTTAAACCGCGATCGTTTTGTATTGTCTAATGGCCACGGCTCTATGTTGCTGTATTCATTGTTGCACTTAAGTGGCTATGATTTGTCTATTGATGATGTGAAAAATTTCCGTCAGTTGCATTCTAAAACTGCAGGCCATCCAGAATACGGTTATGCGCCGGGTATTGAAACCACCACGGGCCCTTTAGGACAAGGCATCACTAACGCGATTGGTATGGCACTTGCGGAAAAAACTTTAGCAGCTCAGTTTAATCGCCCAAACCATGACATTATTGATCACTATACCTACACCTTCCTTGGTGATGGTTGTTTGATGGAAGGCGTTTCCCACGAAGCCTGTTCTTTAGCCGGTACCCTAGGTTTGGGTAAGCTGATTGCCTTTTACGACGACAACGGCATTTCTATTGATGGCGAAGTTGAGGGCTGGTTTACCGATGACACCCCTAAGCGTTTTGAAGCCTATGGCTGGCAGGTGATTCCAGCCATTGATGGCCACGATGCAGACGCGTTGTTTGCAGCTGTTGAAGAGGCTAAGGCCAATACAGGCCAGCCTACTTTAATTTGTTGCAAAACTATTATTGGTTTTGGTTCGCCTAACAAAGAAGGTAAAGAAGATTGCCACGGCGCTCCACTAGGCGCAGACGAAATTGCCTTAACCCGTAAAGAGTTAGACTGGAATCACGGCGCATTTGATATTCCTGCAGATATCTATGAAGAGTGGAATGCTCGTGATGCGGGTTACGATGCTGAACAGATTTGGAACCAAGCGTTTGCAGCTTACCATCAAGCCCACCCAGAGTTAGCTACGGAACTGCTACGCCGAGTGGCGGGTGACTTGCCAGAAAACTTTGACGCCCAAGCGCAGGCTTATGTGCAACAGTTACAAGCGGAAGGCTCAACTATTGCTAGCCGTAAAGCCTCCCAAAATACCATTAATGCTTTTGGTCCCCTATTGCCAGAATTATTAGGTGGTTCTGCAGACCTTGCAGGCTCTAATCTAACCAAATGGGTGGGCACGCAAGGCATCACTAAAGACGATGCCAGTGGTAATTACGTATACTATGGCGTTCGTGAATTTGCCATGTCTGCCATGATGAATGGTATGGCCTTGCACGGCGGCTTTATCCCTTATGGTGCAACCTTCTTAGTGTTTATGGAGTACGCCCGAAACGCCGTACGTATGGCCGCTTTAATGCGCCAGCGAGTGCTGTTTGTGTATACCCACGATTCTATTGGTTTGGGTGAAGATGGCCCAACTCACCAACCTGTAGAGCAAATTGCTAACTTACGTTTAACACCTCACCTGGACACATGGCGCCCGTGTGACACGGTTGAATCTGCCGTTGCATGGAAAACTGCGGTGCAACGTATGGATGGCCCATCGGCGTTAATTTTCTCGCGCCAAAATTTACCCCATCAACAACGTGATGATGCCCAGTTAGCCAATGTGGCTCGCGGTGGTTACATACTACAAGACTGCGATGGCGCTCCAGAAGCCATTATCATTGCTACAGGCTCTGAAGTAGGCATCGCCCAACAAGCCACGGACGTGTTAACAGCCCAAGGCCGTAAGGTGCGTTTAGTCTCTATGCCGTGCACTGAATTATTTGAACGCCAAGATGCGGCTTATCAGGCACAGGTTCTTCCTGCCAACATTACTGCCCGTGTTGCGGTAGAAGCAGCCCATGCCGATTACTGGTACAAATATGTGGGTTTAGGTGGCAAGGTGATTGGCATGACCGATTTTGGTGCCTCTGCACCCGCTAGCGAGTTGTTTGAAATGTATGGCTTTACGGTAGACAAGATTGCGGCCACCGTAACTGAACTACTGTAGTTCGTTATTATGGATCAAGCCAAGCGGATTGCGATCAATGGCTACGGTCGTATTGGTCGTGCTGTGTTACGGGCTATTGTTGAGCGCGGCCTGCAGCATCAGTTGCAGGTGGTGGCCATCAATGACTTAGGCATTGCCGAATCTGTAATCTATGAAACTCAGTATGATTCGGTCCATGGGGTTTTTCCTGCCAAGGTGGATGCCACGGAGCAGGGGATGCGTATTGTTGCGGGTGAGGTCACTAGTGATATTCATCTGCTTCAAGTGAATGAGGCAACAACACTACCCTGGGCTCACTTAAACGTTGATCTGGTGTTGGAATGTTCTGGCAAGTTGAATGAGCACAAGTTGGCTGAACAACACTTAACCGCTGGTGCTGATAAAGTGTTGGTGGGTGCAGCAGCGGGTACGGATGTAGATCTTACGGTGGTCTACGGTATTAACCATGACCAACTTAAATCGCAGCACCGTATCGTTTCTAACGCGTCGTGCACGACTAATTGCATGGCCCCAGTGCTCAAACCATTACACGATGCTATTGGTATTGAAGATGGCTTAATGACCACTATCCATGCTTATACCAATGGCCAGGTGCTTACGGATACAGTGATCGACAAAACTGATCTGCGTCGAGGTCGTTCGGCCACACAATCCATGATTCCTACATCAACCCATGCTTCTGAAGCCTTGGGTTGGGTGTTGCCAGAATTAGCAGATAAAATTACCGGCATTTCCATGCGAGTGCCCACAATTAATGTGTCTGTGGTGGATTTGGTATTTCGTCCCAGCCGCGACGTAACAATAGAAGAAGTGAATCAGATTATGGCTCAAGCAGTGGCCAACGATCATCATGGTGTACTGGGTTATAACCAACAACCTTTGGTGTCTATTGATTTTAACCATTGCTCAAAATCGGCTACATTTGACGCCACTCAAACCATGAAAATGGGCCAGTTGATAAAAATATTGGCTTGGTACGATAACGAATGGGGCTACGCCAACCGTATGGTAGACGTTGCCTTGTGTATGCTTAATCTACAGGAAAACCCATGACCATCATTAAAATGACCGACTTAGATTTACGTGGCCAACGCGTGTTGATCCGCGAAGACTTGAACGTGCCTGTTAAAGATGGTGTGGTGACTAGTGACGCTCGCTTAAGGGCGGCTTTACCCACTATTAAAATGGCCCTTCAGCTGGGTGCTAAGTTAATGGTGACTTCACACTTAGGTCGCCCTAAGGAAGGTGTGTACGAAGAACAGTTTTCTTTAGCTCCAGTGGTTAATTATTTGGCCACAAAATTACAATGCAATGTGCGGCTACAAAAAGACTGGCTAAACGGTGTGGAAGTGGCGGAAGGCGAGTTGGTGATTTTAGAAAACTGCCGTTTTAACACCGGTGAAAAAGCCAATGATGATGCTTTAGCTAAAAAAATGGCCGCCCTGTGTGATGTGTTTGTCAATGACGCATTTGGCACCGCACACCGCGCTCAAGCCAGTACCCATGGTATTGCTAAGTTTGTAAAAACAGCCTGTGCCGGCCCATTGCTGGTGGCCGAATTAGATGCGCTAGGCAAAGCGTTAGACAACCCAAAGCGGCCATTGGTGGCTATTGTAGGCGGCTCCAAAGTGTCGACCAAGCTCACTGTGTTAGAAACCTTATCAGACAAAGTAGACCAGTTGATTGTGGGTGGCGGGATAGCCAATACTTTTTTGGCAGCGGCAGGATTACCTGTGGGTAAATCGTTATACGAAGCAGACTTAGTGGCTAATGCTAAGGCCCTAATGGGCAAAACATCCATTCCTTTGCCTACGGATGTAGTGACAGCTAAAGAATTTAGTGAAACCGCTACAGCCACTACCCAAGATTCAGCCACAGTGGCGGCAGACGATATGATTATGGACGTGGGCCCAGAAACTGCACACCAACTGGCTAATATACTTAAAGATGCGGGCACTATTATTTGGAATGGGCCTTTGGGCGTGTTTGAATTTGACCAGTTTGGTGGGGGCACCGAGATATTGTCACGTGCTATTGCAGCGTCCCCTGCATTTTCTATCGCCGGTGGCGGTGATACACTAGCCGCCGTAGACAAATATGAAATTGCTGACCAGGTGTCTTATATTTCCACCGGTGGTGGCGCATTTCTTGAATTTGTAGAAGGCAAAGAGTTGCCAGCAGTGGCCATTTTAGAACAACGTGGCCTGTAATTAGCAGTCAATTAATCGATATAGAATGGAGAACCCCCATGGCCTTAGTTAGCATGCGCCAACTGTTGGATCACGCCGCAGAAAATAGTTACGGTATTCCAGCTTACAACGTAAACAACCTAGAGCAAATGCGTGCCATTATGCAAGCCGCTGACGCTACAGATAGCCCAGTGATCGTACAAGCATCGGCTGGTGCGCGTAAATATGCCGGTTCCAACTTCTTAAAACATATGATTTTGGCAGCTATTGAAGAGTTTCCACATATTCCTGTATGTATGCATTTGGACCATGGCAATGCGGCGGCTACGTGCCAGCGTGCTATTGCCATGGGCTTCTCATCAGTGATGATGGACGGCTCTTTAGGCGAAGATTCTAAAACCCCGACTAGCTACGAATACAATGTTGAAGTGACTAAACGTACTGTAGAAATGGCTCACGCTTGTGGCGTTTCTGTAGAAGGCGAGCTGGGCTGCTTAGGTTCCTTAGAAACCGGCGAGGCAGGTGAAGAAGACGGCGTAGGCGCTGCAGGAAAGCTCACCATGGAACAAATGCTTACAGACCCAGACGAAGCCGCAGACTTTGTAGCCCAAACTAAAGTAGACGCTTTGGCGATTGCTTGTGGCACCAGCCATGGTGCGTATAAGTTTACCCGTCCACCCACAGGCGATATTCTGGCTATAGGCCGAATCCGCGACATCCACAGCAAAATCCCCAACACTCACTTAGTCATGCATGGCTCTTCTTCTGTGCCACAGGACTGGTTGGCGGTTATTAACGAATTTGGTGGTGCTATCCCAGAGACCTACGGCGTGCCCGTAGAGCAAATTGTGGAAGGTATTAAGCATGGCGTGCGTAAAATAAATATTGATACCGATTTACGCTTGGCATCTACTGGTGCGGTACGTAAATTTTTGGCAGAAAACCCAAGTGAATTTGACCCACGTAAATTTTTAACGGTTACCATGACTGCAATGCAGGCATTATGTCAGGCGCGTTACGAAGCATTTGGTGCCGCTGGTCATGCCAGTAAAATACGCCCTATGGGTCTAGAGGCTATGGCGGATATGTACGGTTTATAAGCTAATTTAAGCTAAAACGTATGTTGTCGATAAGCCTGGCCTTGCCTAAATAAGCGGCAGCCACAATGGCGAGTTCTTTGTCTTCGGGGCCGGCTGGCTGTAAATCACTTTGGCGACAAATGGTAAAATAATCGCGTTTAAAACCTATCGCCTCAAGCTGACTTTGAGCCTGTTCTTCTAGCTCAGGCATGGTGAATTTCCCCGTTTCAAGGGCTATGCGACAAGAGGTTAAGCTTGCATATAATTGGGCAGCTTGATGTAACTCCTGTTCATTCAGATAGCCATTACGAGAGCTTAAGGCTAGGCCGCTTTCGGCGCGGGCAATGGGCGCGCCAATAATTTTAACTGGCAAGCAAAGGTCGAAGGTCATTTGCTTAATGACTAAGAATTGCTGGTAGTCTTTTAGGCCAAAAATAGCCACATCTGGCTGCACAATACCAAACAATTTACTCACTACTGTAGCTACACCTGTGAAGTGACCAGGGCGTGTGGCTGCGCACAATAAATGGTCGAGGTGGGGCACTTTAACCACGGTGGAGCTGAGATTTGTTTTGGGGTACATCTCTTCAACGGTGGGTGCAAAAAGCACATGGCACCCACGGCTTAAAAGTTTTTCTTGATCGTTCATAAAGGTGCGGGGGTAGCCATTAAAGTCTTCGCCCGGGCCAAACTGAAGTGGATTTACAAAAATACTAGCTACCACTAGATCGGCCTCTTCCAATGCGCGATCTATGAGCTGTAAATGGCCTTCATGAAGGTTGCCCATGGTGGGTACAAATGCAATCACCTTGTGATCTAGTTTGGCTTGCCATAGGTAGCTTCGAAGCTGACTGATATTATCGATGGTATGCATAGTGGTGTAATCGAAAACCTAGTTAAAGCAATGCTCTGGGGCTGGAAATTGATGGTTTTTTACTTCAGTAACATAGGCCTCTAACGCACTTAACACAGTGCCCTCTTGAAGCAGATAGTCTTTCACAAAGCGTGCAGGCTTACTGGGGGTGATGCCTAGTAGGTCATAAAGAACCAGTACTTGAGCATCGGTATCTGGGCCAGCACCAATACCAATAACCGGCACCGATACTGCCGCAGTGATGGCTTTACCCAAATGGGTGGGAACACATTCCAGTAAGATCATACTGGCACCAGCAGCTTCTAATTCTACCGCTTCGTTAAGTAGGCTGGCTGCTTGCTCTGGAGTTTTTCCTTGCACACGGTAGCCGCCGAGTTTATTAACGGCTTGGGGTGTTAACCCTAAGTGGGCGCACACAGGAATACCTTGTTCAAGGAGTTTGTTCACAGTGTCCTTTAACCATAATCCGCCTTCTAATTTAACGATTTGTGCGCCGGCCTGCATTAAATCTGTGGCATTGGTCATGGCCTGTTCAACAGTTCGATAGCTCATAAATGGCATGTCCGCCATAATTAATGCCGTATTGTTGCCGGCTTGCACACAGCGTGTATGGTAAACCATCTGCTCCATGGAGACTGGCAGTGTAGAATCGTGGCCTTGCAACACCATTCCTAATGAGTCGCCTACCAATATGATGTCGATGCCGGCTTGGTTAATGCGTTGCGTAAAGCTGGCATCATAGCTAGTAACACAGGTAGCCTTTGTGCCTTCTTGCTTAAGGCGTGTTAGGCTGTGCAGTGTGGTTTTAGGCATGGGGCATTGGCTCCGAAATTAAGTGAATGCGTTGTCTTTGATTATGCTTCTATGCTGATCAAACCATCTATAGGGCAGCTCTGCAACAGTTCTTGTATTTGGGTGCCATCAGGTAGGCTTAAGTTTGGTGATAGTTCAAGTAATGGGCCTATAACAAAATCGCGGTTAGGCAATTCTGCATGGGGCACAGTTAGGCGGCTGTGGTGAATGGTTTGATCGCCAAACAGCAGTATATCTAAATCTAATGTACGAGGCCCCCAATGGCGTTCACGTACACGTTGGTGGCGCTGTTCAATGGCTTGTAGTTCATCGAGCAGCGTTAAAGGCTCTAGCTCTGTGATTACTAATGCAACAGCGTTGATAAAATGATCTTGGTCTTGCGGGCCAACGGGTTTACTTAAATAGAGTTTAGAGGCGAGTAATAATTGGCTATGAGGCAATTGCTCTAACTCCTCTAAAGCCTTTATTACATGGGCTTTAGGGTTGTCTAGATTACTGCCTAAGCCAATAAATGCATTAACCATTGTGGTTCTCAGGGTTGTTCTCTTGTGGCTTCTTTGGTTTACGTGGCTTGGGCGCGGCTTTACCAAGTTGTTTGCTCATTTCTTCGCGCCTTATGCCGCTAGCAAACTGATACTCTGTCCACCATTCCCCAAGGTTATCTAAGTCTTCACCGCTGGCTTCGCGTAGCAATATAAAATCATAGGCAGCTCTAAAGCGTTTGTTATCCACTAGTTCAGCCGCACGATTTCCGTGGCGACGAGGTAACCTTAGCTGCATGTCCCAAATTTCCTTCATGGGAGTGCTAAAGCGTCTAGGAATGGAGGTGTGTTTAACTTGTTGTAAGATCACATCCTGCGCAGCTTGGTGCAAAGCTGGAACCGGTGGCATATTACGTATTTGCGCTAAACGTTGCTGTAAAGGGTGCCAGAGTAACGCGGCAAATAAATAGGCAGGTGTTACACTTTTGCCTTGAGCGATACGTTCGTCGGAGTTGCGTAAAGCCAAAATAACAAAGTCTTCCACTTGAAAATCTTCGGTTTGATCGTTTTCAATAGCTGCGTCGGTGGCAGGAAATAAGAATTTAAATAAATCAAAATCACGCAATAGATAATAGGTTTGTTCGCCGTTGCCCGATAGTAATAGTTTTAATATTTCTTCAAACATACGAGCTGCAGGTATGGGCTCTAATAGATGTCCCAATGTGTATATAGGTTCGGCGGTGGCAGGGTCAATTTCGAAATCTAGCTTAGCAGCAAAGCGAATGGCCCTTAACATGCGCACTGGGTCTTCCCTATAGCGTGCTTGAGGATCACCGATCATACGAACATTACGTTTTTCTATGTCGTCGATGCCGCCGGCAAAGTCATGAATAGCAAAACCCTTAATATTGTAATACATGGCATTGATGGTGAAATCACGGCGCATGGCATCGTCATCTACCGTACCATAGACATTATCGCGTAATAACATGCCGTTATCTGCTTGCTTGGCTTGGTTGCTGTTTTCACTGCTCGTATGGCTAGCTCTAAAGGTGGCTACTTCAATCACATCTCGACCAAACCGTACATGCACTAGGCGGAAGCGACGACCAATTAATATAGAATTACGGAAAAGTTTATGCACCTGCTCTGGGTGCGCATCGGTGGCGATATCAAAATCTTTAGGCTGTTTACCTAGTAGAATATCGCGTACACCGCCGCCTACTAAAAATGCTTGATAACCAGCATCCTTAAGCCGATAAAGCACTTTAAGTGCGTTATCGCTTATGTCGCGGCGAGAAATGTCATGGTGATCACGTGTGATGATGTTGGGGCCTTGTGGCGCCGCTGCGGTCGGTTGGTCGCCTTTGACCATGTTGACCAGCTTAGTAATAAAACCCATAAAAGTCGTCGATTCAGTTCGGTGAAAAATCAAAAAATAAATATAGCGCGCATTCTACCATTGCATAGCAAGCTAGACAAAGGCCATAGGGTCTTGCATGCGCGGCGGAACGGCTGAAATGTCCCATTGTTCTACTGCCCATGCTAACTGCTCTGTAACTGGAGCCTGGCGAAAATTACACGGTGTAGCTTGGCCTAGGCGCTCCAGGGCTTCCGATAGCAATGAAGGGGCGTGGGCAAGGTTTAGTGGTTGGGCAAGATTTTGTTTGCTTAGTTTTTGACCGTGATTATTAATGATGATGGGGATATGAGCATACACAGGCTGTGGAAAGCCTAAGCATTGTTGTAGCCAAACTTGGCGAGGCGTTTGATCATACAAATCGCTGCCACGAACAATGTGGGTAATACCCTGTGCCGCATCGTCTACTACCACGGCTAGTTGATAGGCAAATAGGCGATCTTTACGCTGTACTACAAAATCCCCTACATCAAGGGCTAATTGCTGGGTTTGTGGCCCCAAGATGACATCACCTACGGTGATTTCCTGTTGGGGAAGCGCAATGCGCATGGCTGTTATTTTATCAGCAGGGGGATGAGCTAGGCATGTACAAAGATATTGGGGGTTGGATTGAAATTGTGCTCGGCTACAACTGCAGGCATAAATAAGCTTTTGACTTTGCAATATTTCTAGGGCGTTTAAGTAGGCCGATTGACGTTCGCTTTGGAGCATTACATCACCGTCCCAATGTAACCCAAAGGTGTGCAAACAAGAAAGGATGGCGTCGATAGAGCCTGGGGCGGTGCGCGGGGGGTCTAAGTCTTCAATGCGCACCAGCCAGCGGCCTTTGTTGGCTCGCGCATCTAAGTAGCTAGCTAAGGCAGACACTAAAGAGCCAAAATGTAGGGGGCCGCTTGGCGTGGGAGCAAAACGGCCTACATAGCTCATGCAGAACCTATTTTCCTAACTGCTTCTCTTTGATTTCTGCAAGGGTCTTGCAGTCAATGCACAAAGTTGCAGTAGGGCGCGCTTCTAAGCGCCGAATGCCAATCTCAACACCGCAGGTGTCGCAAAAGCCATATTCGTCTTGCTCAATAAGTTCTAACGTATCGTTAATTTTGTTGGTCAACTTACGTTCACGGTCACGGGCTCGAAGCTCAAGAGAAAACTCTTCTTCTTGGCTAGCACGATCATTTGGGTCGGCAAAGTTAGCAGCGTCTTCCTTTAGGTGGTTAACGGTACGATCAACTTCTTCCATTAAGTCTTGTTTCCAAGCGTGCAAGATCGCTTTAAAGTGATCGCGCTGCTTTGGATTCATGTACTCTTCACCGTCTTTTACCTGATATGGGGTAAAATGTTTTAGCAGTGATGCGTTTGCGTCTGACATAGCTTGGTTCGTTTTTGAGGGCATTATCGTCTAGCTAAAAGGACTAAAGTAAAAGGCCCAAGTTCAGTGGAATATTTTAGGGCGACAAAGTAGCAGAATTAGGCTTTAAAATCTAGTAAAAAATGCACCAATTTGCAACCTATTTCCTTCGGCTTAATCTTAAAACACATCCGGTAAGTTGGATTTTAAGTTATTATATAGGTATACCCTAGTACTAATGATTAAATAGATCAAATGCACTTTTTATTTCCACTGCAAAAAGCCACACTACGCCAACGTTATAAACGTTTTTTAGCAGATGTAGAAACACAAGATGGAACGCCACTCACTTTACATTGTCCTAATACAGGCTCTATGAAAAACTGCGCGGTGCCTAACAGCAGCGTTTGGTTTTGGGATTCCGCCAACGATAAGCGAAAATACCCTTGTACGTGGGAGTTGGTAGAAATTGAGCAGCGCTTTTTGGCTTGTATTAATACACAGCGAGCCAACGGGCTTGTGGTTGAGGCCATTAATAACGGCACGATTACCCAGCTACAAGGGTATAAAAAACTACAAACCGAGGTAAAGTACGGCCAAGAAAACAGTAGAATTGATATCTTTTTAAGCCAGCATGAACATTTGACTGATTGTTTTGTTGAGGTAAAGAACGTGACCTTGATGGCAGACAATGGCCAAGGTTTGTTTCCTGATGCGGTGACCCAAAGGGGCCGTAAGCACTTGCGAGAACTGGTGCGTATGGTGGAAGGCGGGTGGCGGGCAGTATTGGTTTATTGTGTTGCTCATACAGGCATCACTCAAGTATCACCGGCATGGAATATCGATCGGGCTTACGCAGAAACTTTGGTGTGGGCTATTGAGCAAGGTGTAGAGGTGGTGGCTTACGGAGCCGATATTAGCTTAACTCAAATGAATTTGGTACATGAGTTGCCATTAATCATGTTGTGTAGTGATCAAGGTTGAAGGTAGTGAGGTTAAGGTAGTGTGCAATAAATATCTCCATGTCGCTCTTCTACCAGCAGCTGCTGTAATGATTGTCGGTTGCATGGGCCGCTAATACATAAGCCATCCTCTATGGTGAACAGCGCACCATGAGTGGCACAGTGTATGAACTGTTTGTCGTAATCTAAAAATTGATCGGGCACCCACTCTAAAGGCACTTTACGATGAGGACAGCTATTGACGTAGGCTACTACTGTGCCCTGATAGCGTACAATAAAAAGGTTTATATTTTCGATGAAAAAACCTTTGCTTTGCCCCTCTTTAAGTTTGTGGCTGCTCATGAGGCGAGTGGTAGGTTGGGTTAAAGACATAAGTGATATGTGAATTCAGAAAATTAACAGATGTATAGCATAACAGAACAGAGATCCAACATTGACTAAACAAAAGGCTGGTATGAAATCTAAATCAAAGGCCGTGCAGGGTTGGGTGCCGTGGTTGTTATTGATGAAGCTGGCCACCGTGTTAATGGTGCTGGGGGTGCTTGCCTTAGTGTACTTAGACGCACAAATTAGGCATCGGTTTGAGGGGCATCGTTGGTCCTTGCCGGCTAAAGTTTATGCTCGCCCCCTTGAGCTGTTTAGTGGCCAACAATTAGCTCAAGGGCAATTAGACTACGAACTTACTCAGCTGGGTTATCGATGGGTGAAACAGGCAAGAGCTCCCGGGCAGGTTCAAAAAACTGATCGGGGGATTGCTATTTATACACGTGGTTTTAGGTTTGCCGACGGTGACCAGCAAGGACAGTTGGTTGAAGTGAGCATGCAATACAACAAAGTCATCAGTTTACATCGAGCTACAGGGCAAACCACTTCTCTTTTAAGGCTTGAACCACAGTTGGTGGGTGGCATCTATCCATCCCATAATGAAGACCGTGAATTAATTCAGTTGGATGATTTGCCTAATGGCTTTATAGAAACATTATTGGCAGTAGAGGATCATCAATACTACTCTCACTATGGCGTTTCACCAACGGGTATTGCACGGGCTATGTGGGCTAATATGAAGGCTGGAGCAGTGGTGCAAGGTGGTAGTACTTTAACTCAGCAACTGGTTAAGAATTTTTACCTCACTGATCGGCAAACCTTGTGGCGTAAGCTTATTGAGGCGCCTATGGCGTTGTTGTTAAACGTGCATTACAGTAAAGACGAAGTATTAGAGGTTTATCTCAACGAAGTGTTTGTGGGCCAGGCGGGTAAGCGCGCGTTACACGGATTTGGCTTAGCTAGTCGTTTTTATTTTGGGCAACCGGTAGGGGAGCTTAAACTGCATCAGGTTGCTTTATTGGTAGGTTTGGTTAAGGGCCCATCTTATTATAACCCACAAAAGCACCCAAAAAGAGCCACTAAACGCCGTAACATAGTGCTGTCTATATTAGCCAAGAGAGGCTTGATATCCAACGCTCAAAAACTAAACTATCAAGGGCTGCCCCTAGATCTTAGTGAAGCTAGCCAAGTAAGCCGATATCCTGCCTATATGGATGTTGTGCGGCAACAATTACAGCAACATTATCCTGCGTCTGCTTTGTCTAGCCACGGCTTACGAATATTTACCAGTTTAGATCCGTGGGTCCAAAATCAGGCCGATAAGGCGATGATCGATCAGATTAAAAAACTTAATAAACGTTACGGTGATATGCCTGAATTACAGGGTGCCCTAGTGGTAAGTCACCGTGACAGCGGAGAATTGCTGGCCTTAGTTGGCGATAACAATGGGGGTTATGCTGGGCACAATTGGGCCTTAGATCCTAGCCGCCAGGTGGGTTCATTACTGAAGCCTGTGGTGCACTTGGCAGCTTTGGAAACGGGGCGGTTTAGCCCAGCATCCATCATTGATGACGGCCCGGTTTCTTTGCCTCAATCAGACGGAAGCCTTTGGCAGCCACAGAATTATGACCGTAAATCCCATGGCAAGGTGCCGATGTATGAAGCCTTAGCTAAGTCTTATAACCAGGCCAATGTGCGTTTAGGTATGCAAATAGGTGTGGATGCGGTGTTGCTGCAATTAAAAAAACTAGGGATAGAACAATCTATACCGGCTTATCCATCGGTATTCTTGGGCGCTGTTGAAATGTCACCATTACAGGTTAATCAGATATATCAAACCATTGCAGGTCATGGTTTTTATAGTCCCTTGAGTTTGGTGCGCCAAGTGACAAAGGCTAATGGCCAGTTGCTCAGTCATTTTCCTTTTGCCGTACGACAAGCGGCAAGCAGTGCTTCAGTGTATATGCTGCAGCAAGAGATGTATAAAGTAGCGACAGAGGGTACTGCGAAAGGGGTGTATCGTTATTTACCTAAGCACCAACAGGTGGCTGCTAAAACGGGCACTACTAATGACCAACGAGACAGCTGGTTTTCGGGGTTTAGTGGGCAGCATGTGGCCACAGTGTGGCTAGGCAACGAAGATGCCAAGCCAACCCCTCTGACGGGTGCAAGTGGTGCGCTCAATATATGGGGCCAGTTGGTGAAAAAGTTAGCCTATACCCCTTATGAAGATATTAAACCTCAAGCGGTTGAGTATTATTACCTGAACACCATAACAGGTCGGGCTATTCCTAAAGGGTGTTCTAATGGTGTTTGGTTGCCTATGCCCCAAAATCTAGCGCCAACTTATAGTATAATGTGTGGATATTAGAGACTGATGGACAACCAAAAAATGACTTTACTTAAACCCCTCTTATGGATGTCTATGGGGCTACTTATGGGGGCCTGTGCGGCGCCAAGATACGATCCAATTGTTGAAGATTTAAGCGTATTGGCTAGGCCTTCAGAACGTATTCCCACTTCCGGTGCTCAAGCTACAGATGTTTCTGCGCCGGTGGTGGCACCTGTAACCTTGAGTCCCCAAGCAAAACAACATCAGGCCGCAACGACTACTGCTGTTGTCACTGCACAACCTATTGCAACGCAAATTAAAGCTGAGGCTAAATCAGCGCCGCAAGAACCTAGTAATCAGTCCGTGGTGATCACGCAGCCTGCAGCGGTTCCTGATGCACCGCTGCCAGAGTCTGATCAGGCAGTGGTTGAGCAGTTGTTGGCTGAGGCTGATCAACTTAAAGCCCAAGGGAAAGTAACTCAGGCCGTCATTCAATTACAAAGAGCTCAGCGTATTGCTCCAAGAGAACCCAAGGTATATGCACGGCTAGCGGCCTTGCAGCTGTCTTTAGGCGAAGCGTCTAGGGCGGAACAGTTGTCGTTAAAAGGGCTAACTTTGGTGCCTAACCAACAAAATTATCAATACTATTTTTGGAAGCTAATTGCAGCCAGTCGTAGTCATTTAGGCAACGTATCGGGCGAAGCTGAAGCCATTGGCGAAGCGGCCAAATACAAGTAGTTGCCCATTACAGCCATTACCGCGGCTACTATTAATAACGCGTGGTTGTTGGCATAACCTAATACTTCCGCCAGCATCATGCCTAAGCTGGTTTCAGCGCGTCTTAGTAGCTCAAACAAGGCCGCCAAGGCTAAAAAAATACGTCCCCAAGTGGCTTTTTGCCAGTGCCAATGGAAGTGCCAATCTAGCAACCCTAAGGTTAGCATCGGTAAGCCGATGTACAGCCCTATATTGTGTCCCATAATAACAATGTAGGGGCTTACATAGGGAATCAACAAAGGCATGTTAACCACACAGCCCAATGCAGTGAGCGCCAAACTAAGGGCTGCGGTTTTAATTAGGCCGCGCTCTAAGGGAAGGCGCCAAAGGGCGGAGGCTAAATACACGAGCTTAAGGCCTATCACTAAATAGATAACATTGAGCATGGATTTACAATTGCTCAAAAGCGCGTTGCGCTGCGTTTAAGGTGTGTTGCAGTTCTGCTTCGCCATGTGCGGTAGACACAAAGCCTGCCTCAAAGGCTGAGGGTGCTAAGTAAACTCCTTCTGCTAGCATTAAGTGGAAAAAACGGCCAAACTTTTCGGCATCACAAGCCATGGTTTCGGCAAAACAAGTCACTTGTGTTTGTTCGGTAAAAAATAAACCAAACATGGCGCCTACTTGGCTGGTGTGAAAGGCCACGTGGGCCGCATCTGCACGTTGCTGTAATCCGGCTAAAAGTCGAGCCGTGTAATCAGTGAGCTGTTCGTAAACACCGGCTTGGCTAATTTCATCCAGCATAACTAATCCAGCACTCATGGCGACAGGGTTACCCGATAGTGTGCCTGCTTGATATACCGGGCCTAATGGGGCTAGCGAGTGCATGATTTCGCGGCGGCCACCAAAAGCGGCCACGGGCATGCCGCCACCTATTACTTTGCCTAAGGTGGTTAAGTCTGGGGCTATGTTGTATCGGCCTTGTGCACACTGCGGACCCACCCGAAAACCGGTCATTACTTCATCAAATATCAGCAGACTACCATGGGCATCACAGACATCACGTAAGCACTTTAAAAAGCCATTTTGGGGTGGAATACAGTTCATGTTGCCGGCTACTGGCTCTACAATAATGCAGGCAATTTCGTGGCCAAAGGCTGCAAAAGCTTCTTTAACGCCTTCGCTGTCGTTAAAACTTAGGGTGACGGTATGCTCTGCAATGCTGTCGGGAACTCCTGGAGAGCTAGGCACACCTAAAGTAAGGGCGCCAGAACCTGCTTTAACCAATAACGAATCAGAATGGCCATGGTAGCAGCCTTCAAATTTAACGATTTTGTTGCGTCCAGTATGTCCCCGAGCAAGGCGAATAGCGCTCATGGTGGCTTCGGTGCCCGAGCTTACCATCCGCACCATGTCCATATGCGGTAATAAGCTACACAGCTTGTCGGCCATAGCAGTTTCAACCTGTGTAGGGGCACCAAACCCTAGACCATTCTCAATGCTTTTGGATACTGCTGCGAGTACCTTTGGGTGGGCATGGCCCAAAATCATAGGCCCCCAAGATCCCACGTAGTCTACATATTGACGGTCATCTTCGTCTGTTAGCCATGCGCCAGATCCGCGTTTAAAAAACAACGGGTGGCCACCTACGCCTTTAAACGCACGTACTGGGGAATTAACGCCGCCAGGAATGTGCTGTTGAGCAGTTTCGAATAATTGGGCAGAAACGGGGGTTAGATCAGATAGCATAGTGCACTCTTAACAAAGGATAACGCAGAAATAGGCCGCTATTATCCCCTGAAACTACCTTCTACGCTAATGCTTTTGTATATATTGTGAGATTTCTATTGCCGGCAATACACCTATAATGCTGCCGTCAATGTCGGTAATAAGAAGGCAGCTATACTCATGTTCTTTGCACAAATCCCAAGCCTCCTTAAGGGTAGCCTTAGAAGAACAATAGCCAAGGGTCGTGGCAGGGTGATCGTTGGCTTCTATCAGGCTTAAATCATCATGCATTAGGCTGGTCACGCCGCGATGATTTAAGGTCTGAGCAATAGGATTGGTTTGGTAATCTAAGCCTTGCTTACGAAGCACCTCGATAAAGGCAGAATCCTGCTTGAATACGTGGCTACAGCTAATGTTTGCAATAACGATAGTGGCCATACCGGGTAAAATAATATCGGGGTTGTGAGTGAGCTCCATTAGAGCAACCAAGGCTGCTAGGGGAGCCTGTAATACGGCGCTCATCATTGCGCCCATGCCTAGTAAGGCATAGAATCCGGCATCAGAGGTTGGGCCATCAAGCACATAGCTGCTGATGTGTCCGAGGGCGGATCCTGCACAAGCACCCATCAGCAAGGTAGGCCCAATAAGGCCAATGGGCATGCCTAAACCTACGCTGATGGCGGTAGCTAATAGCTTGGCCGCAGCAAGGGCTATCAATAAACTCAGTGCGTACTGGCCCTCTATGGCCAGCAGAATGCTATCGGTACCCATGCCCATTACTTGAGGTACAAAGTAGGCTAAGCACCCGGTAAATGTGCCAGCAACTAACATACGAGTAACTATGGGTTGGGAGGAGAAATGATGCATGCTGGTTAAAGTTTTTGTGAATAAGGCGGCCATGGCACCCAATATCACACCGTATACTAAAATCAATGGCATCTCCTCCATGCTAGCCATAGAAATATCGGGTGCCATAAATGCCATTTCGGCACCATACAAACTGTTATGTAACAACGTGGCAGTCACGGCTGCAATAATCACGGGGGTAAAGCCCATAATGCTGTATTCCAGCATTACCACTTCCATGGCAAAGATGACGCCAGCCATAGGGGTATTAAACGAAGCGGCTATTGCTCCTGCAGTGCCACAACCTACCATTAAGCGAACACTGTTGTTGGGAAGGTGAAGCAAGCGACCAACTTGTGAGCTTACCGCAGAGCCCAGGTGCACGGCCGGCCCCTCTCTGCCCGCAGATTGCCCGGTTAATATGCCAATGGCACCGCCCACAAATTGCACCAGGGTGTTTTTAATAGGCATTTTTCCTTGGTGATACGCCATCTGTGCCATCACATGCGTCACCCCTGTTGTTCGGTGTTCGGGGCTAAATAACATTAGCCAAAGGCCAATACACAAGCCGCCAATAACGGGCAATAAAAAATACCAAAGCGGGTTTAAATTCTCAAAACTTTCCGCGGTGCCGCCCGGTAGCCAATACGCTAGGGGCAGTTCAAATAAGCTGCGAAAGGCCACTATCACTAGTGCAGCAGCTGCCCCACTAATTAGGCCAAGTAGGCTTATCTGGGGTAAAGCATCGGTGTAGGCCAAACGACGGCGAAAATGGTCGGCGCCAAAACGGTTTGGATTTAGACGTGAGGCAAGGGTTTGTTTTAAGTTGAGCATAAGTATAAGGTGCAACAATGCGTTGTATTATGTTTAAACAGATAGCTATGATTCATACAGTTTACATTAACATTCACTGTGGCGCCTCATAGGCAATGATGATTATTAGCGTACTTTTCTTTTGCTTTGTGGTGAGGTCTATTATCATAGGTTGAGGTAAAGTTTTAAGTGAAAAGGAACAGCATGTGAAAAAAGTAGCCATTGTGGGCGGTACTGGGTATACGGGTGTTGAATTATTGCGTCTTTTAGCGCGTCACCCATCGGTTAGTGTGTGTGCCATTACTTCGCGCTCTGAAGCAGGCAAAGCGGTTGTGGATATCTACCCTAGCTTACGAGGCGAGTATGAGCTTAATTTTACCGAGCCTACTACAGACACTTTGTCGCAAGCCGATGTGGTGTTTTTTGCTACACCCAATGGTGTGGCTATGAAACAAGCCCCCAAGTTGTTGGAGGAAGGCGTTAAAATTATTGATTTGGCGGCAGATTTTAGAATTCAAGACATTGACGTTTGGTCCCATTGGTACGGTATGGAGCACGCTTGCGCCGATTTAGTTGCAGAAGCAGTGTATGGTCTTCCAGAAGTAAATCAAGAGGCCATTAAGCAAGCCAAACTGGTAGCTAATCCGGGGTGTTACCCTACTGCGGTACAGTTGGGGTTGCTGCCTCTTATTGAGCAAGGCTTAATTGATACTGGGCATATTGTAGCGGATTGTAAATCTGGAGTTAGCGGCGCAGGCCGCGGGGCTGCAGTGGGTAGTTTAATGTGTGAAGCGGCAGACAGCTTCAAAGCTTACGGTGTTGCTGGCCATCGCCATTTGCCAGAAATTAAAGAACGCTTGTCCTTGGCCCATGGTAGTCACGTAGGTGTGACATTTGTGCCGCACCTTACGCCCATGATTCGTGGCATTCATGCCACGCTATATGCCAAATTAAGCCAACCCAGCACTTCGTTGGAAAGCATTCAAGCGCTATTTGAGGCGCGTTATCAAAACCACCCCTTTGTTGACGTGATGCCGCTGGGTAGCCATCCAGAAACACGCAGTGTACGAGGCTCTAATATGTGTCGTATTGCGCTACACCGACCACAAGGAGAAGACACTTTGGTGATATTGTCGGCTATTGATAATTTGGTAAAAGGGGCTGCTGGCCAAGCCGTTCATAACATGAACTTAATGTTGGGGTTGGCCGAAACAGAAGGTTTAAATAGTGTGCCTTTGGCACCATAAAACATGATGTATGGGTTGCGCTTAATACTTGACTAAAATACTAGGTTAAGCGCATAATTCCTGCTCATAATCATATCCTTTAGATTAATCAAACGAGTACTATGGCCGATACACAAGTCCACGACTATTCCGATACAGTTGCTCCAGCAATGGGCTTCACCGATGCTGCAGCAAAAAAAGTCAGTTATTTAATGGAAGATGAAGACAATAGCGAATTACGGTTACGTGTTTATGTAACGGGTGGTGGTTGTTCAGGATTTTCCTATGGATTCACTTTCGATGACAAGGTGGCTGAAGACGATACTCAAATTGAAAACGGTGATGTAACCATGGTGGTTGATGCCATGTCGATTCAATACCTTATGGGTGCCACCGTAGATTACAAAGAGAGCCTGCAAGGGTCGCAATTTTCAGTAACTAACCCTAACGCCACCACTACGTGTGGTTGCGGTTCAAGTTTTTCAATATAAATTAGTTAGATGCCAATGGGGTGCCGAGCTGGTAAGACTGAAGCTGGGCTAAAATGGCTTTGGCTGCTGGTTTAAATACCAGCATTTGCTCTTTATTTAGGGGCTCTACGTTAGGAAATTTTACTTTTAATGGGTTCTTATGCACGCCATTAGAGCGGAACTCATAATGTAAATGTGGGCCGGTAGCTAACCCGGAGGAGCCAATGTAACCTATGGTTTGGCCTTGTTTGACTCGACTTCCCTTTTTAACTTTACTGTTGTATTTAGACATATGGGCGTACAAAGTGGTGTAAATGCCGGCGTGTTGTAAAATCACAGTACGGCCGTAGCCTCCTTTTGTTCCGCGCCAAATTACTTTGCCATCTCCGGATGCTTTAATGGGGGTGCCAGTGGCTGCAGCATAGTCTACGCCCCGGTGGGGTCTGCTGGTTTTTAGTATGGGGTGCTTGCGATTAGGATTGTATTTGGAGCTGATGCGGAAAAAATCCACTGGGCTGCGCAAAAATGCCTTACGCATACTGTAGCCTTTTGGAGAGTAGTAGTTACCATCGCTGTGGCGAATTGCGTTAAATACCTGCCCCCGGTTGCGGAATTGAGCTGCTAATATCTCGCCTTCCCCAATGAGCTCGTCATCAAGCACTTTTTCTTCATAAATAACTGAAAACTGATCGTCTTTGCGAATATCTAATGCAAAGTCGATGTCCCAACCAAATATATTGGCTAATTCCATCAGCTTCTTTTGGCTTAACCCAGCCCGCTGACCATCCACAAATAGTGAGCTATTAATGGTGCTTTGCACAAAACGAGTTTCTATATCAGGGTTGCGTACTAGGATATGAGTTTTATAAGTACCGTCTTCTTGGCGAGAGATAATCGTCCGTTTAAGGGGGCTTTCAATATGGCGAATTTTTTGCAGTTGTCCGGATGTAATCGAAAAATCCAGTTGATCGCCTGGGAATAAAGTTTTTAAAGCCTTAGACTTTTTGGTGGCTTTGCTAACACGATAAACATCTTGAGCGGATAGACCGACCCTTTGAAATAGCGTGCTTAGACTGTCTCCCGATTTAACTTTAACAGAGGTCCAGGAGTCTTGGTTGGTTTCTTCCTTGGTGGGTGTTATGGCTTGTGGGGTGCTTGTTGGTAGCTTAAGGCTCAGTTCTAAAGTTTGGTTTGTGTTGTTTTTTTGGTCATTGTTAAGTGTTGTGATCGAATTGGAATTGGGCCACAGGGCAATAGTTAGCATACCCAAAAGAAGTGTGAGTAAAATAACTAAATATGGTTTTGGAAAGTGTTGGAAAAGTTTATTGAGGGTTGTCATAGAGTGAAGGTGTAAAAAACTTGAATAAGAAAGAATAGTCTAAGGAAGCATGATAACACGCCTGCCCTGCAAAAATACCCCGTTGTGTTGAGCAGTATACTGCCTTTAGGCTGTGTGAAAGCTTTTCTATTACCCCTAAATAGCGCTAAAATATACGGTTTTCCGGCCTTGGTTATTGCTTGGCCTAATGAATTACACAATTGCCCACATAAGCGACTTACTATGACTGCTGTAGACAACACCTTACTCGCCGATTTACAAATGCGCGGATTGGTTAATCAAATGACCTCGCCAGAAGATCTTGCAGAACACTTACAAGAGTCACGAGTGCTATATTGTGGGTTTGACCCTACAGCGGACAGCTTGCACATAGGTAGTTTGGTGCCTTTGTTGGTGTTGCGACGATTTCAGCAAGCGGGTCACAAGCCGTTAGCTTTAGTAGGCGGCGCTACGGGAATGATCGGCGATCCAAGCTTTAAGGCTCAAGAACGAAAATTAAATACTGTAGATATCATCGCTCAATGGGTTGATCGTCTCAAGAAGCAAGTATCGGCCTTTATCGAATTTAATGACCACGGTAATAGTGCGGAAGTAGTGAATAACTATGATTGGACCAAAAACGTTGATGTGCTGACCTTCTTACGGGATGTTGGTAAGCATTTTTCTGTCAGTGCAATGATTCAAAAAGAATCTGTTAAGCAGCGCTTAGATCGAGACGGTGAAGGCATTTCTTTTACTGAATTTGCTTATATAATTTTACAGTCTTTCGATTTTTCCGAGCTGTATAAGCAGTACAACTGTAGCTTGCAAATTGGTGGCAGTGATCAGTGGGGTAATATCACCGGCGGTATCGATTTAACTCGCCGTCAACATCGTGCGCAAGTATTTGGTTTAACGTTGCCTCTGGTGACTAAATCTGATGGTACAAAGTTCGGTAAAACAGAGAGTGGTACTATTTGGTTAGATGCCAAAAAAACCTCCCAATATGCTTTCTATCAGTTTTGGATTAATACTGCCGACGCCGACGTGTACAAGTTTCTACGCTTCTTTACCTTCTTAAGTGAAGCGGAAATGGTAGCTATAGAAGAGCAAGACAAGGCTGCTCAAGGCAAACCTCAAGCCCAGGGAGTGTTGGCTGCCGAAGTGACTCGTTTGGTGCATGGCGAAGAAGGTTTACAGGCAGCGTTACGAATTAGTGAGTCGCTATTCTCCGGTCAGCTTGAGCAGCTAACGGGAGATGATTTACAACAGCTGTTCTTAGATGGAATGCCCGCTTCAGACACTCAGCAAGCCGAACTCACTTTGGTGCAAGTGTTAGTGGAGTCTGGGTTGGCAAAATCTAATAAAATGGCTCGAGAATTTATTACTAATAACGCGGTAAGCATTAATGGTGAAAAAATTAGTGAGGTTGATGCGGTGTTATCACCCGCTTCAGGGCTACATGGCCAATATCATGTAATAAAGCGAGGCAAAAAGTTGTTCCATTTGTTACGTTGGGCTTGATAATTTGCCACCCCCTAAGTGGTTGGTTTTTGAACATTTA
>JAQRMV010000070.1 GCA_028598985.1 Gammaproteobacteria bacterium
CAAAAGACTATGCCAATGCCACTATTGTGGTGGTGTTTGACGCTAAAGGGCCAACCTTTCGTAATGAAATGTACGCGGAATATAAAGCCCACAGGCCGCCCATGCCAGATGACATGCGCCCACAAATAGAACCCATACACCAAATCATTAAGGCCATGGGGCTGCCATTATTAGTGATTAAAGGTGTAGAGGCAGACGATGTGATTGGCACTTTGGCGGCACAAGCCACGGCCAAGGGTATTGATACCTTAATATCAACGGGTGATAAAGACATGGCTCAGCTTGTGAGCCCCCATGTTAGTTTGGTGAATACCATGACCAATACCTACCTTAACGAAGCCGGCGTGGTAGAAAAGTTTGGCGTAAGGCCAGATCAAATTATTGATTATTTGGCCATTGTAGGTGACACGGCAGACAATATTCCAGGGGTGCCGGGTGCTGGTCCTAAAACGGCTGTAAAATGGCTATCTGCTTACGATACACTGGAAAAATTAATGGAAAATGCGGGTGAGATAGGCGGAAAAATAGGCGATAAGCTGCGTAATGCTCTGGAATTTTTGCCCCTTTCTCAAGCACTAACCACCATTAAATTAGATGTAGAACTAGACCAAACCCTGGATCAAATCGTGCCCCTGCCGGTAGATCAGGCGGCCTTATTGGCTCTTTACGAAGATTTGGAATTTAGGTCTTGGGCCAATGTGTTAATTCAAGACGGTGTGACGGCTAGCAGCTTACCTATAGTTTCAACCCATGAGCCTGGAGCCCCTGCTTCGCTCGCCGCCTCCATCGAGGAGCCAAAGGTAGCAAGGCCTATGCCTGCAGCAGTGGCTACTACCCAATACACTACTATTAGCACTTTAGCAGAACTTGAGCCGTGGTTAGCGGCTTGCAGAGAAGCACCTGTGTTTGCCTTTGATACAGAGACCACAAGCCTTAACTATATGGAAGCTCAGTTGGTGGGCATTTCACTATGTATAGAAGTTGGAACCGCTGTGTATGTGCCCTGTGGACATGACTACGTAGGCGCACCAGAGCAGATTAGTAGGCCAGATTTAATTGCAGCCATAAAACCTTTGTTAGAAGATTCTGGGCAAGTGATTGCTGGCCAAAACCTAAAGTACGACATTAATGTGTTGGCCAATTATGGCATTGTTTGGCAGGCTCAAATCATTGATAGCATGGTGCAATCTTACGTGCTTAATTCTACGGCTAGCCGCCATAATATGGATGCCTTGGCTCAGCACTATCTAAACTATCAAACAGTAAAATACCAAGACATTGCTGGCAAAGGGGTGAAGCAGCTTACCTTTAACCAAATAGATATAGAACAAGCGGGCCCTTATGCCGCGGAAGATGCCGACATTACCTTAAGGCTGACTCAATATTTCTTAGAATGTTTAGCAATGGAGCCTAGTTTGGCTTGTGTGTATGACACTATAGAGCGACCACTCATTACCGTTTTGTCTCGTATGGAGCGTACTGGTGCGTTGGTCGATGCCAAGGTGTTAGGCGAACAAAGCCATAGTATTGGCTCACGGCTCACTCAATTGGAGCGAGAAGCTCATGATTTGGCAGGGGAAGTGTTTAACTTGTCTTCTACTCAGCAGCTAGGCGCTATTCTGTATGATAAGTTGGGCATACCCGTCACCAAAAAAACCCCAAAAGGCAAGCCGTCTACAGCAGAAGCGGTGTTACAAACATTGGCCCAAGACTATGAGCTGCCTAAGTTGTTGCTTGAATACCGTAGCCTTAGCAAACTTAAGTCTACCTATACAGATAAGCTGCCTTTGGAGATCAACCCAACGACGGGGCGCATCCACACTTCCTACCATCAAGCAGTGGCCGCTACGGGCCGTTTGTCTTCTAGTGATCCTAATTTACAGAATATACCTATTCGTAGCCCTGAAGGGCGACAAATTAGGCAGGCTTTTATTGTGCCTAAAGGGCAGGTAATGGTGGCTGCGGATTATTCTCAAATCGAGTTGCGAATTATGGCCCATTTGTCGCAAGATGAAGGTCTTCTCGCAGCCTTTGCTACGGGTCAAGACGTGCACAAAGCCACCGCAGCAGAAGTGTTTGGGGTAGCGGTGGATGAAGTAACTAGCGATCAACGCCGCAGCGCTAAGGCTATTAATTTCGGTTTAATTTACGGCATGTCGGCGTTTGGTTTGGCTAAGCAGCTGGGTATTAGTCGTGGCCAAAGTCAAGATTATATTGGCCGTTATTTTAGTCGTTACCCAGGGGTTCAGGAATACATGGATCAGACCAAAGGGCAGGCAGCGGAGCAAGGCTATGTAGAAACAATCTATGGGCGCAGGCTGTACTTGCCAGATATTAAAGCCCGCAATGGCATTGCTAGGCAGGCTGCAGAACGTACGGCGATTAACGCGCCTATGCAAGGCACCGCAGCAGACATTATTAAATTGGCAATGATCAATGTAGATCAGTGGTTAGCTGATAGCGATTTGAATGCACGTATGATTATGCAAGTGCACGACGAGCTCATTTTTGAAGTGGATGAGGCTCAAGTTGATGCTTTGGTTATAGGGGTAAAAGCGGCTATGGAAGGAGCTGTACAGCTGTCAGTGCCTTTGATTGTAGATGTGGGAGTAGGGAAAAATTGGGATCAAGCCCACTAATTTTAAAATTATTTAAAATTAAAGTGAACTAAATTACAAAGTAAGCGTCTGAGTATGTAACTAGCCTAGCGTCATTATGATAACCAGACGCCCGCCCTGAACACCGCTCCCCTCGGTCTTCGGGGTTTTTTATGTGCGGTAGATCCAAAACACTCCAGGGGTGGCGGGCCGACCTTGCCAGGGCGACATGGATGCCAAGGAGCGGCAAGCCCACTATTCTGAGGAATTAACCTCTTCACCAGCGTCAACTACAGGCTTCATCCAGTGCACAAGTTGACGCTCTAAATCAGGAATTCCTTCGCCTTTAGAGGCAGAAAAACTCTGCATGGTAATTAAACCTTCAGGGTGCTCAGGCAAATTCTTTTTGACTTCCATCTTGGTTTTCAAAATGCCGTTTTTCTTGAGTTTATCGGCTTTGGTGAGCAACAAGTGTAACGGTAACTCCGAGGCGATACACCAAGTGATAATCATCAAGTCAAATTCTTTAAGGGGGTGGCGTATGTCCATCACCAATACCAGGCCGGCTAAACTCTCACGCACTTCTAAGTATTGGTTAAGGTGCTTGCGCCACCTTAATTGCATCGCTAAGGGGACCTTTGCATAGCCATAACCGGGCAAATCCACTAAACGGCACTGCTCAATGTTAAGGTTAAAAAAGTTAAGTAGCTGCGTTCGCCCCGGTGTCTTACTGGTTCGGGCTAAGCGAGGGTTGCGAGTAAGGGCGTTGATGGCGCTAGACTTACCGGCATTCGAACGGCCAGCAAAAGCAACTTCTGCGCCGATGTCTTCTGGGCATTCGTTCACTTTGCTGGCGCTGGTGGTAAATTCTGCAGAGCGAAATTTTATGTGTTGGTCAGTCATGATGTGTGTCATTTGTGAATTAGTCTCTATTTTACCTCATTTTTCCCCAAATAAATGCTGCTAAAGTGCCGATCTGCGGCATAGGCATGTGCTGTGTCATTGAAGTCGTGTCCGCCGCGTCTTATAATGCCTGCATTAAATAGAATAATTGCTTGGTGTGCTGGCAGGACTTTGGCATAAGTAGCAGACTCAACCTTATAAAAGATAACGGAAAAACCCATGAAGAAACTGATTGCTTGTTTGATGATTGGCCTTGGCTGGATGAACTTTGCCTATGCGGGCGGAGATGCCGATGCTGGCCAAGGTAAGGCCGCTGTATGTGGTGGTTGCCACGGTGCTGATGGTAATAGCCTAGTGTCTAGCTTTCCTAAACTTGCCGGTCAGAACGAGCTATACCTCGTTAAACAGATGATCGATATTCGTGACGGCGCCCGTGATGTTCCCCAAATGACTGGATTGTTAGCGGGTTACAGTGCTCAAGATCTAGCAGATATTGCCGCTTATTATAACGCCCAAACGGGAAGCATTGGTGCAGCGGAGCCTGCTAAAGTAGAGCTAGGTCGCCTTGTGTACCGCGCAGGTGTAGCTGCAAAGAGCGTGGCGGCCTGTGCCGCATGCCATTCACCTACGGGTGCTGGCAATCCCCAAGCCGCTTTTCCAGCGTTAAGTGGGCAGCATGCTGATTACGTGATTGCCCAGCTTAAGGCGTTCCGTACAGAAACGCGGAATAACGACAAGGCGAAAATTATGCGTCAAGTAGCTGAGCTTATGAGCGACAAAGAAATTGAAGCGGTTGCAAGTTATATTCAAGGCCTGTCCAACTAAATAGATGAGTCTTTAAAAGGGTGGCGTTGGCCGCCTTTTTTTTGCACCTGGTTTTGCATTAAGTAAAGACACCGTAAATGGGCTAGCATCAACTGCTTTTGGCAGTATGATAGTAGTACACATACCATAGGAAAATAATTATGTTGAAAAAAATTGGCGCCATTATCACTCTTGTCAGTTTGCCGTTATTTGCTCTTGCTGCCGACTATCAGGCAGGCACTCATTATATTGTACTGGATGAGCCTATTAAGGCTTCCAATACTGAAGTTGTGGTGGTGAACGAGTTTTTTGGCTATACCTGCCCGCACTGTAATAGCTTTGAATCTCAGTTACATCATTGGGCCGGCGAACAAACAGATGCCGTGGCGTTTATGCCTGTGCCGGTGATTTTTGGCCGTAGCTGGGAGCCTTATGCTAAGGCCTACTTTATTGCTTTAAACTTAGGTGTGTTAGAGCAAACCCATCAAGCCATGTACGATGCTGTGCATATTGACGAGCGGCGTATGACTAATCGTAAAGCGTTAGCGTCGTTTTTTGCGGAGCACGGCGTTAGCCAGGCCGCATTTGATAGAGCTTATGACTCCTTCGATCTACAAAATAAATTGCGCCAAGGCAGCCGCTTAGCCGCAAGTGCTAAAATTACTGGAGTGCCTTCAATGTTAGTCAATGGCAAGTACGTGGTTAATGCTACTTTGGCAGGCAGCAATGAAGGCATGTTGGCCGTAGTAGATTACCTGGTTGAGCTAGAAAGCCAATAAGCCTAATTAAGCTCACGACAAGGCCATAGCAGCAAGGTAGAATGGGTTAAAGAGCGTAAGCCTATGACTAAATGGACATACAATACATGAATGATAAGGGCCCCAAGCCAACCACTCACTTTGGTTTTAAAGAAGTTCCTACGGCTGAAAAAGTAGGTGCTGTGGCTGGAGTGTTTCACTCTGTAGCTGCAAAATACGACGTCATGAATGACCTTATGTCCATGGGCATTCATCGCATCTGGAAACGCCAAACCATAGAAGTGAGCGGCGTAAGAAGCGGTGATTCGGTATTGGACCTAGCAGGCGGTACGGGCGACCTTACTATGCGTTTTAGTGAGCTAGTGGGCCCGGAAGGCCGAGTTATATTGGCCGATATTAACGAATCTATGATTAAAGTGGGCCGCGATCGGCTCATTGATAAAGGTTTTGTGGGTAATGTGAGTTACGTCCAAGCGAATGCCGAGGCGCTGCCGTTTCCTGATAACAGTTTCGATTGCATCACCATTGCTTTTGGCTTGCGTAATGTCACCGACAAAGACAAGGCGCTCGCATCAATGCATCGGGTATTAAAGCCGGGTGGTCGACTGTTAGTGCTTGAGTTTTCAAAAACCAACAACCCCCTTCTTACCAAAGTGTATGACACTTATTCCTTTAATATACTGCCAAAAATTGGCAAGCTAATCGCAGACGACGAAGACAGTTACCGCTATTTGGCAGAGTCTATTCGTATGCATCCAGACCAAGCCACGTTAAAAGGCATGATGGAAAAGGCAGGTTTGGTTAACTGTCGTTTCCACAATATGACCGGCGGTATTGTGGCTTTACATTATGGCGTTAAACCTTGAGCCACGGAATTATAAATTTCCCATGAAAGCATTGTTACGCGGCTTCTCCATTCTTCGTGTCATTATTAAATACCGTTTAGACGTACCTTTATTAGGTTATGCCTTGCCACTACCGGTGCGGCTTGTTTTTTGGTGTATGCCATGGCGTTGGCTCATTCCTGTGCGAGGTACTGTCGCCCAGCGGATACGTTTAGCATTGATTGATTTAGGCCCAGTATTCGTCAAATTTGGTCAATTACTTTCTACGCGTCGGGATATGTTGGATGACGAGCTTGCAGAACAATTGGCAACCTTGTTAGACAAAGTGCCAGCCTTTGATAGTAAGCATTCCAAACGACTTATAGAGCAAGCACTAAAGCAAAGTGTAGGGCAGGCTTTTGCTGAATTTGATGATATTCCATTGGCGTCCGCTTCTGTGGCTCAGGTTCATAGCGCGCGTTTGGCCAGTGGTGAGTCTGTGGTGGTTAAGGTGATTCGTCCGGGGATTAAGCCGATTATTGTGCGTGATTTACGCCTTATGCGTTGGGTGGCTAAAGTCATCAATGTGGCTGTTCCAGACCTTCGAAGGCTCTGCTTACATGGTGTTATCGATGAATATGAAAAGACCATCTTTGATGAATTAGATCTACAGCGCGAAGCAGGTAACGCAAGCCAATTAAGGCATAATTTCGACCATTCAAACCTGTTATATATTCCTAAAATTCATTGGGAGTTGAGCAACAAGCAGGTGTTAGTACAAGAGCGGATTCACGGTTTACCGGTGAATGATATCGACGCGATTGAAAATGCAGGTATAGACCGACAAGAGCTAGCGAAGCGTGGAGTGGAAATTTTCTTTACCCAGGTGTTTCGAGACAGCTTTTTCCACGCCGACATGCACCCAGGCAATATTTTTGTAAACCCCGCATTGCCCCATGATCCACAATACATGGCGGTTGACTTTGGTATTGTAGGAAGCCTGACGCGCGAAGATCAGGCTTATTTAGCCCGTATCTTATTGGCCTTTTTTAATCGTGATTATCGGCAAATAGCACAACTACACGTAGATTGCGGCTGGCTGCCAGCGGACACTAAAGTGCATGAATTTGAAGGTGCAATTCGCGGTGTTAGTGAGCCTATTTTTTCCCGCCCATTAGCCGAAATATCCTTTGCACAGGTGTTATTAGGGCTATTCCAAACAGCTCGACGATTCAATATGCAAGTGCAGCCTCAGTTGGTTTTATTACAGAAGACCATGCTGAACATAGAGGGTTTGGGTAGACAGCTCTACCCACAGTTGAATTTGTGGGAAACGGCCCAACCGATATTAGAACAGTGGTTTAAGCAACAGGTAAGCCCCAAGCAGGTCTATCGTCAATTGAAACAAGAATGGCCTGACCTAGCTCAACAATTGCCTCATTTGCCAGGCTTAGTTCACGACGCACTAGAGCAAGTGTCTAAGCCTAGAGTTATGATAGAGGCTGCATCCGATAAACCTCCTCAGCCTTCAAACCATTGGGGTGGGATGGTCGGTTTGGCGCTGTGCCTTGGCGCCGTGCTCATTCATCCAGTGGCGATTACACACCACATATGGGCCGCACCGGTAAGCTTCGTTTTAGGGTTGGCGGGTGTGTTAGTGTTGTGGAGTCGAGGGAATCGGTCATGAGTGTTAATCATTGGTTAGATCAGGTGAAGTGGGATGAAAAGGGCCTTGTGCCAGCGATAGCTCAAGATTACTTAACGGGCCAGGTATTAATGATGGCATGGATGAATCGTGAGTCGCTGGCACTTACGGAACAGGAGCAACGTGCTATATATTGGTCACGGTCGCGCGCGTGTTTATGGCGCAAGGGTGAAGAGTCTGGCCATGTTCAGCACTTGCATAGCTTGCGTTTAGACTGCGACGCCGACGTGGTGTTGTTAGAAGTTGAGCAGGTGGGCGGTATTGCATGTCATACTGGCCGCCCCCATTGTTTTTATAAGCGTTTAGATGCAGGTCAATGGCGCGAAGATATCGCAGTGGCTAAGGATCCCAAGGAGATCTATAATCATGAATGATGTATTGAATGCCTTGCAAGTGGTGTTGGATGAGCGTAAACATGCAGACCCCGGATCTTCTTACGTAGCTAGTTTGCATGCCAAAGGCTTAAATAAAATTCTGGAAAAAATTGGCGAAGAAGCAACCGAGGTTATTCTTGCAGCCAAAGATGCTCAGGATGATTGTACGACTAAAGACGTCATTGCTGAAACGGCGGATCTGTGGTTCCATTGCTTAGTTATGTTATCGCACCTAGGTCAAGACCATACCTCTGTACTAGCGGAGCTAGAGCGCCGTTTTGATCTGTCAGGCATAGAAGAAAAGGCTAATCGTAGCCAGTAATTAATTCACGAGGAGAAAGACATGGGTTTAGGTGGAATCAGTATTTGGCAATTAGTGATCATATTGGCCATTATCCTATTGTTATTTGGCAGCAAGAAGCTGCGTAATATCGGTGGAGATCTTGGTAATGCGGTTAAAGGCTTTAAGTCAGCAATGAAAGATGGCACAGAAGAACCAAAAGCCATTGATGAAAAGCAAGATGCTAACTTTAGTGCCGATACATCAGCAGAGAAAGAATCAGAAAAAACTGAAAAATAGTGGCCTTTATTTATGTTTGATATAGGTTTTACAGAGTTGATTTTGGTGGCGGTGATTGGGTTGCTCATTCTTGGCCCCGAGAGAATGCCTGTGGCTGTCCGCACAGTGGGTTTATGGGTGGGTAAGATCAAGCGCACTATTGGTGGCGTGCAAAAAGAGATCCAAGACGAGTTGCGAGTGGATGAAATTCGCAAAAAAGCCGATGAAAATCGCAAGGCGATAGAAGGCCGTATGCAAGAACTGCAGGCGGAAACTGAAATTATGGAAGCCCCAGTAGTCGCTGCTCAGCCAGCAACAGAAACGGCGCCTGCAGAGAAAGACACTTCCATATGACCGACACCAAGGCCTATACATCAGAGCAAGAGGCAGAGCTTCCGTTAATGGGGCATCTTATTGAGCTTCGCAATCGTCTATTAAAGGCGGTGGTGCTAGTAGTGTTGCTGTTTGCCTGCATGTTTCCATTTTCTAACGACCTTTACGTGTACCTTTCAGAACCCTTGCGTAGCTTGTTGCCTGAAGGATCTACTATGATCGCCACCCAAGTAGCCTCACCCTTTTTGGCGCCATTTAAGCTGACTATGGTGTTGGCATTGTTCTTGGGTATGCCCTTCATATTACATCAAGCATGGGGCTTTATTGCTCCTGGCCTATACAAAAAAGAGAAGCGCCTAGCGGTGCCCTTGTTGGCTTCGAGTATTTTATTGTTTTATACCGGCATTGCCTTTGCTTATTATGTGGTATTCCCGCTCATTTTTGGCTTCTTTACAGCAACTGGCCCAGAAGAAGTGGCGGTAATGACGGACATCTCCGCATACCTCGATTTTGTTCTTAAGCTCTTTTTTGCCTTTGGCGTGGTGTTCGAAATTCCTATTGCTACCGTATTGCTGATTTGGTCTGGCGCAACAACGGCTAACAATCTCGCTAAAAAGCGTACCTATGTATTGGTAAGCTGTTTTGTGATTGGCATGTTAATCACGCCGCCTGATGTTATTTCTCAAACCTTGCTGGCTGTTCCTATGTGGTTGTTGTTTGAGGTAGGTATATTGGTGGGGCGCTTTGTGAAAACTAGCAGCGACAACAAAACCGAAGAAGAATAAGTCGGGCTCCACGCCCCGTATTCCAG
>JAQRMV010000071.1:0-6744 GCA_028598985.1 Gammaproteobacteria bacterium
TAGCCAAGCGAATAAGGCTCGCATGGGTATTAGCATGGCAAATAGCGATGGCCAATGCATCTGCGGCATCCTCTTGAGGCAATCCAGGCAATTTTAACAACCGCGCTACCATTTCTTGCACTTGATTCTTGGCCGCAGCTCCATGACCTACAACGGCCTGTTTAATTTGCCGTGCAGAATATTCAGACACCGGTAAACCGTGATTTACAGCCGCCACCATTGCCACGCCACGGGCTTGGCCAAGTTTAAGAGCCGAGTCTGGATTACGGGCCATAAACACCCTTTCAATCGCATACTCTTGGGGCATATAGGTTTCGATAATTTCATCTACACCACGGTATATCTGCCCTAAACGCCCAGCCAATTCATCACCAGTAATTTTTATATGACCACTGGCCACATAAATACGTTGTGCACCTACCACATTAATAATGCCGTAGCCGGTTTTACGTGAACCTGGATCAATACCTAATACAAGCGCCATAGCAACATTTATAATGAATTTGATAATAAAGCAATACTAGCAAATACTGTACAAAATCACAGTAGTTTTTTTATTTTTCATTTATTTTCAGACGAGTAGGCAAAAAATGTGCAAAAAAAAGCCCAACAGTTAAGTGTTGGGCTTTCAATAACTGCCTAAGGAATAAATTACTCTGCAGCGACTTTTTCACGCAGCTTAATGTTCAACTCACGCAATTGCTTGGTTGCTACTATGCCTGGCGCCTGAGTCATTGCACAAGCCGCACTTTGGGTTTTAGGAAAGGCAATAACTTCACGAATAGAGCTGGAACCTGTCATCAACATCACTAAACGATCTAGACCGAAAGCCAAACCACCATGTGGAGGGCAGCCAAACTTTAGGGCATCTAATAGGAAACCGAATTTCTCTTGCTGCTCTTCAGCACCAATATTCAACAGCTCAAACACTTTTGTTTGCATGTCTTGCTGGTGAATACGAATAGAGCCACCACCCAATTCAGTGCCGTTAAGCACCATGTCGTAGGCGCGAGACAAACCCGTTAGTGGAGCATCGGCTAGCTCTTCTGGGGTACAAGAAGGCGCGGTGAATGGATGGTGAATGGCAGTGATGCCGCCATCGGAAGTGGCTTCGAACATGGGAAAATCAACCACCCACAAAGGCGCCCATTCGCAAGTCATTAGCTGAAGATCTTCTCCTAGTTTGCAACGCAATGCGCCCAAGGCTTCGTTGACTACTTTTTCGCTGTCTGCTCCAAAGAAGATTAAATCGCCATCTTTAGCATCTAAACGCTCAAGCAAAGCTGCGCGCACTTCCATTGGCAAAAACTTAACAATAGGAGACTGCAAACCTTCTTCTAAGTCGCTAGCGTCATTGACCTTAATATAAGCCAAACCACGGGCACCATAGATGCTCACGAACTTGGTATAAATATCAATTTGTTTGCGAGTTAAACTAGCGCCATTGGGCACCTTAAGACCTGCTACACGACCGTTAGCGTCATTGGCTGGACCAGAGAATACCTTAAAGTCTACGTCGGTCATTAGGTCACTAACCGTCACTAATTTCAACGGAATACGCAAGTCTGGCTTGTCACTACCATAGAATTCCATGGCTTCGCTGTAAGGCATGGTTGGGAAAGCGCCCAAATCAACATCAATCTGACTTTTAAACAGCTCTACAACCATTTGCTCAGTCAATGCCATGATCTGAGCTTCATCCATAAAGGAGGTTTCAATATCAATTTGGGTAAACTCTGGCTGACGGTCTGCACGCAGGTCTTCGTCACGGAAACATTTAGCAATTTGGTAATAACGATCCATACCCGATACCATCAACAATTGCTTAAACAACTGAGGTGACTGTGGCAAGGCAAAGAAGTGGCCTTCGTGGGTACGACTGGGCACTAAATAATCACGGGCACCTTCTGGTGTAGCGCGAGTTAGAATAGGGGTTTCAATGTCCAAAAAGCCATTTTGATCTAAAAAATTACGGATAAAAGTGCTTATTTTCGAACGCAATTTTAGTTTGGCTGCCATTTCTGGACGACGTAAATCAACATAGCGATATTTAAGACGCACGTCCTCGCCCACTGATTGGTGCTCATCTAGCTGGAACGGAGGAGTTTCTGACTTGTTAAGGATGTCAAGTTCTTGACCTAGCACTTCTATCGCACCCGTAGGCATGTCTGGGTTTTCAGTACCGCCTGGACGGGCACGTACCAAGCCATTCACCTTAACCACAAATTCATTACGGCAAGAGTCTGCTAAAGCAAAGCTGTCTACACGATCTGGATCAAACACCACCTGCACGATACCTTCGCGGTCACGCAAGTCTAGGAAAATAACGCCACCGTGGTCGCGGCGACGGTGAACCCAACCGCATAAGGTGATTTGTTGGTCAACATCGCTGGCTCTTAGTTCGCCGCAATAATGGCTTCGCATAGTTGTACTTCCTGAATCTATATTAATTTAAATGTGTTTATTTAATGTCGCCAGCTGCACTTGAGCTTTTAGCGTCACCTGCTAAATTCTTTTTAGCACCGGTTTTAAAATCTGTTTCATACCAACCCTTACCTTTAAGCCTAAAGCCAGCCGCAGAAATTTGCTTACGGTATTGATCGTCACCACATTGGGGGCAATCCGTTAGCGGTGCATCGCTTATTTTTTGTAATACGTCCTTACCAAATCCACATGATTGGCAGCGGTATTCATAAATAGGCATAGTGTACTCCGGCCGAACATCTCAAAACCCGAAATTATACCTTAAGTTAGCGTTCTAAAGGGAGTGGCAAAGGCTCTTTATTAGTTGTGGAGAGTAACATTTGCCTTTTAATTACTAATAAAGGCCGTAAAGGCATTTATCCTTGGGCCTGAGCAACATACAATAGAGTCCTATTTTTTGTTTGATCGGATTCACTACCCCATGCGCGCCAGTCAGTTCTTAATTGCCACCCAAAAAGAAACCCCTGCAGATGCAGAAGTTATCAGCCACCAACTTATGTTACGTGCTGGTTTAATCCGCCGCCTCGCATCAGGCCTCTATACTTGGTTGCCTATGGGTTTACGCAGCGTTCGTAAAGTAGAACGCATCATACGTGAAGAACTCGACGCCGCTGGCGCCCAAGAGTTATTAATGCCTGCCATTCAGCCCGCTGAACTATGGCAAGAATCAGGCCGCTGGCAGCAATATGGCCCCGAGCTTTTGCGCCTTAAAGATCGCCACCAACGTGATTTTTGTGTGGGTCCTACCCACGAAGAAGTGATTACCGATATGGTACGCAAAGAAGTGCGTAGCTATAAAAGTTTGCCCATGAATTTTTACCAAATTCAAACCAAATTTCGAGATGAAAGACGCCCACGGTTTGGGGTAATGCGCTCCCGTGAATTTATAATGAAAGACGCCTATTCATTTCACTTAGATCAGGAATCTTTGCAACAAACCTATGATGCAATGCATACCGCCTACACTAATATCTTTACACGTTTAGGTTTAAATTTCCGTGCAGTAGGTGCAGATTCCGGCAGCATTGGTGGCGATGCTTCTCAAGAATTCCACGTTTTAGCACAATCTGGCGAAGACGATATCGCCTTTAGCAACAGTGCTAATAGTAGCTTTGCTGCTAACGTTGAAACAGCAGAAGCCTTATTACCTATCTCTGCACGCCCTACACCTAGCAAGACTATGGAAAAAGTACATACACCCAACCAAAAAACCATAGACACTGTGTGTGAGTTTTTAGGCCTCGCTAAAACCCAAAGCCTTAAAACCTTAGTGGTCCTTGGCACTGCAAATAATGAAGGCCACCAGCCACTGGTAGCCCTTGTCTTGCGTGGCGACCATACCATGAATGAAATCAAAGCTGAAAAACACCCCCTGATCGCCGAACCTCTTACCATGGCACCCGAACAACGCATTATTGATGAACTAGGTACAACACCGGGTTCAATTGGCCCCGTAGGTTTAACCATTAGTATCATTGCCGACCGATCAGCTACCGTAATGTCAGACTTCACTGCCGGTGCTAACGAAGCTAGTTATCACCACACCAACCTGAACTGGCAACGTGATTGTAACTACACAGACACAGCCGACATACGCAATGTGGTAGAGGGCGATCCAAGCCCGTGTGGCGAAGGCGCTATTGAAATAAAACGAGGCATTGAAGTAGGTCACATTTTCCAACTCGGCGATAAATACTCACGCGCCATGAACGCCACTGTGCTCGATCAAAATGGCAAGGCACAATTTATGCAAATGGGTTGTTATGGTATTGGCGTTACTCGAGTTGTAGCCGCCTGTATTGAACAAAATTTTGACGACAATGGCATTATGTGGCCTTTGGCTCTTGCCCCTTTTGAAGTGGTTCTTGTCCCACTTAATTACGACAAATCTGAAAGCGTTCGTAATGCTACCGACAAGCTATATGCAGAATTTAAGGCTGCTGGCATTGACGTTATAATGGATGATCGAGCCATACGCCCTGGCGTTAAATTTGCCGATGCGGAACTAATGGGTCTACCCCACCGTGTAGTGATTGGAGACCGAGGGTTAGACAGTGGCACTTTGGAATACCGTGATCGACGCGCCGAAGCTAATGAAGACATGCCACTTGCGAGTGCCTTAGCATTCGTTATGGCAAAACTAGGCCGTTAATGATGAGCGTTAGCCTATATCACAACCCACGCTGTTCAAAGTCTCGTGCCACCTTGGCCTTATTAGAAGCCAACGGGGTTGCGCCAGAGATACGTTTATACCTAGAGCAGGCGCCAAGCATTCAAGAGTTAGTAGAATTAATGTCTATGCTAGGTATGGACGATGCACGCAGCCTTATGCGTAAAGGAGAAGAAGCGTATAAGCTGGAACAGCTTGCTGACACTGAGTTAACTCAATCTGAGTTAATTGCCGCTATGGCTAAGCACCCTAAGCTGATCGAAAGGCCTATTGTTATTCATCAAGGCCATGCCCGTATTGGTCGTCCACCTGAATCCGTTTTGGAGATTTTATAATGCAGTACCAACAGAAACGTAAATACTCTCGCGCCGTTAGCCTTGCGGCCTACGTTGCACTAATAGCATACCTAATCATTAGCACCCTAGCCCACCCCTATGCCGAGGTTAGCAGTATCGTAATTATTGGTATTAAATGTTTTCCATTACTCGGCTTTGCACTGGCAATGTATAAGCAACACTTACGTCAATTGGCGTGGATGTGTTTTGTGTTGTTGATTTATTTCACTATCGAAATCATGTATGTAGCGGTAAACGGCGCCTTAGGTGCACTGATTATCACCTTACTTTACACCAGCACCATGCTTCACATTCGTTGGCACAACCGCGCTAACGAAGAGGCTGACGCCATTTAAAGTGTTTGTGAGCAGCGGCCCTCCTGCTGCTCACGATAGGCATCAAATTGCATAGCCACGTTGCGTAAGAATAAACGCCCCGTGTCCGTCACCTTGATGCCAGTTTCCTGGGTCGATACGATTCCGTCTGCTACAAGGCTTCGTAAACCTGCAATATCACGATCTAAATAAGCCTTCACATCAATACCCAACTCGTTATCCAGCACCTTATATTGCAGTTCTAAATTACACATCAGTTGATTAATAACATGTCTGCGGATCCGGTCGTCATCCGTTAAAGACAAACCTTTCGCTAAGGGTAATACGCCTGAATCTAACGCAGCTTCATAAGCCTTCAAGTCTTTATGGTTTTGCCTATATGCATGCTCACTTTGGGATACGGCGGACATACCAAGACCTAAAATTGCAGTGGATTGTCTAGCGCTATAACCCTGAAAATCTCGCTTAACTTGCCCTAGTTGCCACGCTTTGGCTAATTCATCATCTTGTTTTGCAAAGTGGTCCAAGCCAATATAACAATAACCTGCCGCTTCAAGACGCGCCCTACTTGCATTAAATATAGCCAATTTAAGCATAGGATTAGGAAACACGTCACTGGCGAAAACTTTTTGAGCCGGTTTAAACCACGGCACATGAGCGTAATTAAATAGCGCTATTCGATCAGGATCTAATGCCAACACTTGCTCAATGGTTTTTGAAAAGCTTACTTCGGTTTGATGGGGCAGGCCGTAAATTAAATCCACATTAATGGAATTAAAACCAGCCTTTCTTAACCACCCTATGGCTTCAATATTACAGGACTGCGGTTGTATGCGGTTCACAGCTTGCTGCACCACTGGGCTGGTATCTTGAACACCAATGGAGGCTCGTGTAGCGCCTAACCTCGCAAAAGCTTGTACCTGCCCTTCGTCTAACTGATCAGGGGACAACTCAACACTGATCTCCACACCTGGCTGTACGGGTAGGTAACACTTAATCAGAGCGTTAAGGCGGTCAATTTGAGCGACTGTGAGAAAGTTAGGCGTGCCGCCTCCAAAGTGAATTTGCCCCACTGTGTTGTGGCTGATATGTGGACGCCATAATTGTAGTTCTTTGGCTAAATAGTCGAGATAACGATCAGCATTTTCTTGGTTTCTGGTAATAATTTTATTACAGCCGCAAAACCAACACATAGACCGGCAAAAAGGCAAATGAATATAGACAGCTATGTCGCCTTTTTGTGCCTGCAAGTCCATAAGAAACGGGGTTTCTTCAAAGCTATCATCAAATTGTAAAGCACTAGGATAGGAAGTGTATCGTGGTGCGGCTAAACCATACTTATCGATCAGTGCAGAGGTAGGTAACGTCATGGGATAGCCTATAAAAAATATTGTGCAATTTTGGTGGCCGCCGCTCTTTG
>JAQRMV010000071.1:6844-9239 GCA_028598985.1 Gammaproteobacteria bacterium
GCCTTTAAACAATGTGCAATACTGACAACCGCCGCTCTTTGGCATCCATGCCACCGCGGCATACCGTACATCCTGTACATAAAAAAGCCCCCTTGCGAGACGCTAAGAGGGCAAATGTCTGCAAGAGACAACATTGAGAGTAGTGCAATGAATGCACACCCATAGATTAGCCTTTTTATATTTTTTAATATTGACCTTAGTCAGGTTTGGTGGAATTTACACCGAGCTTGGTGAAATTAACCATAGACAGGTTTAGATTAAGTTATACTGCACCCATGACATACCGCCAACTTATAAAACTAGCCACATGGGCTTCGGTAATCGTTGCCCTATGCTTGATCATTGTCAAAACATGGGCTTGGGATCAAACTCAAAGTGTGAGTTTGCTTGCCTCGTTGATTGACTCAATCATGGATAGCGCGGCATCTTTAATCAATTTTTTTGCCGTGCGCTACGCCATGGCTCCAGCTGACGAAGAGCATCGTTTTGGTCATGGTAAAGCAGAAGCTCTTGCGGGTCTTGCCCAAGCTTTGTTGATTTTAGGCTCTGTAGTGTTATTACTTTCTCAAACCTTAGGGCGTTTATGGCACCCTGTAGCCGTTGAAAACAGTACCACAGGAGTGGGCGTTATGTTCATTAGCATGCTGCTTACAGCCAGCCTAGTATTATTCCAACGACAGGTCATCAAACGCACTCAGTCAACCGCTATTGAGGCTGACTCACTACATTACACGTCAGACCTATTAATGAATTTTGGCGTTATTATAGCCCTTGTTTTAGCAAGCTATGGTTATTATGGAGCAGACCCATATTTTGCGTTGGCCATTGGTGGTTATGTGATTTATAGCGCATGGGAAATTGCAAAAAAAGCTTTTCATCTCTTATTAGATCATGAACTCAGTGATGTGCAGAGACAACAAATTACCCAGCTTGCCCTGACACAGCCTTTAGTTTTGGGGATGCACGACCTACGCAGCAGACAATCTGGTCATATGCAATTTATTCAACTCCATTTAGAGCTCAAAGATGACATGTTATTAATACAAGCCCACGATGTGGCTGACGCTGTAGAGGAACGGATCATGAGCGCCTTTCCCCATGCCGACGTTATTATTCACTTAGACCCCGTCAGCGTTGCAGACCAAGAAAGCCATGCCCAAATGGAGCGTTATAGCTCTTCACTAACAGATGGCGCTTTGGTTAATAAAGGCACCAAGTTGTAAAAGGTAACCACAAAACTCAACAACCAAGCAACTTGGCTCCATATTAACATTTCCGTGGCAAACGCTGGCCAAACCATTGGCAATATTACCCGCAACAACACGCCTACGATTAAACTCATAAAAGCCAACCACATCCACGGACGCTTAGCGCGCACGTTACGCCCACTATGGCCAACAGATACACGAACTAACATGCCTAGAGTGGCCATCCCAAACCCACCCAAAGACCAGGCGTGAATAGCGAGGTAATGTAATTGTCCATGCCAATAAGATAAAGCAAACAACCAACAACCTAATACAATAAATCCGTAGCTAACATATAAGCTCCATAACAGTGGTGCTGTAAATATGAAACTATCGAACCAATTTAATAAACGCACCAACAAAACCAAGCCGATAGCACACGCAACAACTGGCATCAAAATACTCTTAGGCCAGATAAAAAACACCAACATAAACAACACAAACAAGACTAAACTTGATCGGTCTATCCAAGTTGGATTGTTTAGCTCTACCCGCCCCCCACTAGCGGCCTTGACGAAAAATGGGAACACACGGCGCAGCATAACTAGTATTAAACCTATGATCGTAAATAGACCTATATAAATGGCTACATAAGCAGCACCGGGAACCCATGCGAAGGCGTCTAATACAAACAAAATATGGGCACTAAAGAGTAGTGTTAATTTAGCCAAAATACCTAATTGGCGCCATTGTTTAACTTGAATGATTGGCCGCGCAATGGCGACCATTAACATTAGCCAAAACAAACCGTCAGCCATAGCCCCCAGCCATAACCACACGCCCCCTAACAACCAACCTATTCTTGCACCTAACCAAACTAGAAAAATCAGCTGTAAGCCAAATCCAGAAAGAGTATTTCTACCCGTCCAATTGACCGCAGCTGTGAGCAAAAACCCTGCAATAACAGCACCGCCGTAGCCATACAATAGCTCATGGGCATGCCATTGAAAGTAGCTCAAACCACCCGTATCAATATTAAAACCGTAGAATAATGCTGCAGACCAAACTAACATGGCTACAATGGCGTAGCCGGCAGCGGCTATAAAGAAGGGCCGAAAACCCTTACTCCAGAACAAAGCAGATCCGCTAAGGGGTTCGGTAATGTTAAGTGTCATGGTGAGTGTCCCTAATTAAATACTTCATGAATG
>JAQRMV010000072.1 GCA_028598985.1 Gammaproteobacteria bacterium
TAAAAAAAGGCAGGGTATAAAAAAAGGCAGCCCAATATGGAATGCCTTTTTAGGTGTTACCAAAGCTTAGCTAGCCTTTGCCGCGCCATGGAATGGTGCGGGTAATTACCGAACGCATGATTAAGTCGAACATCAGGCCTAGTACACCCAAGATGATAATGGTGACCCAGATCACTTCGTAGTCGGACTGCTTACGAGCCACGTTTTCTACAAAACCGATACCTGTAGTGCCTGCCAGCATTTCGGCAGCCACCAACGTACCCCAACACACACCAATAGCAATGCGGATGCCCGTAAGAATTTCTGGTAAGGAGTTTGGCAGAATGACTCGACGTAAGATCTGACGGTGGGTGGCACCCAAAGAATGGGCAGCGTGGATCTTAGACAGTTGTGTGCCGGTAGCGCCTGTTCTTGCAGAGATCACCATAATGGCGAAGGCCACCATAAATAGCAGGAAGATTTTACCGTCGTCTTGAATACCAAAAATGGTTAAGATCAGCGGCGCCCAAGCTAAAGGTGGCACAGGGCGGTACAGCTCTACCATGGGATCAAAGAAGCCTTTAGCAAAGCGGCTTAAGCCCATGAATAAGCCTAGTGGCACACCTAATATGATGCCAAAAAATAAGCCCGTCACTACACGCACAATAGAATCCCACATGTGGCCCATAGGCACGGGAATAGAGAAGGAGTTGTAGTTGCCTGTTACAAAGTCCCTAACCTTAGACTTAAAGTTGCTGTTGATTTGCCCGTCTTGAGTATGACGTGGGTAGTTACCAGGAATTAAATCGGCAATCCAGTCTGGGAATAAGAAGGCAACCATGCCGCCCACCGGCTGCCACCTGTACCAAAGTAGAGGTACATCTTTAAAACCAATGTCTGGGTTGGAAATGCGCGCTAAGGTGCCTAATGTGTCAGAAGGCTTAGGTAACCAACGGCCTGAGCCTTGTTCGCTACAGGCACTGTTGCCGGCCATAATGCGGCCACCCGGCATCATCCATGTGTCGTAGGTTTTAAGGCTTCCTTGTTGTTCTATGTGAGCTTGATCAAACGCCACTAAAGCCGTTTGCACACTATTGAGACTGCTGGGTGGGAAGATGGCACCGTCATCAATACGCTTGAGCATTTTGTTAAGCTGGCGATAAAGTTTTATATGCACTTCTTGTTGGCTAGCGGTCAAGCTTGAGTTTGATGTAGATGCTGCTTGTGCCGCTTTAATCCGCGCCTTAATATCAGCAACCTGAGCTAATAGGTGAGGGTTGGTGTTGCGTAGCTTAACAAAATCTTTGCTGATCAGTTTTATTTCCGTGGCCACTGCAGCATAGCGGTAACCTAAGGGTGTGGCGGGTAGTACTGGAATTTCTTTGCCCGTGTCTCCCCAGCCCGGCTGAGCGTTTCCAGCCGCTATCTGAACAGCGTTAGGCTGGCTAGGGTAGGTTGGGTCATTAAAGTTGTCGGTCAGGCTGTTAATACGTGCAGCGATAGACTGAAATTCTGCCTCTAAATCTGCTTTTATATAAGCGGGGTTGGCTTGATCAACTAAAGCGCTGGATAGGCTTGCCAATATAGCAGCGGCTTCGGCTTCTATAGAGTGTTCTAGGGCTAGTGTTTGTAAACTGTTATTAATGCGTTCTAGCTGTGCGCTATCTCGCGCAATGAGGTCTGTGCCGCGTATGTTAGGCCTATCAAAAGGGAACTGTGAGCGCATGGGTTTAATGGCGCTTTCTACCTTGGCTACCTGGCAGAGTTCGTTGGCTGCAGTAGGGTTGTAGGCACGTGCCGCATCCCAAGAGAAGTAAAACCAAATAAGCATGACAAAAGACATGCCCGTAACGATCCAGTACCAACCCCCTAAGGCTTTGGCTGGGTTACCAAAAACAAGGTCAGTTCGCTCGGTTGTCATCACTCGACGGCCCTTAACGATAGACAGTACAAGGGCAATGACTAAGCCAATAACAAGGTATGCAACGATGGTGTTACGTTGTTCAAATAGGAAATCGCTCATTACAGTGACCCTCCGCCCATGATTTCTTCTTCCATATTCCAAATCATGGAAAGAATTTCTTCGCGGGTTTCGCTGAAGTGCTGGGTTTTCTTAATGTCTCGAGGGTCTTGGGTAAGGCCCATCTCCGCAAACGGTAAGCGATATTCTTTGTGTAGTCGCCCCGGGCGCGGTGCCATTACAAATAGACGTTCGCCCAACATAAGGGCTTCTTCTACGGAATGGGTGATAATCATGATAGTTTTGCCGGTTTCTTTCCAGATTTTTAATATCAGCGATTGCATTTTTTCGCGGGTAAGGGCGTCTAGAGCGCCTAAAGGCTCATCCATAAGGATGAGGTCTGGGTCGTTGATCAAACAACGAGCCAAGGCAATACGCTGCTGCATACCGCCCGAAAGTTGGTAAGTAGGGGTGTCGCCAAATCCTGCTAGGCCTACTATTTCTAGCCATTCGTCTACTTTTTTAGCAGTTTCTACTGGGTCTGCGCCTTTCATACGTAGGCCAAAGTCTACGTTTTGTGCCACGGTAAGCCATTCAAATAAAGCGCCTTGTTGAAATACCATGCCTCGGTCTACGCCTGGGGCTAGTATCTCATCGTCACCCAGTTTAACGCTGCCGCCTGTAGGGTTAAGAAACCCTGCAATAATGTTAAGTAGTGTTGTTTTACCACAACCCGACGGGCCTAAAACAGAAAGTAACTCACCTTTTTTTAGGTTAAAGCTCACATCTTTTAAGGCATGAACCACTAGCCCAGAAGGGGTAGTGAACTTCATATTTAAGTTGTCAGAAACTAGGTCACTCATATAGGTAACTCTTTAAAGCTGTCGTTTGTTTGGATGGATTGCTACGCAGAGCCCGCAATAATAAAACGCTTATCATTGCGAGGAACGAAGTGACGCGGCAGTTTCTGGACCGCCACGTCACTAAGACTATCTTAGTCTAGGAAAGACGTATCGATAGTCACGTTGTAGTCTGCAAGGGCAGGCGTGTCGCTAGTGGCGAACATGTTACCCATAAAGGCCACCATGCTACGGGCGATGCCGTCTTTGCCAAAGTAGTCACGCTTCTGCTCAGCTACAGTTGGGAAGCTAAAGCCTGCCATTTGTGATGCTGTGGCTTCTTCGGTCATACCGGCGTCTTTAGCAATAACGCTAAGCTTAGACTGGTCTGCAGCCCATGCCGCGTTTGCTTCGCTGGTTACTTCTACGAAGGTGCGAACTAGATCGGGATGTTCTTGAGCAAACGTCTCTGTAACAGAGATGATGTCGAAGCTGCTGATGCCAGCTGCGGCTTTTTCAGCAGAGGTAAGCATAGGTGAGCCCACTTCTTTCATCTTATCTAGAGAGTTAGAACCATAACCACAGGCCATTACCACGGCGCCGTCGGCTAGAGATACAGCAGCGTCTGCTGGCTCTTGGTCAACAATAGTGAGTTGAGAAATATCAACCCCTACGTTAGCCATGGTCATACGGAAGCCGAAGTCTGCCATGGTATTTAAAGGCACGGCTACTGCTTGGCCTTCAAGTTCTGATGCGTTGGCTTTAGTAATGCCAGAGTCGCTACGCACGATACAGTCATCGGCCGCACCGTAAGCTACAGCAATGGCAACCATCTTAATAGGAGCGTTAGCGTTTACCGCGTTAGCGAAAGGCGTAAGGCCTTGTGAGTAAGAGATATCAATATCTCCAGCAAGCATGGCTTCAGTCATGCCTACGCCTGTGCCGAAGTTAGTCCAATTTACGGTTTCGCCCATGGCGTCGTCGTATGCTTTCTCTACTTTGGCGATTTGGTTTGGTGTGGCCCACTCTAAAAAGTATGCTACGTTAACATCGGCTACTGCGTTGCCAGCTAATGCAAGTGCAATGGCTGCAGTGGATGTTTTGATTAAAGTTTTCATAACCCTGTTCCTTGTGTGGTCCTATCGCCTTGTGGCGTTGAACCGTTATTGTATTTATTGATGCAGACCTGAGATCTGGCACAAAGCTTCGGCGAGTTGGGCAATCAGAATTGGCTGATTTTATACCCTACTAACACCGATAGTAGAGTGTTTGGAGATATTTGCAATAGAACCAGACTATTTTATTATCTAGGGCCAAAGGCAGTAAGCGCTAAAACTCTAGTAAAATCAGGGGTTAATGCTAAATGGATTGACGGATCAAATGCCAAGCTTCACCTTGAGGCCAGCTCAGATAGTCGAAATGGCCACCCCAGTCCCCTAAAACGATACGTTCGCCAAGATTAAGGTGATGAACTTGAGGCCGATGTGTGTGGCCGTGAATCAATAAGCTTACCTGGTATTGAGCCATGATTTGATCTACAGCATCACTATTTACATCCATGATCTCGTCTGATTTGGTAGCGGTCATGGATTGGCTTTGTTGGCGGTAGTTTGCAGCTTTTTGCATACGTAATGCGGGGCTCATTGCCAAAAATTCCTGCTGCCAATGGGGACTTCTAACTAGTGACCGGAAACCTTGGTAGTCTAAATCGTCTGTACACAAAGTATCACCGTGCATGAGCAATACGTCTTGTTGGTCAAAACGGATAAGGTAAGGGTCTGGAAGTAGGGTGATGCCAGTGGCCAGACAAAAGTCTGAGCCAATTAAGAAATCTCGATTACCGGCCATAAAATAAACTTTAGTGCCCGTATCTGTGAGTTGTTTAAAGCAGGCAATGACATCGGCATAAGTAACCATGCCAACGTCATCGCCAATCCATACTTCAAACAAGTCGCCTAGTATATAAAGTTCGTCATCAGCGTTAATACGTTGTTCACAAAAATCAATCAAAGCGCAACTGTGCTCCGGTCTGGCCGGATGCAGGTGTAAGTCGGCAATGAATAGGCGACGCAAGGCGTTTAGCCTTCAATCATGGTGGCAGAGTCAATAACCACTGGCTCTGTAGGCACATCCTGATGGCCAGACTTAGAAGTAGTTGCAACATTTTTGATGTTGTTCACCACATCCATGCCGTCTACAACTTTACCAAATACAGCGTAACCCCAGCCTTGGGAGTTTTTGCCAGAATGGTTTAAAAAGGCATTGTTGCCTACGTTGATAAAGAACTGTGCAGAAGCAGAGTGTGGGTCCATAGTGCGAGCCATGGCCAATGTGCCTTCGTCATTGGTTAGGCCGTTGTCTGCTTCGTTTTCAATATTTGCGCGGGTTTCTTTTTGATCCATGCTTACGTCAAAACCGCCGCCTTGCACCATAAAGCCGTCTATTACACGGTGAAAAATAACGCCGTCGTAAAAACCGTCACGTACATATTGTTCAAAGTTGGCAGCCGTAATAGGTGCTTTTTCATAGTTAAGTTCAATGGTGATGTCACCAAAGTTAGTTTTCATTAATACATTTGACATGCGACAGCCTTAGCAAGTGATGGTTAAATAAGAGATCCGTATTATGACGGCCACAGCTTAGGGATGCAATCATTGGTGTGGTTTTGGTGTGCAAATTGTAACGAAATAGGGTGGCAGGGAAGGTCGCAAAAGGCATATAATTATGGGTTTTTTAGGGCAAGTCTTAAGGAGACCCATTCGTGGCCGAAAAAACCGTGGTACAGGCATCAAACTTTGTTCGTAATATCATCGCTAAGGATGTTAGAAAGGGCAACAATGATGGCCAAGTCGTGACCCGTTTTCCACCCGAACCTAACGGTTATTTACACGTGGGCCACGCTACTTCGATTTGTTTAAATTTTGGTATGGCGCAAGACTTCGATGGCCAATGTAATTTACGTTTCGACGACACCAACCCAGAAAAAGAAAGTGACGAATACATTCAGTCTATTAAGGCCGATGTGGAGTGGTTAGGGTTTAAGTGGTCTGGGCAAGAGAAGTATGCCTCCAATTACTTTGAGCAACTACACAGCTTTGCACTAGAATTGATCAACAAAGGTTTAGCCTACGTATGTGACCTAAGCCCAGATCAAGCACGGCAATACCGCGGCAACCTTACTCAAGTGGGCAAAGACAGCCCGTACCGTGAGCGCAGCATAGAACAAAATTTAGACCTGTTTGCACGTATGCGTGCCGGTGAGTTTGCCGATGGTCACTGTGTATTACGCGCCAAAATTGATAATCAATCACCCAACATGAACCTGCGTGATCCAATTATCTATCGTATTCGCCATATTGAACACCATCAAACGGGTAGCACATGGTGTATTTACCCCATGTATGACTTCACCCATGGTTTGTCAGATGCTTTAGAAGAAGTCACGCATTCCATTTGTACTTTAGAGTTTGAAGACCATAGGCCGTTATACGATTGGTTTATTGACAATGTTACCTTGCCAAGTGGTAAGCGCCGCCCACGTCAGTATGAATTCGCTCGTTTAGAGCTTAACTACACCATTACCAGTAAGCGTAAACTTAAGCAGCTGGTAGACAGCAACACGGTGACAGCCTGGGACGACCCCCGTATGCCTACTATCTCTGGTATGCGCCGTCGTGGTTATACACCAGAGTCTTTACGCAACTTTTGTGCTGCAACACCGGTAGCTCGCAGTAAGGGCATTACAGATTTTGGGCGCTTAGAATCTAGTGTGCGTGATGACCTAGATTCCAGTGCGCCCCGTGCTATGTGTGTGCTGCAGCCCCTTAAGGTGACTGTATCAAATTGGGAGCAAGGCAAAACACAAACCTTGGTAGTGCCTAAACACCCTAAAGACGACACCATGGGTGAGCGAGAGTTGGTGATGTCTAAACAAGTATTTATTGATCAAACCGATTTTGCCGAACAGCCAGAAGGTAAATGGAAACGTTTGGCACCGCAGCAGTCTGTGCGTTTACGTGGTGGCTACATTATTACCTGTGAGCAAGTCATTAAAGATGCAGCCGGCCAAGTGGTTGAGTTAGTGTGTCGTTATGATGAAAACACATTAGGCAAAAAGCCAGAAGGCTATAAAGTGAACGGTGTGGTGCATTGGGTAAGTGCTGATCACCACCAAGTGGTGGATGTGCGGTTATATGATCGTTTGTTTAATCATGCCAATCCAGACGGCGATAAAGACGTAGACTTTATGGCCCATATCAACCCAAACAACCTGCGTTTAGTGCAAGGCGCCATGGCCGAACCTTCCTTGGCTACTGCCGTAGCAGGGGATCGTTTTCAGTTTGAGCGTGAGGGTTATTTTTGTGTCGACAAAGATTCCACAGTGGATCATTTAGTATTCAATCGCACCGTGACACTGCGCGACTCTTGGGCCAAAAAAGGTTAAACACATATGTTACAACTACATAACACCCTCACTAATAGCAAAGTGCCTTTTACACCTATAGAGCCCGGTAAAATCCGTTTATACGTGTGTGGCATGACCGTATATGACTACTGCCATATTGGTCACGCAAGAGTGATGGTGTCGTTTGACGTAATCACACGCTACTTGCGCCATGCGGGCTACCAAGTGGAATATGTGCGCAACATTACCGACGTGGATGACAAAATCATTAAACGAGCGGCAGAAAACGGCGAATCTTGTGACCAATTAACACAGCGTTTTATCGATGCCATGCATGAAGATGAGCGCGCACTTAATGTGCTAAAGCCAGATCAAGAGCCGCGAGCCACGGCCCATATGCAAGCCATTATCGACATGGTGCAAACCCTTATCAACAAAAATTATGCCTATGCAGCAAGCAACGGCGACGTGTATTACCGAGTTGCTAAATTTGCAACCTACGGAGCCCTAACCAACCGTAAGCTAGAAGACATGCGAGCGGGTGCCCGTGTAGATGTGAACGACGTTAAAGAAAACCCCTTTGATTTTGTATTGTGGAAAGCCGCTAAAGCTGGCGAAGTCTCTTGGAGCTCGCCTTGGGGCGAAGGTCGGCCAGGTTGGCATATTGAATGCTCTGCCATGACCAAATGTTGTTTAGGCAACCACTTCGACATTCATGGGGGTGGCCCAGATTTGCCCTTCCCACACCATGAAAACGAAATAGCACAATCCGAGGCCGCCAATGGCGAAACCTTTGTGAACTATTGGTTACATGCGGGTGCCGTGCGCGTGAACAAAGAGAAAATGTCCAAGTCATTGGGCAACTTCTTTACCATTCGTGAAGTGTTAGCAAAATACCCTGCAGAAATTGTGCGTTACTTGCTTACGGCCAGCCATTACCGTAGCCAAATTGATTACGCAGAAGATGCCCTTGTGGAAGCGCAAAGTGCACTGGATCGTTTATACACGGCCATGGATCAGTTAGAACTGACTAACACGCCTCTCGATGGCCCTTATTTAGACCGTTTTAATGCTGCCATGGATGATGATTTTAATACCCGTGAAGCCATTGCCGTGTTGTTTGATATGGCGCGAGAAATTAACCGCCTAAAGCGTGATGCAGACCCACAGGCCGCTGTTTTAGCCAGCCAGATGCGTGGATTGGGCAATATATTAGGGCTGTTAGAGTTAAACCCCCAATCATATTTGCAGGGCCAAGCAGGCGAGGGAGGTCTTGCAGATGCAGACATTGACGCTTTAATTGTACAGCGCAATCAGGCTAAGGTAGATAAAGATTTTGCCTTGTCTGATCAAATTCGTGATCAGTTAAAAGACGCCGGCGTGGTATTAGAAGACAGTAAAGAGGGCACCCGCTGGAAGCGTGATCTTTAGAATTTAAGTTTATTTTAACAGTTTGGTTTTATTGAAAAAAAACCAGAAATAAGCCTTGACGAAACAGGGTGACAGCTTTAATATACGCACCTCTTCAAGGGCATAGCCGCTAGGCAGTAGCCTTGTAGAGGATGTCGGGGTATAGCGCAGTCTGGTAGCGCGCCTGCTTTGGGAGCAGGATGTCGGGAGTTCGAATCTCTCTACCCCGACCATTATTTGCCGCAGTAAAATGCGCCCTTAGCTCAGTTGGATAGAGCAACGGCTTTCTAAGCCGTGGGTCGAGGGTTCGAATCCTTCAGGGCGTGCCAGCGTCGCAAGGGTAGAAACTAGGTAAATAATAAATGTAGTGTTGTAGTGGTGGGCGTAGCTCAGTTGGTAGAGCCCCGGATTGTGATTCCGGTGGTCGTGGGTTCGAACCCCATCGTCCACCCCATTACATGGCAGTATAAGCAGTACGATGAGCACAGGCACAGCCTGAGTTGATTAAGCGGACGTGGTGAAATTGGTAGACACGCTGGATTTAGGTTCCAGTGCCGCAAGGTGTGAGAGTTCGAGTCTCTCCGTCCGCACCATT
>JAQRMV010000073.1 GCA_028598985.1 Gammaproteobacteria bacterium
AGACCCTTGACGCAATCACGGTGACGTGGCAATTTGCCATGCACGCTGCGCACAAGGGTGACCTTGATCATAGACTTTGCTTTTGCCATGACTAATTACCCCAATATTTCTTCGACAGTTTTACCGCGCTTAGCTGCAATCTCGTCTGGAGAATTCATGGCCTTAAGGCCATTAAATGTTGCGCGTACAACGTTTACCGGATTGGTAGAACCGTAGCACTTAGCTAATACGTTATGGACACCAGCCATCTCAAGTACAGCTCGCATCGCGCCACCAGCAATTACGCCGGTACCATCAGATGCTGGCTGCATGTATACCTTAGAGGCACCATGGCGAGCTTTAATTGCGTATTGAAGGGTAGTACCGTCCAATTCGACTGTAATCATGTTGCGACGTGCAGCTTCCATAGCTTTCTGGATTGCAGCAGGCACTTCACGAGCCTTACCACGTCCATAACCTACACGGCCTGCGCCATCACCTACCACTGTTAAAGCGGTAAAGCTAAAGATACGACCACCTTTAACTACTTTAGATACACGGTTAACCTGCACCAAGCTTTCTTGCAAGTCGCCGTCTTTCTGTTCAATGTTAGCCATTGTCATATTTCCTTAGAACTGCAAGCCAGCTTCACGCGCGGCATCAGCCAACGCCTTCACTCGGCCGTGGTATTTAAATCCAGAACGGTCAAATGCAACCGTCTCGACACCTGCTTCTTTAGCGCGTGCTGCGATCAAAGTGCCTACTTGTGCAGCCGCATCAGCGTTGCTAGTAGCGCCAGAGCGCAAGCTAGAGTCTAAAGTAGAAGCTTGAGCCAATACTTGAGATCCGTCGCCAGAAATAATTTGTGCGTAGATGTGCTGCGATGTGCGGTTAACGCACAAACGGGTCACACCTAGGTCACGCATCTTGTAACGTGCGCGGGCAGCGCGACGTATACGTGCAATTTTCTTATCCATGTTATCTTACCTTACTTCTTCTTAGCTTCTTTACGACGCACATACTCGTCTGCATAGCGCACACCCTTGCCCTTATAAGGCTCTGGTGGACGGAACGCGCGAATCTCTGCAGACACCTGGCCTACACGTTGCTTGTCGATACCGGAAACTACGACTGTAGTTTGGTTAGGGCACTCGGCCGTGATGCCTTCAGGCAATTGATAATCTACAGGATGGGAAAAACCCAAAGTTAGATTAAGCACAGAACCTTTAACAGCAGCACGATAACCAACACCTTGTAATAACAAAGTCTTAGTGAAACCGTCGGCGACGCCAGATACCATGTTATTGACCAAGGCACGGGTAGTGCCGGTCATTGCAATGGCTTGCTTACTGTTGTTACGCGCATCGAAGGTTAAAACGTTGTCGGCTTGGTTTACTTCCACATCGTTGTGTAGAACCAAGTCCATAGAACCTTTACCACCTTTAACAGTCAAATCGCGACCATTAATAGTGACGGTCACACCTGATGGCAGCGCCACAGGGCTTTTTGCTACTCGTGACATGACAACTCCTTAGAATACAGTACAGATGACTTCACCACCGATACCAGCAGCACGGGCTGCGCGGTCGGACATGACGCCATGAGAAGTTGTAACAATTGCAACACCTAAACCACCTTCAACAGTAGGGATAGAAGAAGCGCCTTTGTACACGCGTAGTGAAGGCTTAGAGATGCGTACAATCTTTTCGATTACAGGCTTGCCTTCATAATATTTCAAAGTAATGGTCAGATCAGGCTTTGTACCTTCAACAACAGAAATGTCGCCAACGTAGCCTTCGCTTTGTAGGACCTGCGCTACTGACACCTTCAACTTTGAAGAAGGCATAGTGACTGAAACTTTACCAGCCATGTGCGCATTACGGATGCGAGTGATCATATCCGCAAGGGTATCTTGCATACTCATTATTGAGCTCCAAATTTCTTAACTTTTGTACAGCCTATCGAAGATACGCTTATCAAAAGCGTGACCAGACCTGAAGCCGGAATTGACTTAGGTTTCCAATCACCGTTTTTAAAGTTCGAACGCACCAAATTGCACGATCGAACCTCAAATTTGACTGTGAAGCGTAGCAAGCGAAGGACTAGCAAGGCAGAGCTGGTTTTTAAAGCGCAGTTTGCAAATTGCAAATGAGCATTTAAAAACCAGTGACAACGCAGCTAGGCCGAGCGCAGTAGCTTCACATTCAAATTTCTACCAACTGGCTTTTTTAAGGCCAGGCACATCACCACGCATCGCAGCTTCACGAAGCTTGATACGTGATAGGCCGAACTTACGGTAAACCGCATGTGGACGACCTGTGATTTGACAACGACGCATTTGACGCGTTGGGCTTGCGTTGCGTGGCAACTTTTGCAAAGCCATTTGCGCATCCCAACGATCTTCATCGCTAGTATTTACGTCGTTTAAAATTGCTTTAATTGCATCGCGTTTAACGGCAAACTTAGCAACTGTTTTTGCACGTTTGTCTTCACGCGCTTTCATGGAAGATTTAGCCATGGTATCGCCCTACTTTTTGAACGGAAAGTTAAGGGCTGTTAATAGCGCCAAACCTTCTTCGTTGTTACGTGCTGTGGTAGTGATGGTGATATCCATACCGCGTAGTTTATCCACTTTATCGTATTCGATTTCAGGGAAAATGATCTGCTCGCGCACACCCATGCTGTAGTTACCACGGCCGTCGAAAGACTTAGGGTTTAAACCACGGAAGTCACGGATACGAGGAATAGAAATATCAACCAACCGGTCAAAGAATTCCCACATTTGCTGGCCGCGTAAAGTAACTTTACAACCAACAGGCCATCCTTCACGTACCTTAAAGCCTGCGATAGACTTACGCGCTAAAGTAACAACAACTTTCTGACCGGCGATAGCTTCTAAATCAGCTACTGCGTTTTCGATCATCTTCTTGTCGCCAATGCCTTCACCAACACCCATATTTAGAGTGATTTTGGTAATCTTTGGAACTTCATTAACGTTTGCAAATGCTAGCTCTTTGTGAAGCTTGGCAGCTACTTCGTTATTGTATAATGCTTTTAGTCTTGACATAGTCCGAATCCCCTTATGCGCCGATCACTTCGCCGCTGGATTTGAAGATGCGCACCTTACTGCCGTCTTCAAGAATCTTGAAGCCAACACGGTCGCCTTTACCAGTTGCGGAGTTGAAAATAGCAACATTAGATGCAGCAATTGCTGCTTCCATATCAATGATGCCGCCAGGTTGGTTCGTCATTGGATTTGGCTTCTGGTTTTTCTTAACCATATTGATGCCAGATACAATAAATCGACCGTCAAGAACTTTCGCGACGGTGCCGCGCTTGCCCTTGTCTTTGCCTGCAATAACAATTACTTCGTCATCGCGCTTAATTTTAAGCATTTTAATATCCTTTCCTACAACCTTCTCATACTAGAAAGAGCGCGCTAGCGCTCTTTCTCCACCCCACTGTGCAAGTGGGCTAGTTTAGCTCCCTAGGGAGCTTTAAAGTACTTCAGGTGCCAGGGAAATAATTTTCATAAATTTCTCGGTACGCAACTCACGAGTTACTGGGCCGAAGATACGTGTGCCGATTGGGGCGTCTGATGCGTTTAACAACACAGCAGAGTTCACATCGAAACGGATGATTGAACCATCCGGACGACGCACACCTTTACGGGTCCGTACTACAACAGCTTTAAGCACCTGGCCTTTCTTCACCTTACCGCGAGGAATTGCTTCCTTAACAGTAATTTTGATGACATCGCCGATGCCTGCGTAACGACGGTGAGAACCGCCGAGTACCTTAATGCACTGTACTCGCTTGGCGCCGCTATTATCAGCAACGTCTAGCATTGATTCTGTTTGAATCATGGTTTACTCCAAACTATTTGGGCCAATTTCGCGCTCCTTAACCAGAAAAATTCTCTAATTTAGGTGCCCGAAATTGGAGTTCCCTAGAAGCGAGGCGGGTATTCTACACCTTTGCGACGCTTTCTTCAATTTTTACCAAAGACCAAGATTTAGTCTTTGAAATCGGGCGTGTTTCACCAATAGTTACCAGATCACCGGTGTTGCACTCATTATTTTCATCATGTGCATGAAGCTTAGTAGAACGCTTCACATACTTATGATAAATAGGGTGTTTCACACGACGTTCAATCAGCACAGTGATGGACTTATCCATCTTGTCGCTGATGACCCGGCCAGTGGCGAGACGAGGCTGCTCAGTTGCCGTCATATCAATTACCTGCCTTTTCGTTAAGAATAGTCTTTACGCGGGCGATATCGCGGCGCGTCTGTCCCAACATGTGAGACTGACCTAGCTGACCTGATGCTTTTTGCATGCGAAGGTTAAACTGTTCCTTTAATAGGTCCAGCAAAGACACTTGCAATTCATCAACAGATTTTTCACGCATTTTAACAGAGTTCATTACATCACCGTCCGTTTAACAAAAGTGGTGGCGAGTGGCAATTTAGCTGCAGCAAGCGTAAACGCTTCGCTGGCCAATTGCTCTGAAACACCTTCCATTTCAAACAAGACTTTGCCTGGCTGAATTTGGGCAACCCAATATTCAACGTTACCCTTACCCTTACCTTGACGAACTTCAAGAGGCTTTTGAGTAATCGGCTTGTCTGGGAAAACCCTGATCCAAATTTTACCACCACGCTTGATGTGGCGCGTCATAGTACGACGTGCCGCTTCAATTTGACGAGCAGTAATACGGCCACGGCCAGTAGCCTTAAGACCAAATTCACCAAAGCTTACTTTACTTCCGCGAAGTGCAAGACCGCGATTGCGGCCTTTGTGCATTTTGCGGAATTTTGTGCGTTTAGGTTGCAACATTACAGTATCCCCTATTTAGCTTTTTTCGAAGCGTTGTTTTTTGCAGCGCGGACTTCGTCCAAACCACCCAAAATTTCGCCTTTAAAAATCCACACTTTAACGCCGATGATGCCATACGTAGTATTGGCTTCATAGGGAGCGTAGTCGATGTCTGCACGGAATGTGTGCAATGGAACGCGACCTTCACGGTACCATTCGGAACGCGCGATTTCAGCGCCACCAAGACGACCACCTAGCTGAATCTTGATACCTTCGGCACCTAGACGCATGGCGTTTTGTACAGCACGCTTCATGGCGCGACGGAACATAACCCGACGCTCCAATTGACCGGCTACACTTTGTGCAACGAGTTTCGCATCCAATTCTGGCTTACGGATTTCTTCGATGTTGATGTGCACAGGCACGCCCATCACCTTAGAACATTCATTACGTAGCTTTTCTACATCTTCGCCTTTCTTACCGATAACGATACCAGGGCGAGCTGTGTGAATTGTAATACGTGCATTTTGAGCAGGACGCTCAATTTCGATGCGACTTACTGAAGCACGTTCAAGACGTTGCTCCAAAAAGGCACGAACTTTTAAGTCCTGCAACAGGTTAGTCGCGTAGGTGGAGCGGTTCGCATACCAAGTTGAAGTATGGTCTTTCACAATACCAAGGCGAATACCCGTAGGATGTATTTTCTGTCCCATGGTAGCTCCTATTTCTCAGCGACTTTCACGGTGATATGGCATGAACGCTTTAAAATTCGGTCTGCACGGCCTTTGGCACGTGGACTGATGCGTTTCATGGTCATACCTTCGTCAACGAATGCGGTAGTAACCGTAAGTTCGTCAACGTCTAAACCGTTGTTATGTTCTGCATTAGCGATAGCTGAATCCAAAACCTTCTTAACTAACTCAGCCGCTTTCTTTGGGCTGTAAGCAAGAATAGTTAGTGCTTCATCTACGCGCTTTCCGCGGATTTGATCGACAACCAAACGCGCTTTTTGAGCAGAGATTCGGGCACCCATATGTTTTGCGGTGACTTCCATCATATTCTCCATTAGCGCTTGGCTTTCTTGTCTGCTGCATGACCCTTATAGGTCCGCGTGGCAGAAAATTCGCCTAGTTTATGCCCCACCATGTCTTCAGTTACGAAAACAGGTACGTGTTGGCGTCCGTTATGGACTGCAATCGTCATCCCTACAAAGTTAGGGAAGATCGTCGAACGACGAGACCAAGTTTTAATTGGTCGACGGTCGTTGGCTTCAACTGCAGTCTCAACCTTTTTCAACAAATGAAGGTCGATAAATGGACCTTTCTTAAGTGAACGTGGCACAGCCGTATCCTCTTTTTAGTTATTTAGCGTTGCGACGACGAACAATAAGTTTGTCAGTGCGCTTGTTGCTACGAGTTTTGTAACCCTTAGTAGGGGTACCCCATGGAGACACAGGATGACGACCACCAGAGGTACGTCCTTCACCACCACCATGCGGGTGATCAACCGGGTTCATTGCCACACCGCGAACGGTAGGACGAACACCACGCCAGCGGGAGGCGCCAGCCTTACCCAATGACCGAAGACTATGCTCGGAGTTGCTTACTTCACCTAAAGTGGCATTACACTCAACGCGAATTTTACGCATTTCGCCAGAACGTAGACGTAATGTTGCGTAATCACCTTCACGGGCTACTAGCTGCACAGAGGCACCAGCAGAACGAGCGATTTGCGCGCCTTTACCTACTTTCATTTCAACACAGTGCACTACGCTACCCAGAGGGATGTTACGTAGAGGCATGGTGTTGCCACTCTTAATCGGTGCATCAGCACCAGAGATCACTTGATCACCGGCCTTCATGCCCTTAGAGGCAATAATATAACGACGCTCGCCGTCTGCATAAAGCACTAGTGCGATATTGGCAGTACGGTTTGGATCGTATTCAAGACGCTCTACAGTAGCTGGAATACCCACTTTATTGCGCTTAAAATCGACCAAGCGATAATGCTGCTTATGACCACCACCAATATGACGGGTAGTGATACGGCCGTTATTGTTACGACCGCCAGACTTTGACTTCTTCTCTAACAAAGGAGCGTATGGCTTACCTTTGTGTAGATCAGCGTGTACGACTTTAACGACGTGACGACGACCCGGAGAAGTAGGTTTACACTTAACAATTGACATGTGCTTCTCCTTACGCCTCAGCGATGAAATCGATGTCATGGCCTTCCGCTAAGCGTACGTACGCTTTACGGATATTGTCCTTCTGACCAATGCCAAAACGGGTACGTTTAGTCTTACCCTTAGCATTAAGTACACGGACAGAAGCCACTTTAACTTCGAACAACTGCTCAACAGCCTTTTTGATTTCTGGCTTAGTCGCATCCGCAGCAACGCGGAAAACAACCTGACCACCGTCGTCTGCAACGATTGTGGCTTTTTCAGAAATGTGCGGGCCTAGCAGCACTTGATATATACGTTCTTGGTTCATCCTAGCAACTCCTCGATCTTCTTCAGAGCAGCAACGGTTACGATAACCTTCTCGCTTCCTACTAAGCTAACAGGGTTAATGCCAGCGGCATCAACAACGTCAATCTTAGGAATGTTACGAGCAGCCAAATAAAGGCCTGTCTCTACTGCTTCAGTCACAATTAGTGCATCGGTAGCGTTAAACTCAGCAAGCTTAGCAAGCATTGCTTTAGTCTTAGCCTCAGCCAATTCAAACGTTTCAACAACGATCAAACGCTCTTGACGCACTAGCTCGGCTAGGATGCATTGCATCGCCGCACGGTACATCTTACGATTAACTTTTTGTGAGTAATCTTGAGGACGAGCTGCAAAAGCACGACCACCGCCAACCCAGATTGGGCTACGGATAGTACCAGCACGAGCACGACCAGTGCCCTTCTGATTCCATGGCTTACGACCGCCACCGCTCACTTCTGAACGAGTCTTTTGCTTACGAGTGCCTTGACGGCCGCCAGCAAGATATGCGGTTACTACTTGGTGAACAAGCGCTTCATTAAAGTCACGACCAAAGGCTACTTCGGACACTTCAACGGAACCACCTGCGACAAGATTTAAATTCATGATATTCTCCTAAGCCTTACCGACGGATTTTGACGGTAGGTCTAACGATCACATCACCACCTGGCGCACCAGGAACAGCGCCCTTGATCAACAACAGATTGTTTTCTGCGTCAACACGAACGATTTCTAGTGATTGGGTAGTAACTTGCTCAGAGCCCATATGACCCGCCATTTTCTTGCCTTTCCAGACACGACCGGGGGTTTGACACTGACCAATAGAACCGATAGAACGGTGGGAGATAGAGTTGCCGTGGGTTGCATCTTGCATTGTGAAATTCCAACGCTTAATACCACCCTGAAAGCCCTTACCTTTTGATTGGCCTGTTACGTCTACTTTCTGGCCAGCGTTAAAACGCTCAACAGTCAGTTGATCACCAACAGAGACTTCTTCGCCATCAACATTGCGCATTTCCCATAAACCACGACCAGCAGCAGTATTTGCCTTAGCAAAATGACCTGCAGCAGCCTTAGTAACGCGTGAAGCGCGACGTTCGCCTACAGTAATTTGAACAGCTGCATAGCCATCCGTATCTACTGCCTTCACTTGCGTTACGCGGTTGGGATCAACCTCGATAACGGTGACTGGCACGGAATCACCTGCATCGGTGAATACACGGGTCATGCCCGCCTTCCGTCCGACTAATCCAATAGTCATTGTATTACCTCAAATTGCCAGTTGTGCAAGGGGCTGCTTACCCACTACGGCTGGTGATACACACCAATTACACGAAAAATAATAATAGTTTTGCAAGTTTAAAGCGCTGCCACGCCGCCTTTCGGCACTACGATTCGATTAGCTCAAGCTGATCTGAACATCTACGCCCGCAGCAAGGTCTAGCTTCATCAATGCATCTACAGTTTTTTCTGTAGGGTCAACGATGTCTAGAACACGCTTATGGGTGCGGATCTCGTACTGGTCACGCGCGTCTTTGTTAACGTGCGGTGATGTCAGAACTGTGAAACGCTCTTTGCGAGTAGGTAGTGGAATAGGGCCACGAACCTGTGCGCCAGTACGCTTAGCAGTATCTACGATTTCCAACGTAGAAGAATCAATCAGACGATGATCAAAAGCCTTCAACCGAATACGGATTTTTTGGTTTTGCATTATCGACTACAACCTTCTTTAAACGGGTTTAAATCTAGCCCATTTGCGCGCCAAAAAGCACAAAGCCTTCAGGCCCAAATAAAATGGGTACGGGATTGTACGGGATTGGAACTACTAATGCAACTCAT
>JAQRMV010000074.1 GCA_028598985.1 Gammaproteobacteria bacterium
GCAAAGTTTTTAGCTTTGGTATTGGTTTTATCAACGCTACCAGCCTGTGCTCTGGTGCCCACCACGCCCTATGATTCCGCTACCGACAAATCCATTACCCATTTGCAGAAGCGCTCTGCGCAGCATTTTGTGGAGCTTGCTGCGCTGCGGGGTGTTGGGCCTTGTGGTTATGCTGAATTTACCGATTTTTATGATGACTCTGCCGTGGCCTTGAGTGGTTTATTGGTGCGGGCTAAGGCCTTGCCACATAACTTAATTACTGTGGAACAGTTATTGTTGCTGCAATCTAGTTTTGAATCACTGGCTAAGTTGCATCGTTTAGAGTGTTTATCGCCTGCGCAGGCGGCGGACGTATGGGGCAGCTTCGATACTAGCTTTAGTGCTATTTTACGGCTTGAATTGGCTAAAAAGGGGTAGGGTGTTATGGCCAAAAAAGACTTGCAAGCTGAAGTGTTGGCCATTATGGCACGGCATTTAGGCAACAGTGCTGCCGGGCGTTCGGTAGATCCGCAAATGCTGTCGCAGGCTCAAACTACCATTAATAAAGCTTTGGCCTTGCAGCAACAAGTGCTGGCTGGAAATTTGTCTGCCGAACAGCTACAAGCGCACCAAGACATCTTGCTGAATGCTTTGAAAGTGGGTTTGTTGTCTCAAGCGGGTGTTGATCGTCTACGGGCCCAAGCTTTGGTTAATGAGCTTGCCGAACTTCTTTTGAAATGATTGTAAATAACTTAATTTTTATCATAATTATTGGTACCTAATACAAAATAATCATATTAGATATATAAATTTATGATATTGTGCGGTATGAAATCGATTCAAGCGCTGAAAAAAATATCCTCCACTCCATTTACTCATGCTACTTTGCAAAGTGTATTAAGTGAATATAAAAACCCAAATGATAAAATTAAGCGCATGGTTCAAAGCGGTGAAATCGTCCGTATTAAGCAAGCACTTTATGTGTTGTCGGGGCCTAGTGTATCTAAGGCGTTGTTGGCCAATGTTTTATATGGGCCTTCTTATCTGTCGCTAGATTATGCATTGTCGCATTATGGGCTTATTCCTGAAAGGGTTGTTGAATTCACCTCAATAACAACAAAAATTGCCAAGAATTACCGCACGCCATTGGGAAGGTTTAGCTACATAAAATCTCCAAAGTGCCTCTATGCCAAATCTATCAAGATAGAAACTAACCGAGACGGTGTTAACTATTTAATAGCGTCTCCAGAAAAAGCATTGATCGACAAAGTGTTATTTACTCAAAACCTTAAGGTTACTTCAGTTAAGGCAATGGCAGAATACCTTGAGCAAGATTTACGGCTTGATCTGGGTGAGTTTAAGGCGCTTGATTTGGGTTTGGTTGAACAATGTATTGATTGTGCTTACAAAGCTAAATTGTTGGTTTTTTTGTATAAGGCTTTGCAAAAACTTGGAGTGAGTTGAAATGTTGCAGCAGATGTTAAGCCGGTATCAAATTTCTAATGATGAGGATTACCATAATGCTTTAAGGGAAGTGATGCAGGAAATTACTTTGGCGGGGTTGTATCGAGGTGGTTTTTTTGCCCACGCGGCATTTTATGGAGGTACGGCTTTGCGTATTTTTTACGGCCTTGATCGATATTCTGAAGATTTGGATTTTTCATTACTGCGCCCGCAGCCAGATTTTAAGCTTGAGCCCTATTTTAAAGCCGTTACTGATGAGTTTTCAGCGCTTGGAATATCTACCCATATAACGCAAAAGAAAAAAACGAGTGCCTCTCACATTGAGTCTGCTTTTCTAAAAAACACCACCACTCACCTGCTATTGGTAGACGGTGCAGATTCAACTGGGCAGCAAATAAAAATCAAGTTTGAAGTGGATACCAACCCTCCTATGGGGTTCAACACTACAGAGCAACTGTTGCTGCAGCCATTTTCATTTTATTTAAAATGTTTCTGCTCTGCAGACCTGTATGCTGGCAAAATGCACGCCCTGCTTTATAGAAATTGGAAGGCAAGGGTTAAGGGACGAGATTGGTATGATTTTGAATTTTACGTCAGAAATGGTTTTAAACTCAATCTTGAGCATTTATCCATAAGGGCTAAGCAGAGTGGCGACGTTGCTGCTGATGTGGTTTTTACTAAAGACCTGTTGATTGATACTTTAAGAAACAAAATAGACGTGTTGGATATTGCAAATGCTAAGCTTGATATAAGACGATTTGTTGCCGATGATCAAGCTCTGGAGATATGGTCAAAGCAGTATTTTTTGGCATTGGTAGAGCGAATTCAGTTCTTAGGGTGATTGGTAATTCAAATAATTTGGATCATTGGATTCACTCACCCTAATGATATGGACAACGACAGGGCTGCACTCAGCAGTTACAATAGTGCTTATATTTACAATGCTGCTTGCAAGGAATCTATGAGCCAGTTTTTCCAGATACACACAGAGTCACCCCAGCCTCGGTTAATAAAACAAGCCGCCGAAATTATTCAGCGTGGTGGTGTGGTGGTTTACCCCACAGACTGTGCCTATGCCATTGCCTGTCATTTAGGGGATAAAAAGGCGGTGGATCGGATTAAGCAAATCCGCCAGTTGGATGACAAACATCACCTCACCATTGTGTGCCAAGACCTAAGCCAAATTGCTACTTATGCCAAGGTGGATAACGAGGCTTATCGTATTTTGAAGTCCCACACGCCTGGGGCTTATACCTTTATATTAAGGGCCAGCAAAGAAGTGCCCAAAAAATTATTACACCCCAAAAAGAAAACCATTGGCTTGCGTGTGCCCAACAATGCCATTGCATTAGCCCTGCTCAAAGAATTGGGTGAGCCTATGTTGAGTAGCTCTTTAATATTACCCAACGAAGACGCGCCCTTAACCGATCCTTATGATATCAGGCAAACTTTAGAACATAGTCTAGACTTGATCATTGATGGTGGTTACTGCGGTATGGAAGTTACCTCTTTGGTGAGCTTAGTAGATGGCGAAGTGGAAGTTTTGCGCCATGGCATGGGCGACACGGCAGAGTTTGAATAGCTCTGATGCTCTTTAATCTTGTGATGGCTGGCTTTTAAATTAAGGGTTTAGGAATTTTTCCTAGAACTTTTTGCCTACAATAGAAGCTGTATCTCGTTACACCACGCTATTATTAACGAGTTTAATATTAAAGGGCTAATACATGGCTGTATCAAACTGGTTATTGCTTCAGGTAAAACCAAGGCAAGAAACCCGAGCCTTAGAAAACTTAGAACGCCAAAACGGTGACTGTTATTGCCCTCAAATTTGGGTAGAGAAGCTCAGTCGCGGTAAACGTGTTCAGGTGGAAGAAGCGCTATTCCCTGGCTACCTTTTTATTAACGCGCAGCCCGAAGTGAATGGTTTAAGCTACACTAGCATTCGCTCTAGCAGAGGCGTGAGTAAAATTGTGGGTTTTGGCATGGAACCTATCAAAGTGCCCGAAGAGCTAATTGCTCAGTTAAGGCTGCGTGAAGCTGCAGGCCTGCCTAGTGCAGTAGCACAGGATTTACCCCAAAAGGGCGATGCCGTAACTATCTTAGAAGGCCCCTTTAAGGGCTTAAATGCAGTATTTAGTCACACCGACGGCATGCAACGTGCGGTGGTGTTAATTAGCATGTTACATCAACAAACCCAAGCCTCCTTGGCTAATAGCCATATTAAAAAATTGGCTTAGAGTCGTTTTTCTCGTTCCCTCGTTCCCATGCTCCGCGTGGGAACGCTGCGTGTGCTCAGGCCTGGAAGAGCTCCCACGCAGAGCATGGGAGCTAGGGGTTTGGGGGTGCATGGGAGCTAGGGGTTTGGGGGGTGCCTAGGAGCTAGGTTTTGCTTTGGTATCGGTGTTGCTTTTTTTAGAACGCAAAAGCTTTTATCCTCTACTTATAATTATGGATAAAATCCATCACAATGGGTTTGAAACTAGTCACACAGGTAGGGGTGAGCATGGCTCAAAATGCGGTAGGTATTGTTGGTCTTGGCAATATGGGCAGTGGCATGGCGCAAACCTTGTTACGCCATGGCTATAAAGTTTTTGGTGTGGATTTAGGCGCCGAGCAGCAGCAAGCAGCCCGTGCTTTGGGTGTTAATGTGGTGGCAGATGCAGCGGCCTTGTGCCGCCAAACTAGCGTCATTTTGCTTTCCTTACCCATGGCTAAGCACGTGCAGGCAGTTATTGCCGGCGCAGACGGTATTATGGCCCATGCTCAGCCAAACACCTTGATTATCGACACTTCTACATCTGAGCCCGAGGTGACTCGGTCATTATCAGCCTTATTGGCCCCTACCAGCCATCAATTGTTGGATTGCCCTGTAAGTGGTGGCCCAGCCGGTGCTTTGGCAGGCACTATGGTGATGTTAGTTGGCGGCGAACAAGACGCCTATAAACGTGCCGCACCCTATTTAGACGTGCTCAGTTCTAAGGTGGTGTACATGGGTGGTTCTGGCAATGGCCATGCAGCCAAATTAGTCAATAACCTCCTGTGCGCGGCTCATTTGGTGACCACTGCCGAAGCGGTAGCTTTGGGCACTAAAGCGGGATTGAATGCCCAAGATTTGATCGCTGGATTAAATGCAGGTTCTGGCCGTAGTGCTATAAGCGAGGTTAACTTTCCACTCTGGGTGCTGAATGATGAGTTTAATTCTGGCTTTACCATGGGGCTAATGCGTAAGGATGTAGGCTTAGCTAAAAACATGATTGCTGATCTTGGTATGACGCTATGCATGTCTGAGCAAGTGGCACAGGTATGGGCTGATAGTGAAGACAACTTAGCCGCAGACAGGGATTTTAATCACATTGTAAAAAACTGTGGTTTGGGAGAATAACAACATGAGTTTTGTCGTTGAAGGGAATGGTCAGCAGCAGGTACAAGAGCTACTTACCTCTTTGTTGGCTAGCGCAGATTTTGGCAGTTGGATCAATGGTGAGCTGGTGCCGGGTACAGGCGACTCCATTACTTTAGTTAACCCAGCTACGGGCAAGGGGTTTTTAGATTATAAGGATGCCACAGAAACAGTAGTGACCGCAGCGGCTGATGCTGCCCAGATTGCTCAAGCCAAGTGGTGGGCTATGAGCGCCAGTGCTAGGGGGCAACTCATGTGGAAGTGTGGTGCTCAGATTCGTGACGCTGCAGAAGCATTGGCTCGGTTGGAGTGTGTGTCGGCAGGTAAACCCCTGCGCGATTGTCGTGTAGAAGTGGCAAAAGTAGCGGAAATGTTTGAGTATTACGCCGGTTGGTGCGACAAGATAACAGGCGAAGTGATCCCTGTGCCTACTAGTCATCTTAATTATACTCGCCATGAACCCTATGGCGTGGTGACGCAAATCACCCCATGGAATGCACCCCTGTTTACCGCAGGCTGGCAGATTGCTCCAGCCATTTGCGCGGGTAACGGCGTATTGCTTAAGCCTTCGGAGCTCACGCCTTTAAGCAGCACCGTATTGGTAAAATTGCTTGAACAAGCTGGAATTCCAAGCGGCCTTGTTAACGTCATCAACGGCTATGGCTACACCACTGCTGCTGCCGCTATTGCCAATAAAGCCACTAAAAAGGTTATTTTTATCGGCTCCCCACAAACGGGCAGTGTTATTGCCGCAGCTTGTGCCCAGCGGCTAATCCCTTGTGTGTTAGAACTGGGCGGCAAGTCTGCCAACATTGTGTTTGCAGATGCAAACCTAGAGCGAGCAGTGGTTGGTGCCCAAGCGGCGGTGTTTGCAGCGGCGGGCCAAAGTTGTGTGTCTGGGTCTCGGCTGCTGGTTCAGCGCAGCGTATATGATGAAGTGGTAGAACGTGTGGCGTCGGCAACATGTAAGCTAAAACCAGATTTACCCTGGCATGAAGACACTATGATTGGGCCCATTAATAACGCTAAGCAGTACCAGCACGTATCTAATTTAGTGAGTAATGGCGTATCTCAAGGCGCAGTGGTTGCCGCAGGGGGTAAGGCTAGCCAAGTTGCGGGTGGTGAACAAGGATTCTTTTATCAACCCACGGTACTGGCTAACGTTGATAACACCATGGGGGTGGCACAGGAAGAAATTTTTGGCCCTGTGATGTCGGTGATTGCCTTTGACGATGAAAACCATGCCGTAGCCACGGCCAATGACAGCCGCTTTGGCTTAGCTGGCGCGGTTTGGACTGCCGACTTAGGCCGAGCCCATCGCATGGCGGCACAGGTGAGCGCAGGTACGTTTTGGGTGAATAGCTACAAGGCCATCAACGTGATGTCGCCTTTTGGTGGGTTTGGAGAGAGTGGCTATGGTCGTTCAAGTGGTATTGAAGGCCTAATGGAATACACACAAACCAAGAGTGTATGGATAGAAACAGCCCATAATGCAGCCACTCAGTTTGGTTATGCGATCGAATAATTAGCCAGAGGTAGGTGAATAATGACTCAATATCAGCGACACATAGACGTAGACAACCTGTGGCAAACCATACTTGCCGAGGCCCAACAGGTGGCTGATGACACGCCTCTACTAAAAGCCTTTTATGAACAAAATATATTACAACACCACGCTTATTATGCCGCATTGGCCCATGTGCTAGCCGAAAAGCTAGCAGACAGCCCCGCCAGCATAGAAGCATGGCGTAAGTTTATTTTAGAGTTGATCACCCAGCACCAGTCCATTGCTATTGCCGCCAGTAAAGACCTGCTGTGTCAGTTGAGAAACAACGCAGCGATTAAACACCTGCATACGCCGTTACTCTATTTTGGTGGCTATCAAGCGTTGCAGTGCTATCGATTAGCCCATGCCTGCTGGCTCAACCATCAATCAGCCATGGCAAACTACATCCAAAGTAGGGTAGTCTACTTATTCGGTGTAGATATTCATCCGGCAGCACAGATAGGCGCAGGTATATTTATGGACCATGCGGTAGGTATTGTGATTGGTGAAACCTCAGTGGTAGAGGACGACGTCACCTTGTTTCAGGGGGTGACTTTGGGCGGTACGGGCAAAGGCTCTGGCGACCGTCATCCAAAGGTTCGACGTGGGGCGTTTATCGGTTCGGGTGCACAGGTGTTTGGCAATATCGAAATTGGTGCCCAGGCTAAGGTTGGTGGCGGCGCCGTGGTGGTGAATACCGTGGCGGCAGGGTCCACTGTTGTAGGGCCCACGGCCAAGCCACCGGGTCATCACATATTTTCTTCAAAGGAATAAAGCCGATGTTACATAATCACCTTGGTATAGATCACCCGCTTGTTGCAGTTGCCGATATGGACAAGGCGTGCGAAGGTTTTTCTCGCCTAGGGTTCTTCATCAACCCGCGTCACCATCACCCGTGGGGCACAGATAACCATCTGTTAATGTTTCCAAAAAACTTCATCGAAGTCATTAGTGTGTATGACCCCACCAAATTAGACCTCACCAACGATAATGGCTTTGCTTTTGGGCGCTTTATTAGTGACGCTATTGCCAGAAGAGAAGGCATCGCCATGGTGGCCTTACACAGTAAAGACGCCAGTGCAGACCATCTATTAATGGACCAAAGGGGTGTTGAAAACCAAGGTTTGGTAAATTTTCGTCGCGTAGCTCACCGGCCCGATGGGTCTGAAGAAGAAGCGGTGGTGTCTTTGGTGATGCTGATTAATTCGCAATGCCCTGCGATGTCGCACTTTATTTGTCATCAACATAAACCTGAATTGGTATGGGTTGAAGATTGGATGGTCCATGAAAATGGCGCCACAGGCATTACAGGCGTTTTTTATGTGGCCGATAACCCAGCAGATTTTTACAGCCGATTTGAGGGTATATATGGTGCCGACGCAATACAATTAGAAACCCAACGCTTGGTTGTAAATACCGACGAAGGCCATTTTGAGGTGCTCAGCCCCACATTAGCCAAAAGCCGATTCCATGGCGTAGATGTACCGGTAAACACCAGCCATGGTCCCAGTGGTGTGGCAATTCGTATAAGCACATGTTCAGTTCAGCAAGCGCAAACACACCTCGATCTACATGAGGTTAACTATGTGCTTACGGACGACGGCGGTATACGCATCCCAGCTAGCTATGCTGGCAATACCATCATAGAAATCTACCCGCAATGAGCCATGGTGACAGCAGCTACCACTTGCCTAGGTATGGTCAATGACACCTGATACCGCCCGCGTCACCAAAGGCATCAACGACAAACGTTTAGGCTACCTATATCAAGCGGTTCGGTTAGGGAGCGTGCGCGCTGCTGCAGACCAGCTCAACATAGCGCCGTCGGCAGTAAGTCGGCAAATTTCTTTAATGGAGAAAGAGCTCGCAGTCACTCTATTAGAGCGCCATTGTTTAGGGGTAACAGCTACGGATGAGGGAGAGGTATTACTCAAGTATTATCGCGAATCTTTGTCTAGCCAAGAAGCCTGCCTTGGCAAGTTGCAGGCATTAAAAGGGCTACATCGAGGTCATATTGAGCTGGCCGTGGGTGAAGGTTTTGTGGGTGATT
>JAQRMV010000075.1 GCA_028598985.1 Gammaproteobacteria bacterium
GGGCGGAGTTTGGGTTCCCACGCAGAGCATGGGAACCAGGGCATAGAAGATTTCGCGGTCACCCTGACGGAGGTCAAGACCTAAGATGTCTTAAATACCCCATGCTACAATAGCTGTAATATAATTTAGGTCTAATTGCCATGTCTACAAACAACCTTATTGTTCTACTCGCCTTGTTTTGCATGATCATGTTGGGGGTGATTGTGTGGATTCTCGTTCGTCAAAGAGCAGCTTTTAAAAGCAATCAGAAGCGCATTCAAGACTTGCAACAAATGTTAGAAAAACAATACACCCATCGCGTGGAAAGTATTAGGGTTATTGCTGGTGCCATGCTAGATAAGCAATGTGAAGCAACCGAAGGATGTATTCGTTTAAAGCAGTTAGTAGAACAGGTTGAGCCCGAGTTGCTTAGTGCCGATGTATTTAAGGTGATCCAATTAATTTACAGCGAAACCGAACATATGCCTATAAAAGAACAGTGGAAACAGTTGGATAAAAAGGCCAAGTTCAAGTTCACCCAGCAGCGTGTGGCATTGGAAGCAAAATATGGACAAGAAATTCATGTGTCGCTAAAAGCACTACAACAACATGAATTTTCTGGGTATGGTCATTTGGAAAAATCACCATGGGCAGATAAAGAAACCCACAATTATGTCACTTAAACGCACAGTCACCCTACCTTTATTAATACTCTATGGATTGGGAAATATTTTGGGTGCAGGTATTTATGTGCTCATTGGTGAAGTTGCTGGTGTGGCCGGATTGCTCACTCCATTGTCTTTTCTGTTTACCTCAATGCTGCTCATTACAACCGCATTTACTTATAGTGAATTATCGTCACGTTATCCAGTGAGTGCAGGAGAAGCAGTTTATTTGTTTAAGGCTTTTGCCAACCCAAAGCTTTCACTCATTATTGGTTTGATGATCATAAGTACAGGTGTACTTTCCGCGGCCACCATTACAGTTGGTTTTACGGGATATTTGCAAATTTTCGTAGATATAAGCAAGGGTCTAGCTATTAGTGTATTACTACTTACACTAGGTCTGTTGGCCATATGGGGTATCAAGCAATCTGTGACTGTTGCGGCATCGCTAACCTTGATAGAAATTATTGGGTTGTTGATTATTATTTGGGTAGGTCGAGACCATTTAACAAATTTTTCCGTAACAAGTTATGTCAATGCGTTTGCTCAACCTAATTTATCTATTTGGAGTGGTGTTTTAGCAGGTTCTTTTTTGGCTTTTTATGCCTTTATTGGTTTTGAAGACATGGTTAACGTGGCTGAAGAAGTCGTTGAGCCTGAAAAAAATATGCCGCGAGCAATTATGATCTCATTAGCTTTTGCGAGTGCGATTTATATTTTGGTTTCTATAGTGTCAATTGGGGCTGTGACTCCACAAACCCTTTCACAAAGCGGAGCGCCGTTAGCTTTGCTTTATCAGCACATGACGGGATTTAACCCCGTTGTTATTTCCATAATTGCTATGTTGGCTATTGTTAATGGTGCGCTGATACAAATTATTATGGGAGCTAGGGTTTTATACGGCATGAGCCAGCAAGGCTGGCTGGCAAGTATATTTAGTCAAGTTAATCGGCGCACCCATACACCCATTTATGCCACACTAATGATTGTTATTATCATATATATACTGGCCCTTTGGTTGCCGTTGATTGCGTTGGCGAAATTGACCAGTTTATTTATTTTAGTCATTTTCAGCTTAATGCACTTGTCGCTGCTAAAAATTAAAAGCCAAGGTGCAGCAATGAGTCACAATGTTCGTAGTTATCATTTTAGTGTGCCTTTTATTGGCTTTATTACCAACATTGCCTTTATTATTGCCTATTTCATCATTTGACTAGGCCTAAAAGTTTAGGCCAAAGCCTTTTTAATACGCTTCACTGCTTCTTCTAGCATAGACCTTGGGCAGCCAAAATTTAGGCGTAAAAAATTAGCGTCATTAAAATCTTTACCAGACGAAAGGCCCACACCCGCTGCTTCAAAGAAAGCACATGGGTCTTCCAATTTGAGCTCAGACACATCAATCCATGCTAAAAAGGTGGATTCTAAAGGCAGCATGCGTAAACCCTTGATGGCATTCAGTTGTGCCATTAGAAAGTCACGATTATCACGTAAGTAGTCATTCATTGAGTTAATCCACTCATCACCATCGGTGAGCGCTGTAAGTGTTGCAATGTAACCGAAGGGGTTGATTTCGGAAATAATGCCGTGCATCTCATTTTTAAACTCCTGACGAAGTTGATCGTTTGCAATCACTGCCCATGAACACGCTAGACCTGCCACATTAAACGCTTTGCTAGCAGCACCGAGTACTATGGAGTTGTTTAGGGCATAGGCACTGATGTCTATATAAGGGATGTGTTTCTTGTCTTTGTCCAAAATGATATCTGCATGGATTTCATCGGACACCAAAACAATGTTATGGGTTTCGCAATAGGCATCTATACGCTGTAATTCTTCGCGAGTGTAAACAGCCCCACCGGGATTTTGTGGGTTGCAAAACAACATCACGCGAACGTCTTTAGCATTACGCTTTTCTAGGGCATTTATGTCTATGCGCACCCTATCTTCAGCGTAGGTCATGGCTAGATGGTTAGCTTGTTTGCCCGAGGCAGCAGGCGTTGTATGGAGATACGGGTAGACCATGTCAGGGGTAAAGACTTGCTGATGTTGTTTAGACAGGCTTCGTATGGCTAAGCTTAAGCTAGCCACAATACCTGGTACCCATACGATCCAGTCGGCTTCTACGTGGCAGCCATACTTTTTTTGATAATAATCTGCTACCACTTGGTTGCGTTGCTGATCGGTGCGGGTATAGCCGAAAATGCCATGTTTTATGCGCTCTTCTAAGGCCTTTTGGATGACCGGTGCAGTTTTAAAATCGGTATCTGCAACCCACAAAGGAAGAATGTCTTGATGCTTATATTTATCCCATTTTAAAGAGTTAGTCTTATGACGATTTATGATGGCGTCAAATGAGTAAGAATCGTTGGTTTGCATCGTTTTCGGACCTTTTGTGTATTGCCAGTGAACGGGTCAAGAGCTATATTAGGCGTTCTATTATAGGTTTTAGTTTAGACTATAATGACCTTCTTACCTACGTTAACTATGTGTTATTTTTTGGAGCTTCGGCCATGAGCAGCAACGACAGAGTCATCATCTTTGATACGACCTTAAGGGATGGTGAACAAAGCCCAGGTGCATCCATGACACAAGATGAAAAGCTGCGCATCGCCAAATTGCTCGAAAAAATGCGAGTTGACGTGATAGAGGCGGGTTTTGCTATAGCCAGCCCAGGTGATTTTGCCGGCGTTAAGTCCGTTGCTGATAACATTAAAGATAGTACCGTGTGTAGCTTAGCCAGAGCTTTGGATGGGGATATAGACAGAGCAGGCGAAGCTTTAAAGAACGCTAATTCCGGACGCATACATACCTTCATAGCCACTTCGCCTATCCATATGAAGTACAAGCTGCAAATGCAGCCCGACCAAGTTGTAGAGCGTGCAGTTTATTCGGTTAAACGCGCCAGAAACCTAATGGAAGACGTTGAGTTTTCTTTAGAAGATGCTAGCCGTACAGAATTTGATTTTATGTGTCGTATCGTAGAAGCGGCGATTGATGCAGGTGCCCGTACTATTAATATTCCAGATACGGTTGGCTACGCAGTACCCGAAGAATTTGGCGCGACCATTGCCCGTTTGATGAACGCAGTACCGAATATAGATAAAGCTATTATATCGGTGCATTGTCACAACGATTTAGGGTTGGCTGTGGCTAACTCACTGGCTGCTGTAAATAATGGTGCCCGCCAGGTGGAGTGTACAATTAATGGCCTTGGAGAGCGTGCGGGCAATGCCTCCTTAGAAGAAATTGTTATGGCCATCCGCACTCGCCATGATGCCATGCAAGTGGCTACCAACATTGATCCCCAACACATTGTGCCTACCTCTCGACTTGTTTCTGGTGTCACTGGCTTTCCGGTACAGCCTAACAAAGCTATTGTAGGCGCTAATGCCTTTGCACATGAATCAGGTATCCATCAAGATGGTGTGCTTAAGCACCGTGAAACCTACGAAATAATGACGGCGCAAGATGTAGGCTGGAACGACAATAAAATGGTCATGGGTAAGCACTCAGGCCGAGCAGCTTTCCGTGCTCGCTTGGATGAATTGGGAACTACTTTTTCCAATGACGCAGACCTAAATGATGCATTTAGACGTTTTAAGGAACTTGCTGATAAAAAACACGAAATTTTCGATGAAGATTTGCAAGCCTTAGTCAGCGAAACTAGCATTGAAACCGCACAAAACGCCCGCTTTAAACTCACTTCTTTGCATGTAACCTCCCAAATTGGTGAAATACCCGTTGCTCAGTTAAAACTGATGATGGATGGCGTAGAGTCAGATGCTAGTGCGCAAGGTAGTGGGCCTGTTGATGCTGTATTTAAAGCCATAGAGAAGGTTGCAAACTCGGGCTCGGGATTGGAATTATATAGTGTAAACGCCATTACCAGTGGTACAGATTCACAAGGAGAAGTGACGGTGCGTTTAGAAAAAGCAGGACGTATTGTGAATGGTTTAGGCGCAGATACAGACATTATTATTGCTTCTGCTAAGGCCTATATCCACGCCCTCAATACCTTAGTGAGTGGTGCTGAAAAAGCCCACCCACAAGTATAATAACTGCACATTAGCCATGGAAACATTTCCCCCATTAAGCGAAACCCAGCGAATTAAATATTTGCAAGCACTAGGCGTTACCAGCTGGCTTCCTACTGGCAAACTGTTAGGCACTGAGTGTAATGCCGTGTTGTGGCAGCAGGAAGAAAAAACTGACGATCAAGAGTGGACACAAGTTGAAGCTGCGCCACTTCAAGCCATGCAGCCAGTAGCTGCAGTACCTGCTGAGGAAGAACTTCAATCCCAAGCTCAAAAACAAGCAGTGACCAACGAAGCTCGTGGCACACTAAAAACCCTCATTAAACCAGACACTCAGACAGTTGAACCCCTTGTTTCAAAAGAGGTTGGCAGCGCAGGGTTAGCTTCCGCAGCTCCAGAGCGCATCGCGCCCATGCATTTGAGTTTGTCTTGCTATACCAATGGTGTGGTGGTGGTGAATGATGCCCCTATGCAGGACGGGGTGGCGATGAGCAGTCCAATTCAACGTTTACAAACAGCCATAGTCAATGCTTTAACAGGTGTCGATGCGGCTCAGGTGATGCCGGCTGCTTCCATTGAGTTTAACTGGCCTTTAGTGCCAGGCCCCCATGGTGACCACACCCTTTCAGGCGCTAAGAGTGGATTGCTCTATAGCCTTAGTAAATTGTTGCAACAACACCCATGCGTTAAGCTATTATTGATGGGCCCAGGCCCGGTAAGGCTATTACAGCCTGCTTTGGCCATCGGCGATAACGTACATGTGGAATTGCCCACCCAACCTACCTGTCAAGCCCATGCTGTATCAAGTCATAGTTTACACCAGCTGCTGGCTGTACCTAGCTTAAAAGCTGAAACTTGGCTGCACCTTCAGCCTTTGTTAACTGACCCTTCTCGTCATTAATGCCTGTGCACTATCGTCCCCTATGCGCAGCTGATATTGATCAGCTACTTGAACTTCCTTTTGATGAGCATGAGTCCACATGGTCTCGCTCTGCCTTAGAAAACAGCCTTACTATGGGTTATGTTTCACAAGTTGCCTCTACGGACAATCAACAAGGCCAGCCTACTAAGGTGGTGGGTTACGCAGTAGCAAGTTATACGCAAGACCAAGGAGATGTTCAAAATATCATCATTACTCCTGCGTATCGGGGGCAAGGTGTCGGACGTGGATTGTTAAAGTGTTTGGTTATAGAAATGAGGAAGTGCGGTGTAGAGGAGGTGTTCTTGGAAGTTCGCTGCTCCAATACAGTGGCGATTCAGTTGTACGAAACTATGGGGTTTGTGTGTATACAAAAACGCCGAGGTTATTACCCCGGCGTTGATGGTGTTCGCGAAGATGCGTTAGTATTTAGCCTAACTCGTCGGTAGCAACTTTATAATCCGGATCTTCAATGACATTAAGCTCTACCATATTGCCGGCCTTAGACAGTAGACGCTTACAGTCTGAGCTAAGGTGGCGTAAATGTAGGGTCTTTCCTGCTCGCGAATAACGTTCGGCTAAGGTATCAACGGCTTCTAAACCCGAATGATCGGCAACCCGGGAGCGTTCAAAATCGATGATCACATCGTCTGGATCTTTGGTAGGATCAAAAAGGTCTAAAAAATTTTGTACTGAACCAAAGAAAATAGGGCCGCGAAGATAGTACACACGGCTTCCATCAATATCCTTATGGGTCACTTGAGTGTGTTTTGCATGCTTCCATGCAAACACCAATGCAGAACAAATCACACCCACCACTACGGCAATTGCCAAGTCGGTGATCACCGTCACACCAGACACCAAAATCAATACAAAAGCATCAGACTTGGGTATCTTTCCTAAAATACGGAAGCTAGACCACTCAAACGTACCTACAACAACGATAAACATTACACCAACCAGTGCTGCAACTGGAATCATCTCTATAAGGGGTGATGCAACCAGAATAAAGGCCAGTAAGAATAGGGCCGCACTGATTCCGGAAAGACGGCCACGGCCACCTGAATTAACATTGATCATGCTTTGACCGATCATGGCACAACCGCCCATGCCGCCAAATAACCCGGTAGCGGTGTTTGCTAGTCCTTGGCCTACACATTCTTTATTACCGCGACCTCGAGTTTCAGTAATCTCGTCTACCAAGGTTAAAGTTAAGAGAGATTCAATTAAACCAATAGCCGCTAAAATTATGGCGTAAGGTAAAATAATAATAAGGGTTTCTAAGGTATAAGGTACCTGTGGAAGGTGGAAAGTTGGTAATCCACCGGCAATAGAAGCGATATCACCTACGCTGCGAGTATCCAAATTCAGCACAGTCACTAGCAGGGTCACTACAAGTATAGCCGCTAAAGAAGAAGGAATGGCGCGAGTATACTTAGGTAAAAAGTGAATAATGATCATGGTTAGGGCGATTAATCCTACCAGTAAATAAAGCTGTGAGCCCGCTAGCCACTGAAGGTTACCATTGTCATCAATGAACTTAAATTGGCTTAATTGGGCCAAGAAAATAACGATGGCTAAGCCGTTCACAAACCCCAGCATTACAGGATGCGGTACCATACGGATAAACTTACCTAAACGTAAAACACCCGCGGTGATTTGTAGAATGCCCATCAGCACTACGGTGATGAAAAGGTACTCAACGCCATGATCGGCAACTAAACTAACCATAACTACAGCTAATGCACCGGTAGCACCGGAAATCATGCCCGGACGGCCACCAAAAACTGCAGTAATTAAACCCACCATAAAGGCAGCGTATAAACCCACTAGTGGATCAACCCCCGCCACAAAAGCAAAGGCTACGGCCTCTGGCACTAAAGCTAAAGCGACCGTTAGGCCAGAAAGTAAGTCATTTTTAGCATTAGCCGGTGTGCGGCTAGCGAGATCGAACATGGTTCATCCTGAAAAGTAGATACTGCAAAAAGGCGCGTATTATACGTAAAATGTAGGCATTTCTCAATTAAATGTCAAAAGTTGGTTGTTTTTTGACCAGACGGATGCGGTTTATATTGAGGAAAATGACCTAATCAAAGTGCTATTAATTGGCATTAGAAAAACGAAACCTATTTTTAACGGGGGATGGCCAGCATGGTTTTGTGGTTTTAGACCATCATCACAATGTTTATTCTCTGTCTCGTGTTGGAGGGATAAAGAAAAAAGACCTAAAGGCGCGCCAGATGGAAAGCCGTGAAAAACTGATTTTTCGGCAAAATAGTGAGCAATCTGAATTACAAAAAAACATTGTTGCTTTAAGGGTAAAACATAGGCAGGAGAGAGCGCTTCTGGCTAAGCGTGTATATGAATTTCGTCAAAGTGAAGTGAAGCGAACTTGGCGCTCAACTGATTTTGATCAATGGACTAAGGCTCGTAATATCTCGAAAGACTTTGAAAAAGTTTCTTTTAAGAAAGGACATTCAATCGACGCCCCCAAAAAGCCCTCAAGAGATAAGCCAGCTCGTCAAAGAACGAGACGGCGAGATTTGGAGTGATAACTGGTACTTAAACATTCTTAAGCGTTGTTGATTGCTTAAT
>JAQRMV010000076.1 GCA_028598985.1 Gammaproteobacteria bacterium
GTCAATAAAAAGGACGCAACCCGCATCCTGAACGTAATTAGGCAGGGTTTCCGCTCTTTCCCACTGTTTTAGCCTGCTCCAAGGCCTGCGGGCTGTTTCGGGGGAGGTCTTTTCTTCCTTAATTCGCTGTTTCTCCCACCATTCGACCACTGCGGGGCTTTCGCACCATGCCGCCATTGGTCTAAATGCCCCTAACCATAACGGGTCGCTTTTAATTTTGCCGCCCCAGATTGCCCCGCCTTGTTCGTACATGCGCTTTAACCATCTGGTTTTACCTGAATCATGCGCCCCAGTAACTAAAATGGGTCGCTTAACGCTAATACTTTGGGTTTTGATTGTTTTGCCAAATTTGCGGCTTTTATGGATATACAAAGGCACTGCATAGATTGAGCCGTCAGCCCTAACCTGCTTCTTTCCGTTTCTTATGGTTAAAAATTTCATAGTTCTAGTTTTTTCCTTTTCCTTTCTGCCCTTTTTCGGCAAGTTGAATCAAAATATCTTTTTCTACCTACTGCAATACGGCCACAACCACATAAACAGCGTTTTTGGGTCACTGATTTGTTACCTGGGGCGGTCACGGTTAAATCATCACGTATAGTCACAGGTAAATTACCCCGGTTAGTCACATTTAAAACAGCATTGGCAAGAATAGAACCAATAACCAAAGGTACACCGTTCCCAACTGCTTTTTTTTTGCCTTGAACATTAAAACTAGGTAAATCGTAATCAGGCGGCAAGCCTTGCAGGTAAAGGAGTTCTGAAAAGCTTCTATCGTCTTGTGCAAGGGCGCAATTATGATTAATTTCACCCATATTGCCGCGTGGAATATCTAAATAATGGCCATTTTTTGAACCAAATTGAATATGCCGCAAACGGCTAACATCTGAGTACCAGCCTTGGTTAATATCAATTCTTTGGTGAGTATAGTTACTTATCTTTACATCTGGAACACCTGCGACGTTCTCAAGTAGCCACCATTGAGGGTCACTATCAGAGACAACACGAATATATTCCTTGATCATTTCTTGTGAATAAGGTCCTTTTTTCCTGTTTAATGCTGAAAAGTCTTGGCAAGGAGAGCCACCTATAACCCCGTCAAATTTATTGGCCAATGATTTAAACTCTCGTATATCTTGGCCAGTGATTAAATCACCAGCTGAAACAACACAAAAACCAGCCTGTTTAAAGGCATAGTCGAGCAAACCAACACCAGAAAATAAGCTTAAAACAAGTTGCATAGTGTGACCCCGCAGCGGTAAAAGATTGTGACTATTTAGGAATTTCCTTTAAGAGTTCTGCAAGTGCTTTATCTGCTCTATCAGAAAGAAAGGATAAAAGAATTTCAGCATCGTTTGCCGCGTCCACGGGGTCACGGTAAAGGGCTGTATTAATTGCCTGCTTAAGCCAGTCCGAGGCGGTATGGTCTTGGAGTATTTCGCTTGCTATCATGGTACACTGTCCGAAAAAACCCACGTTAATCCGAACGGTTACGCGCGGAAAAAATGTGGAACACAAGGAGTATAAAAAGGTAGTATTGCATAAAAGTATTGCATAAGTATAGCACTGTATGATAAAAATGCTCGTTAAAATCGAACGAATACTATATTTATACTCATAATTAATTCTCAGTATTAATTCACAATAATAAAAAAGGCTTTTGGTGGTGTGTATGAAAAAAACCCAGTTCGATATATTGGCAGGAAAAACAAAATTAAAAAAAAGGGCTTTAAGACTTGCTGAAATGGTTTTAGTGGATGGAATGACGGCAACTGTTGCAGGTAAAAAAGAGGGTGTAACTAGGCAGTTAGCAGAACAGGCAGTAAATAGAATATTAAGAGAGTTAAAGAGACAAGGTAAATGCCCGCAGGAATGGCGAGTAATAACTACGGTATTGCCTGAACATATGGCTCAAGTAATGGAGTGGATAGAATCAAAAGAAAGAGAGGCGGCAGGGCTTACACTAGAATCTAAGCCATATACTCCAGACCTTGAGCCTAGGGACGTGGAGCTAATAACAAGAATGATTGGGGAGTGGAGGAAAAAGAAATAATGTAAACTTTTATACTGAGTGGCAGAAAAGACAGCCACCAAAACGAAAAAAGCCCCAGCATTGGTAGTGCTGGGGCTTTTGGAATCCATGTTAAAAAATCCTTGGCGGGAATAATTCAACGTATGGCTATTATATCAAATTGCGAAAAAGGTTTCAGGTGTAGAAAGTGGAAAGAGTGCGAACATTGCTCCAGAATCCGACAAGCACAAATAGCAAGCCTAGCAGAAGAGGGGGCGGCAACATCCCCGCATATCACATATGCAGTCACGCGCACATACTCACAGAAAACAATCAGCAAAGACAGGACTGACTTTATTAAACGCCTGAATAGGGCGGTTAACGGAGGGATATGGACGATTGAAACAGCAGATATAACCGGGTTGCACGTAAATATACTTCTCGGTTCTGATAAACCTATTGACGCGACAAAACTGGCTGGCATGTGGGGTTCTAGTAGTGCAGACATTTGGGCGGCAGAGATTCCGCGGAAAGATGTCAGAAATGTAGCGGCTTACTGCTCAAAAAAAGAAAGTTTCCCCAATAAAGAAGAATACCAAGGCAGGCTTTACGGTTCATTTGGGGAATGGAAAAGACCACTTGCATTGCTTGCAGAGAACAAATCAAGCCCGGTTGTTGCGGGTGCAGCATTAGATGGAATGCTTGCAGGTCTTGGAGTGCCAGAACCTGAACCAGAACCAGAGTACAACCGACCGTCAATAAATGGTTACAGGAAGCCGAAAGGAAAAGAACTTAAAGAGCTGCTGAAAAAAAATGATAAAAAAGTTGCTCTATCACTGAAGCAGCATGAGCAGGAAAAAAACAGGGTGGCAAGGGAAAATCATTTGAAAAGACTTTTAGCAGCACATAGAGGGGAAATAGAACTAAAAGGTTTTGTCTATGTCAATGGCTGGGGAATACTGCACAAATCAGATTTAATAAAACATGGTTTCCCTGATGTACCAAGTGACTAGCTCAAAACAAACAGCTGTCTGGAATAAATGACCGTATAACACGGGCAAATATGCGCGGGTTGAACTGGTATTATTCACACACATAGTGTATGATTAAACTGTAAATCATATTAAATCAAACAAAGGCAAAAATCATGGCAAATTACGCATATTTAAGAGTATCAACCGACCAGCAAGATGTAGACAATCAGCGTCATGGAATACTGGAATACGCAAACAAGCACGGTATAGAAGGGCTTTCATTTATTGAGGATACAGTAAGCGGTAAGAAAAAATGGAGGGAGCGAAAACTAGGGGATTTAGTTAAGGCTACTATGAAAAAAGGAGATGTATTGGTTGTTGCTGAAATTTCCCGACTTGCACGTTCAACGCTTCAAGTGCTTGAAATATTAGAAGAGTCGGCAGAGGATGGGTTAGCCGTGCATATCGCAAAGCAAAACCTAGTATTTACGGAAAAAGGAGATATGACAAGCACTATTATGGCTACTGTTTTAGGCATGGTGGCACAAATAGAAAGGGAATTTATCAGCATGAGAACCAAGGAGGCCTTAGCCGCTAGAAAAGCCGCAGGAATGGAGCTAGGGAGACCTAAAGGAAGAGCTGAAAAGGTAAAGCTAGATGAGCATGAGGAGGAAATTAAAGACTACCTGAGAAAAGGAATTAGCAAACGTGGAATAGCTAAATTAGTGAATTGTGCGCCATCGACATTATACGACTGGCTAAACCGTAGGAATATCAAAGTAAAAGAGGTTACGACATGAAATTAAGCGCGTGTAATTGTGGTGGTACGCCTGTATTGAGAACAGGGGGGGGGCGGGTTTGGGCGTTTCTGGTTTCAGTGCGATAAGTGCGAAATACAAGCCATTGCCGATGTGATGCCAGACGATGCAAGGGATTGTTGGGAAGTATTGATTAAGAGCCAGAAAGAACAAGGTAAGCGCATTAATAAAGTTCTGTAGTATATCGGGCAACAAAGCCCAGAACCTCCCCGCCTGTTCTTTGTATATCAGGAGCAGGGGGGGAGAGCGCGGCAAGCACCCCGCAAATAAAAAAGCCTGCCCTGCCCTCCGCCACCGTTTCGCATCCTTTGCCCTGCCCTCCGCCACCTTTTCGCATCCTTGCCCCTGCCCTCCGCCACCCTTTCCGTTTTTGCACCATCCCTACGCCACCTCGCTACCAAAAAAAACAAGTTTTTTTGGTAGCATCGGCAGGCTACGGAATGGCGCAAAAACGGAAAGGCAGGCTACGGACAGGGGCAAGGAAGCGAAAAGCAGGCTACGGACAGGGCAAAGGAAGCGAAAAGCAGGCTACGGACAGGGCAGGCTTTTTTATTTGCCCGCCACACCCGAAGCCGTGCTTGCCGCGCTCTCCCCCCTGATTTTGGTATTATCGTAGTCCGTCTTTTATCGGGCCTTAGTCGCTTTAAAGGCGGGGAGGTTCTGGGCTTTGTTGCCGTCCGTGGCTTTGTTTAGCGTCCTGCATTATCCAGCCTTAGAAACCCTGCTTTTCTCGCATAACCTGCCTTAGTTGTCTGGCTTTTTCGTGGTTACCATAGCTTAGGCTAAGGGCTAAGTCCATTATTTGCCGTCTTTGTCGCTTGGATAAAAGCAAGCAAGGAAAGCAGATTGTTAAAAGGTGGTTGTCAAGTGCGGCTTTCGCCTTTTCAATATCAAATGTTTTCATAATGTCCCGCCAAGGGTTAAAATTAAAAGAATGTCCGAAGTAAACCACTTAGACACTTATATCATACACTATGTGTATGAATAAAACAAGTTAAACCGTGCATTATTGTATGGTTATAACGTCCATATAAATCAAACAAAGTACAATATTAATACATTTAAGCAAAGCCCACGGCTTCTAGTGCTTGGGTTGTTTTAATAACAGGTTTACCCACAAAATCTGGGGATAAGTTGAGGCGGGCGGCAAAATAAAGCCCCAGCGCACCAGCTACAGAACAAACCCCAAAACAAAAAGCAAAAAGCCGCTTATTGTTTTGGGGCTTGCCCTGTATCTGGTGCACCGCCTAACCCGAAGCCGCTTTATTTTGCCGCCCGCACCATTTGAAATCCTCCGCCTAGGTGGAGTTTGCTTTAGTTGGATATTTAGCCCCACCCTCCGCCACCTCGCTACCAAAAAAAACAAGTTTTTTTGTTAGCATCGGCAGGCTACGGACGGGGCTAAATATCCAACTAAATCAAATTTATTTTATTCCCGCCCGCCCGCCCCCCTGCTTCGCAGAGGGTCAGGCAAAAAGAAAAACAAACTATTGTATTAAAATATTGTCTTTGGGGTGTCAATAATATAATATTGAGTCCCCAAAACACAAAAGGCGGGAGTATTTAAAAATGGCTAATCCATTCAAAGAAAACGAAAGTATTTTTTATCAAGACTTCAGCGGTGCGGTTGCTCTGCGTGGGCTTGCACTGCATTTATATAATGAAAATTGGAGGGTAAATTTAAGCAAGATTTGCGGCTATCTTGATGATAAGCATTATCAGATTGCTATCGATATGATTAAGCACTACAGAAAAAACGGGGAAAACTGCCCCGTATTTATGAAAGTTTGCAGTAAATTACAAGGCGCATTCTGGGAAGAACGCCCAAGAAATGAGGGGTAAAAATGAAATTGACACTAGAAAAAGCGCGGTTATTATTCGCGGCTGGGGGGTTGAAAGCAGCAACCGCAGTACATGCGCCCATGAATGAGGGTAAGTATCTGCTTACATTTGAAGCAAAGCAGGAAAATGGGTGGGTATCCCATCACTTAATCAGTAAGCGCGGTGCTATCCGTGAATTCTCGAGCCTTGAAGCCGCGCAGGTTACCGTTAAAAGTATCGGGTTCAAAAGCGGTAGAGTTATATTTCAGTAATCTTTAATTATCCACGCCTTGATAGGCAAGGCGTGGTATTCAATCGTAGTATTTAACCTAATCCAGTACCGATAATCTTTATCATTTAGCAAGATAAGGGCTATTCCTGCATGTTTGCCAGTTGCCACGGAATAAAAAAGGCTTTGTCCAATCGCCTCATACCATTTTTTTGCAAAATCGACCTCTATAACGTGCGTACTGGTCAAACAATCCGCCCGCGTTCCATCTGCAAGTCTGTATTCAATAACGCCGTTAAAATCACGGCAAAAATTACCTTGGTAATGCCTTTCTGGCTTCTTTTCGGCATAACAAAAAGGAGCGCAAAGAAAAAAAATAATAGAGGTGCTAAATAAACCTAAAGCGGTTAGCTTTCCACTCGCTTGCATCAATAAGCCCCGCATCATAAAGCCCCGCCCAATCATAAAAAAAAGGATACCAGCCAGTAAAAGCATTGAAATAAGAGCCAACGAAAAAACAAGCCAGAACAACCCCCCAGGCTATTAAATACTCCCCGCTTTCACCTGTACGAAGTCTGCCGCCAAAAAGGTGAAAGCGCGTATCAGATAATGGAGAAAGAGGAACGCCCATAACAGTGAAAGAGTCAGCTATAACATGGGTTAAACCGCCATAAAAGAAAGCCGCACCGATGTTATGAAAGTCAAAGAGAAACACACAGAATAAAAGACCTATAACCCATGAGCTAACATAATGTGTTACGCCTCTATGCCTAATGCTGTTTCCAGTAGCTTTGTAAATCCATTCCAGCCAATCGGGGGCTGTACTTCCTAAGATAGCAATAGGCACTAATTGCGGGGCAATTACCGCAGTGGTTGCGCCTGCAATAGCAATATGGTTAACCCATTTCACGACCCACGCCCCTTGCGCTGTACCTTGGATAAATCCATTAAATAATTATTCATTGTTGAGCTTTTATCGTCAGCACACATGCCCGCCAATGTTAAACGGTTTTCCATTATTTTAGACTCATCCTTGATTAATTTTTCTTGAGTGCTGGCTATCTTCTCTAAATATTTAACTTGCTCCTCAACGCCTACAATACCTTGTTGTACTCGCTCATGTGCGCGAGCCTCAAGGGCTGAATATAAGCCAAATTCTCGTAAACCGTGATTACGTGAAGCCACGCCTGCAACAAAATCAGCTATGACTTTGGCGGTTGCCTGCCTACGCCTCATTTCGCGCTCTCGTTGGCGGTCTACCTCAGTTGTTGAATAAAGCGGCATCTTTGCAACTATGCCAATGTAAGAGCCGCCTATAACCGAGCCATCTTCGGTAGTTTGCAAACCGCCGTCAGTTTGAAGTCTCCCCCTTAAGGCAATATCTATTTTCCAGAATGAGGAGGCAGGATAACAGTTAATTACAGCCTTAAAAAGCAAGTCACCGTCAACCTTTGGGGCGCGAACTAAGGGCGGTACATGGCGGTTATAATGTCTATTGTCGCCTTGGTCGTAACGCGGCAAGTTAAAAGGCTTATAACTTGGTGGCTTTGGGGCTTCTTCCCTATTCCAAGGAAAGGAAATATCATCAGGTACGGACAAATTAAGCGGTTCAGGTGGGGTTTCAGCATGAGAAGTGCCAAAAAAGAGAGTAAAAGCAATAAAAAGGTTTTTCCCTGCAACCCTTTTCCAATATTCGATAAAACCAAGCATAAAACCCCCTTTTTTATTCCTGTTTTGCGGCTTTTCTGCCGCCAGAAAGTGCTTTAAGTCCGCCAAGTACCGCCCCAGCTTCCCAGGCACCTGCCCCCATAAGAACAAGTATTAAAAGCCACATAATGGCATTAGTCGCATCATAAGCAACCTCAGTATCTAACCTGAATGTTTGCGGGTCTCTTCGCATAAGTACGGCTCTAAGATTTGGCGGTATTCTCTGCTCCTGATTGGCAGAAACTACAAAAATACGGGAAACAAGGGCGCATTCTCGCGCTATTTGAAGCTTTCGACCGCTTAACTTGTGTGCATCGTCAATAAAAAGGACGCAACCCGCATCCTGAACGTAATTAGGCAGGGTTTCCGCTCTTTCCCACTGTTTTAGCCTGCTCCAAGGCCTGCGGGCTGTTTCGGGGGAGGTCTTTTCTTCCTTA
>JAQRMV010000077.1 GCA_028598985.1 Gammaproteobacteria bacterium
TGGTTAGGGCTACAACCCATTGAAAATCATCCATATTTTTTGAATTGATAAACACTTCGTAGGGGTGTCTTTGTTCGTGTTCCGTGCCTTCGTTAAGCAAAATATCATTCACGGTAACGTAAAGAGCATGGTCTGACATTGGGGTTTTTATTTTATAAGTGGCCCCGGGTAGATGTTCTGGCCTATCTAGATTTTCGTGCACTTGTTCTAGTTTGGGTGTCGGCCGTTCTGGGGGCATTTTTCCATCGCTCTGAACGGGTTTAACCACTTCAAAAGCCACGATGGTTTGGTCGATACAAGTCACTTTTTTGCCTAAGGCTGCCTGACTAACATTAGTGTTTTCCATAATAGCCTTCCTTTAATGCGTCAAATAAATTGGCGGCGGTGTGTTCTTCACCGTCATAGACCACGGTTTCATTACCCGCTAGCTCCACACTTGAGCCATCGGCCATGGCAAACCGATAACGGGTTTGGCTGAGCTCTTCAGGTTTCACTAACACACCTTGGAACACTTCTGGGTTAAAGCGGAAAGTAGTGCAACCTTTTAGACCACTGTCGCTAGCCAGTTGATAGATATTTTTAAACTCTTCAAAGTCGATCTCAGTGGCCACATTAATGGTTTTAGAGATGGACGAGTCAATCCACTTTTGCGCCGCTGCCTGAATGGCTACATGGTCTTTTGGCGCAAGCTGGTCAGCTTGAACAAAGTGCGCTGGCAAATGGCTTGGGTCTACATTGGCATCTATTAACTGCTGATAGGCCAACAGCTCATAAGAGTAAACTGGGACTTGATGTTTGGTTTTTTTGCCAGGCATTATGACATTACGTAGATAATGGTGGGCAAAACTAGGCTCTATACCATTACTAGCATTATTACCCATGGACAAAGCAATAGTGCCCGTAGGAGCGATGGAGCTGTGATGAGTAAAGCGGCAACCTTTGTCAATGAGTTGCTGGTGCAGCTCTTCATCAACTTTACCTATTTGTTGTAAGTACTCACTATAACGCCCCCAAAGGATGCGGCCCAAAACTTTATCACCCAACTGGTAACCATCGTCTTTCATAGCGGGTCTACGCCTTAGCATGGCATGGGTTACTTCAAAGTGTTCATCCATGATAGGCGCTGGGCCTTTTTCTTGGGCAAGATCTAAACCAGTGCGAAAACCTTGCAATGCCAGTTCTTGCGCTACTTTTTCGGTAAAAGTAATAGAGGCTTCGTCACCATAGGTCATGCCCAACATGGTTAACGCAGAACCCAAACCCAAAAATCCCATGCCATGGCGCCGCTTACGCTGCAATTCCGCCTGCTGTTGAGGTAAGGCTAAGCCGTTGTTTTCCACAACGTTGTCTAACATGCGGGTAAACACCGCTACTACGTCTTTAAAGTTTGGCCAATCGAAGCTTGCTTGTGGTGTAAACGGCTGCAATACAAAACGAGTTAAGTTAACCGATCCTAACAAGCAGCTACCGTATTCTGGCAAAGGCTGCTCTCCGCAAGGGTTAGTGGCACGAATATTCTCACAAAACCAATTATTATTAAGCTGGTTGACTCGATCAATAAGGATAAAACCAGGTTCTGCATAATCATAGGTAGAACTCATAATAAGGTTCCACAATCGCTGTGCGCGCACCACTTTTGTAATACGGCAAGCCACCTGCTCTGCCTCGTTGGTGACATAACCTTTGGTGGTGGGCCAATCCCGCCACAACACTTGGGAATCATCCGTTAAGTCCAACGTATCCTCATAGTCTTTTATACTAATGGGAAAAGCTAAGGGCCAGTCTTCATCTTCTTTAACGGCCTGCATAAAAGCATCACTAATAAGCAACGACAAGTTGAACTGCCGCAGGCGACCATCTTCTCGCTTGGCTCGAATAAAGTCTTCCACATCAGGGTGACCAATATCGAAGGTGGCCATTTGAGCACCCCTGCGACCACCCGCAGAAGACACGGTAAAACACATTTTGTCGAATACATCCATAAACGACAGCGGCCCAGAGGTGTGCGCGCCTGCCCCCGATACATAGGCCCCTTTTGGCCGCAAAGTAGAGAACTCGTATCCAATACCACAACCGGCTTTTAAGGTTAAACCTGCCTCCAAGTTTTTACCCAAAATATCCACCATAGAATCTTCTATAGTGCCCGACACGGTGCAGTTAATGGTGGAGGTAGATGGTTTATATTCAGTAGCACCGGCATTAGACAATATGCGCCCTGCAGGCATTGCACCCTGACGTAATGCCCATAGGAACCGCTGGTTCCAGTATTCTTGTTTTTTACGACCTTTTTCTGCACCCGACAGGGCTTTTGCAACACGCACTAAGGTGGCATCCATATCTTTGTCTACTGCTTCGCCATGGCGATCTATTAACTGATATTTCTGTCGCCATATTTCTTCCGAGGTCACTTGCAAAGGTAAGGAATCGGCTAATGGGTTGGGATTTCTGGGGGCAGAATCGGGAAGTACGGGAGCTAGTAGCTGGGCTGTCATGAATTACTCTTCGGATTACAAAACACAACATAGTGTATTTGCAACCAAATAAAACCACAATATGATGTGATTGACGCACATCATGCTCACCTTCATTGGGGTCTATTATTTGCCAGAGTGCTGTAACTTGATAAAGATCAGCTTGCCCATATCCAAAGCCATTTAAACTGCCTTACTTTAGAATAGCGAGCCTAATATTTATGGAACTTGTATGCCCCGCAGGTAGTATTCCAGCCCTTAAAGCAGCCATAGCGGCGGGCGCCGACGCGGTATATATTGGTTTTAAAGATGACACCAATGCGCGCAGTTTTGCAGGTTTAAATTTTACTGATGAAAAAGCGCAAAAAGCCATACAGCTTGCTAGGTCCGGTACCCAATCTAGCAAAGCGACTAAGATATTCGTGGCCATTAACACCTACCCTCAAGCTAATAGCTGGCACCGTTGGCAACGGGCCGTAGATCAAGCAGCGCAGCTGGGTGTAGATGCCATTATTGCCGGTGATATTGCGGTATTAGATTATGTGGCCCAAACCTACCCACAAATTAATTTACACCTATCGGTACAGGCATCAGCCACCAATCGCGAAAGCCTTGAGTTTTATAAAAATAATTTCGGCATTCGCAGGGCCGTGTTGCCAAGGGTGCTGTCTATGGCACAACTGAGTCATTTATCTAAAACCAGCCCCGTTGAATTGGAAGTTTTTGGTTTTGGTAGCTTATGCATTATGGCCGAAGGCCGCTGCTATCTGTCTTCGTACGTCACTGATCAGTCACCTAATACGGGTGGTGTTTGCTCACCACCAAAAGATGTGCAATGGAGTGACACACCTGAAGGACAAGAAACCCACCTTAATGGGGTATTGATAGACCGCTTTAAAGCCGACGAAAAAGCCGGTTATCCCACTTTGTGCAAAGGTCGTTTTGAAGCCGGCGGTGATATTTATCACGCCTTGGAAGAACCTACGAGCCTGAATACCTTAGATTTATTACCCGAACTAAAGGCTATGGGTATTTCAGCTATAAAACTAGAAGGCCGACAACGCAGCCCCGCCTATATCAGCCAAGTGGCCAGTATTTGGCGCCAAGCCATAGATCGATTAGATCTGCCCACTAATGCTGCTACTCACAACGCCAAACAAGACCAACAATGGCATGCCACCTTAGCGGAATTATCTGAAGGCCACCAAACGACTCTGGGTGCCTATCACCGCCCTTGGCAATAACGAGAACTTGATGATGCAACTATCTCTAGGCCCAGTGCCTTATTTTTGGCCCAAACAACAATTGTTAGATTTTTATCAGTCCATGGTTACCCAGCCCCTAGACCGCATTTATCTGGGTGAAACCATATGCAGTAAACGCCGCGAAATGCGTTGGCAAGATTGGCTAGACCTTGCTCGTTTTGTAGAATCCCACGGTATCAAAGCCGTGCTGTCTTCGCTTACTTTAATCGAAGCTGAATCTGAACTTAAACAACTCACTAAACTCTGCAAACAAGATGAGTTTTTAGTTGAGGCAAATGACATGGGCGCAGTGAACCTGCTCAGCCAGCAAGGCAAACCTTTTGTTACCGGCCCAGCCATCAACATTTACAATGGTCGTAGCTTACGCTTAATGCAAAACTTGGGTTTAGAGCGATGGATCATGCCTGTAGAACTGTCTAAATCTTCACTAGGTGACACTTTACAACAAGCCCAAGAACTCTCTAATGAACCACTGCCAGAAACCGAAATCTTTGCCTTTGGCCAGCTACCTTTAGCCTATTCGGCCCGCTGTTTTACTGCAAGACAGCGTAATTTAGCAAAGGACGATTGTGGCTTTTGCTGCATTGAAACACCCCAAGGCATTAATGTTACCAGCCAAGATGGGGAGCAGATTTTTACCCTTAACGGCATTCAAACCATGTCTGCTAAGATCTATGATTTGTGCTCCGAAGTAGACTCCCTTAAACAGCTGAATGTGCAAAGCTTACGTATAAGCCCCCTCGTGTCTGGCACAAGCGAAGCCATTCATAAATTTAAACAAGCCATTGACGGCACTGCCACTGAAAATGGCGACGCCATACCCCTTATGGATCTATCCAACGCGAACAGAGTGTGCAACGGCTACTGGTTTGGTGAGCCTGGTATGGATTTACACCGTCAGTGAGAGGCGGTTAATTGAGCCGACCAATGCATTAATATTTTAGCTTTCTCTGGCAAGTCATCAACATCAATAGCATCGAGCACATTCCTTATTTCCAAACCCAATTCTGTATCCCCAGTGAGCAATAGCCGGCGCTGAAAAAACAGAGTATCAGGGTCTTGTTGGCGATTAACTAATCGGATTAGATCCATAAGTTCACCACTAATAATGCAGTGCTTATATTGCAAAAAATCAAAAGGTTGCTCTACCTGCATTGCTAGCTTGCCAGCAGTTAACGTGAAGTACCAACTTACGCCAATATCTACCACTTGGACTTGTAGCCAGCTTTGTTGCAGGCAATCTAAGCCACCCTCTTGCAATGGCTCTGCGAGCATCTTGTTCAACAGACTCAGCCATACTTTTTGCTGAGCAAACAAAGGGGCCTTGTGGCTTAGATTTAAACCTTTACCTAAACCCTTCACCGCTAGTTTGCCAAGATAACCTTGAGCGTTTCGCCCTATCAAACCGCTCACTTTTTCATACCAGCAGAATCAACACAAGTACCACTGGGAGCAACCAAAGTCCCACATTCTTCATGCCTTTAATAGAGCGTTTATAGCATTGCTGCATCACTTTATCGCTTTGCACTTTGTCTGCTTGATACCTTTGCCTTAGGCTTTGTTTAAGGTCTAGTGGAAGGGGTAAGTTTTCCATATAGTCATACACACTATACTTGTCTTTACGGCCTTTATTGATGTGGTTCAACACCCGGCCCACGCTGATATTTTCCATCAGAGCAATGCCGTTTAAAAGGAATTTTGCGTCATAGGTTGGCGCATAACCATCAACATAAGTGTTCATGAGGTAGCCTCCTGTAATTAAGCTTAGAATGGCCTAATGCCATGCTTAAGTTAATTATCCTCCTGCGCCCAAGGATAGGACTTGATTTATATCAATAATCATTCCGGCAATTACAGTTTATTGCAGGCTAGTAAAAGAACAAACGGTTGTTTTTATCGGGGTACAGGTGAGCCACCTCGTTAGCATAACCGTTAAACAACAAGGTGGGTTGCCTGCCAGTTTTACCAATCACGCGCTCTGTGGCTTGTGACCAGCGAGGATGATCAAACTGAGGGTTAACATTAGCATAGAAGCCATATTCGCGGTCGTTTTGCTTCCACCATGTGTTTTGGGGCATGTGTTCTACCAGCTCAATCTTAACAATGGACTTGCTTGACTTAAAGCCATACTTCCACGGCACTACCAAACGTATTGGGGCGCCATTTTGTTGTTCTAACGGCTTGTCATACACACCCGTGGCCATTAACGTTAGCGGGTTCATGGCTTCTTCGATGGTGAGCCCTTCTACATAGGGTCCATTGGCCCACCCTGCATTGGGCATCTGCTGTGTGTCATTTAAGGTGATAAAACGCACGTATTTTGCACGGCTATTGGGTTTAGCGGCTTTAATCATATCCGCCAACTTAATGCCATTCCATGGAATCACCATAGACCAAGCCTCCACACAGCGAAAGCGATAAATATGGTTCTCTATGGCGTGTTCGCCTTTAATGTCTGCAATGTCGTACAGCCCTGGTTTATCAGCCCCTACACCACCAATCTCCACAGTCCACGGAGACGTTATTAAGGTTTTATCGGCTTTGGCGGGGTCATCCTTACCGTAGCCAAATTCGTAATAATTATTGTAGCCCGTAATGGTTTCTAACGGTGTAAGCTCTAGAGACTTTTGCTGTTGCTCCCCCGTGGTTGGCTGGGGCGGTAAAAACATTGAATTTTCTTGTGATTTACCGTTAAACCAGGCATAACCTTTATCAACTATTGGCAAAGCCAACACCCCAAGGCCTGCTGCAATAAGTGTGCGGCGCTTTTTATAGATTTTTTCAGGCGTTATGGTAGACGATTTAATGGGCATTTCTATACCTCCAAACAAGAACAATCACTAACACCAAGGCCATCAAAATAGGCTCCAATACATCGGATTTTTGCGCCATAAAATGATGTGCAATAACCGCTGGAACAGCCACATAGGTGAGCGTATGCAAGTTCTTCCATGGTTGATAACCATAACGCTTCAGGCTCCATCGATTAGATGTGGCAGCTAACGGCAATAATAAAATAAAGGCTAAAACACCCAACAAAATAAATAGGTTACCGGCAATTTCATCCAGCATTAAAGACCAGTCGTAAGCAAATTCTAAAGCAATCCATACCACCAGATGCACCACCCCATAAAGAAACCCCCACACACCCACATTACGACGCATGGTTAAATGTCGTTTTACCCAGTTAAGGCGTAGGCTTAGTGGTGTAAAGAGCAAACTAATTAACAATAAATACGCCCCATATCGGCCGGTAAAATCGCGCAATTCCGACACTAAATCTGGACCTATTAAGGCATCATAAATACCCCATAGCAAAAACAAACACAGGCCAATATTCAATAAGTGTTTTTGGGTGGCTAGGGGCAGTGGGCGTAGGATCATATAGGCTGCCTACTTCAGCTGAGCAGAGGTAATGAACTGACCAAAGGCTTCACACCAAACAATCACTGAGTCATATTGGCTAATATCCACGGAAGCTGGAATGCTTAATGCGAAGTTATCGTAGGATTTCACCATGCCTATTTGCACAGATTGGGCTTTAATAGCTATAAAATCAGCTTCGGTTTCTACAAATTGCGGCGTTAAATACAAGCGATAATCTGGCCCAGGGGCGATCTCACCTTCAAACACAATGGCATTTTGGCCTAGGGTGATATGCCCTTCGCCCCAATGGAATGGGTCGGAATCTTGCCGCTCTCGGCTAAACTCCCCTTCACGCTTTTGCGGGCCCACCTGTGCTAATTGTTGCGCCAATTGAATGGGGCTAAGCCCTGCTTCAGCCGTTAGTATAGGTAAGATATAAATGCCGCCACTTAGGCCAATAAAACCACCCAGCAACAAACCAAAGATAAACTTTTTCATAAGCTGTTTCCTCTTAGCCTTATCCTACA
>JAQRMV010000078.1:0-4501 GCA_028598985.1 Gammaproteobacteria bacterium
ACAGGGTGAAATTAGATGCAATCTAACAGACAGAATCATGGACTTCCCTATCTAAACATACGCACTTGGACGACAAATTGTCAACCGAGTTTCTACTAGCATCTGACAAAATGGGTTCCGAAGCTGCTGAGTAAGCATAAGCCCGCTAAACAGCGGGCTTTTTTATAGCACGTATTCTTCTCTTAACCAAAACGACCAGTAATATAATCCTGCGTTAATTCATGCTTAGGATTAATAAAGATCTCTTTGGTTTCACCTACTTCTACCAATTTACCTAAATGGAAGTAAGCCGTGCGGTCAGATACACGAGCCGCCTGCTGCATGGAGTGAGTCACTATCACAATGGTGTACTGGTTACGCAGTTCGTAAATCAATTCTTCCACTTTAGCGGTAGCGATTGGATCCAAGGCAGAGCAAGGCTCGTCCATAAGGATCACCTCAGGGCTTACGGCAATGGCGCGAGCAATACACAAGCGCTGCTGCTGACCACCAGACAGACCAGTACCAGGCTTATCTAAGCGGTCCTTTACTTCATTCCATAGGCCAGCGCGTTCTAAAGAGTGCTCAACAATATCATCCAACTCAGACTTGTTGTTAGCTAAGCCATGGATACGAGGGCCGTAAGCAATGTTGTCATAGATAGTCTTGGGGAATGGATTCGGCTTCTGGAACACCATACCAACGCGCGCGCGCAGAGACACCACGTCGATATTTGGATCGTAAATATTGTCATTGTCGATTTTAATTTCACCGCTGATACGACAGGTATCAATAGTATCATTCATACGATTTAAGCAACGCAAAAAGGTCGACTTACCGCAGCCAGAAGGGCCAATAAAAGAAATGACCTGCTGAGCGCCAATATCTATGGTTACATCCTGAATAGCACACTTGTCATCATAATAAACGTCAACATTACGGGCTGTCATACGTGGTTTATCAACAAACACCTCACCAATGGTGTGTGCGGGAATCGCTCGATTCTCGATATTTTGGCTTGTTGACAGGTTCTTTTCTTTGTTCATATTGGACATGATCTATCCTATTCTTTAATTCAATTACCAACGACGTTCTAGCTTCTTACGAAGCACGATCGCGGCAGCATTCATGGTTATTAAAAACGCTAGCAAGACAATAATGGCGGCGCTGGTTTTTTGAATAAACATACGTTCGGCGAAATCAGCCCACATAAATATTTGCACCGGCAAGGCAGTAGCAGGCTCCACTACCCCTGTCGGTACATCAACGATAAATGCCACCATACCAATCATCAGCAATGGTGCTGTTTCGCCTAGGGCTTGCGCCATACCAATAATGGTGCCGGTGAGCATGCCAGGCATAGCAAGGGGAATAACGTGATGAAAAATGGTTTGCATGCGTGATGCACCAATACCCAAGGCGGCATCACGAATACTAGGTGGCACTGCACGAATAGCCGCACGGGACGATATAATAATGGTTGGCAAGGTCATCAAAGCTAATACCACACCGCCTACTAAAGGAATGGAGCGAGGCATACCAAAGGCAACAATGAAAATAGCCAAGCCCATAATACCGAACACCACGGATGGTACGGCAGCTAGGTTATTAATATTAATCTCAATGATTTCTGTAAAGCGATTCTTAGGTGCAATTTCTTCTAGATAAACCGCTGTAGCTACACCTAACGGAAAGGCAATGACTAAACACACGGCCAGGGTCAAAATGGACCCTATCAAAGCACCCTTGATACCTGCTATTTCGGCATTACGTGAGGCTGAACCAAAGAATAGATAGTCACTAATTTCATAGCTAATCAATCCAGCTTCATTGAGCCTGTCCACATAAGTAATAACCTGATCATTGATACGGCGCTCGGATTGCGGCGTCTCACGGGAGATAAAACCACGCATAAACGAGTCAATGTCATCATCCAAAGCAAATTTAACCGGCACGGTCTGACCAATCAATTCAGGATTGGCCACAGCAAATTGCGCTAAACGTTGATCCGAAGCCGAGGACATAATGCTCCGCGCAGCCTTCTTGGCCATACGGCCTTTTGGTTCTCCCAAAGCCTTAAGCACTGATTCGTTCACAATTTTGCCTGAATCACCTGCATACAAGGAGGCGGCGGACATATCCCCTTGCGGGTCCATACGTTCCTTATCCAAGTACACTTCTAGAGTCACATAGTGCTGAAACATACCCGGCAGGCCATTGGATAATATGCCGCTAAACAAAAGTACCAGAAACATAAGGGCCGTACTAATGGCTGCGACGCCTAAATAACGAAAACGCTTTTCCGAGCTGCCACGACGACCTAACGTCGCTGCCACGCGTTTAGCGGCTTCTTGTGGCGATAAACGCCCTCTTGAATCAGTCATATTGTTCCCTGTATTTCTTCACAATTTGCAGAGCAAAAAAGTTCAAAGCCAGTGTAATGATAATCAGCATCAAGGCCAGCGCGAATGCCGATAGTGTCTTCGCCGACTCAAATTCCTGATCACCCACCAAGATAGTAACAATTTGCGAAGTAACCGTAGTCACTGCATCTAGCGGATTAAAAGAGAGGTTAGCAGCAAGTCCAGCTGCCATTACCACAATCATGGTTTCACCAATTGCACGGGATACCGCTAAGATTACGGCGGCAACGATACCGGGCAGAGCGGCGGGCAATACAACTTGACGTACGGTTTCGCTTTTGGTCGAACCCAAGCCATAGGCCGCATCACGCAAAGACTGCGGAACGGCGTTAATAACGTCATCAGATAAGGAGGAAATAAATGGAATAATCATCACCCCCATGACTAAACCGGCAGCTAGGGCTGATTCGGAAGCAACTTCTAAGCCAATAGCTTCACCAGCGGAACGCACAAAAGGGGCTACCGTTAATGCTGCAAAGAAACCATATACCACGGTTGGCACACCGGCGAGAATTTCCAACAGCGGCTTCACTACAGAACGCACCCTTGGGGTTGCATATTCAGCCAAATAAATTGCGCTAAACAGGCCCACAGGCACCGCCACAGTTAGCGCCACAGTGGATATAAGTAAGGTACCCACAAACATGGGCAACATGCCGTAAGTGGCTTCACCATTACCAGATCCTGCTCGTTCGGCGCCCTCAAACTGCGGATTCCACTCCAAACCAAGAATAAAGTCCTGCGGCGGAATCAACTGAAAGAAACGAATGGACTCAAATAGCACTGACAAAACAATACCAACCGTGGTCAATATGGCAACCGTAGAACTTGCCACCAAACCCCACAAAATAATGCGCTCGACACCATTTCTAGAGCGAAAGTCCGGAGCAATTTGACGATAGCCAATTAAACCACCACCCAAAGCTACTGCCAGGACTATCACGCTCATGAGCATTTCCGAAGTGGCTTGCCAGGTAATCCAAGCCGCCCCCGCATCCAGCACCCATTGCTCAGGGTTACCAAAACGAATACCATCAACCACATTCATCACCCTAGCAAAAGCAATAGTTTGCTGGGCGACATCTTGCTCCAATACTGCTGCTGGATAATATTGTTTTACCATTTGGGCAAAGACGATATCATCACCGACGGCAAATATAACCAATAATATAAACGCAGGCAGGGCCGATAAAAGCCCCGTCCAAAGTCCATAATAATGAGGCAGCGAGTGTAAGCGCACGTCGCCGTTGGCACGTTGTTCGAGACTGGTACGTTGACCTACATAGAAGTACATCATACCAATCACAAGCACATATAACGCCAGACTTGAGATAGACACTATTTATTTCCTTTAACTAAAAAAAGCCAACCCACCTTACGGTGAGTTAGCTACTTAAAAAACTAACTAGTGATCAGTGAGTTTCAAGATCATGGGCAGTCAATACCGATAGATCTTGCATACGCTGAGTCATTTCAGCCATTTCGTCTTCGCCCAGTGGGATCATCCCCGCATCGGCCAGAACTTCGTCTTCAGTCCACAGCTTAGTCCATTCATTCATGAACTCCTGAATACCAGGTATAACACCAATGTGAGCGTGCTTTACATAGAAATACAAAGAACGGGAAGCCTTATAAGAACCATCACCAATTGCTTCAAAGGTTGGCGCCACTCCATCCAACTGAGCACCTTGTAGGCTGTCAGAGTTTTGATCTAGGTAAGAAAAACCAAAGATACCAAAAGCATGCTTATCTTCTCGCAGCTTCTGCACAATTAAGTTGTCCTGCTCACCAGCTTCGATGTAAGCACCATCGGTACGCATAGCACGGCACTTCTTGCCTTTCTTGTCACCACGCTCAAGTGACGCTTCCTTAGCTAATGGGTCTTTGGCGCAATACCCTTTCTGGTTAATCAGTTCAGCAAACGAAGCCCGTGTACCAGAAGTCGTTGGTGGACCATAAACACGAATAGCAATATCTGGGTACGCTGGGTTGATGTCAGACCATTTCTGGTATGGGTTATCTACCCACTCAGTCTTGCTAACAGGTACTTTCGCCGTTAGGGCCTTACCCAAGTCAGCACGTGAAATTTGTAGCACTGG
>JAQRMV010000078.1:4601-7499 GCA_028598985.1 Gammaproteobacteria bacterium
TGCTTAACAATCGCTAAACCCAGCCCCGTACCACCGCTTTCGGTACTACGGCTAGGATCGACACGATAGAATCGTTCCGTCAATCGCAAAAGGTGCTCTTCAGGAATACCAATACCATTATCGGTCACGCGTAGCATTGGACCAGTGTCCGTTGCCTGCCAATAAATATCAATTTGGCCACCGCCAGCGGTATAGCGAACCGCATTGAACACAAGATTAGTGACAAGGCTACGCAGTTCTGACTCGTCTCCCAAGATGGCCACACCAGAATCCAAATCCAAATTAATAATCAGCTGCTTATCCAGCTGCTGTGCAAACGCCCGCGCATCGGCCCGCGCACCTTTACACAAAGCAGCCATATCAACGACCTGCCCATTTTGGTTATTAAAATCCGTTTCCAAACGTGTCAGTAAGAGCAAGTCTTGCACCAAACTTGTCATACGCTGAGTATGCTTCAGCATACGGCGGTGAGCCTTTTGAACCCCCCCATCCATATCCGGATAATGAATCTGAAGCGTTTCTAAATACCCTTGTATCACTGTCAACGGAGTACGCAATTCATGGGAGACATTACCAACAAAATCCCGACGCATGGTTTCCATTTCATGGCTATCAGTTACATCACGCACAATAAGCAACTTATCGCCTTGGCCTAATACAGTTACCTCAATTAATAAAATTTGATTGTAATTGGCCGGCGAATGCACCGTAATCGCTTCACTAAAATCCCCTTGATTAAAATAACGAAAGAAGCGGGGCTCTCGTAACAAATTCAAAAGGGCTGTACCTTGGTCTTTTTTCTGCAGACCTAAAAACTTTCGTGCTGCCGAATTCCACCAATCGAAGTTGCCTTTACCATCAACCATAACCACACCCTCGCGTAATGCAGAGGCTGATTTATGCATACGTTTAATGGTACGTTTTAGGTCGCTCTGGGCCCTTTGATGCCGACGATCAAGGCGCACAATGTGATTATAGATACGCTCCCAATCAAGCCCAGTTTCAGGTATTTGAGCTACGGAAGCGTCACTTTCAAGCCATTGGACTAGCTTCTTTAGGTTATTGCTTTTGCGTGCCAATATTGCTGCCAAACCACAGGCAACAGCCCAGCCAGGGTGCCACACCACCGCTAGAAGCATCACCAACAAAGCCACAGCAAAATAGAACAACACCATTGGTTTATTTTGCTGTAACTAACTTGGTGGAAAATCGATAACCGGTACCACGCACTGTTTGTACCAGCGGCGCATAGACGTCGCCCAAGGCCTTACGCAGACGGCGAATGTGCACGTCTACCGTACGTTCATCAATATATACATTGCCACCCCACACAAGATCCAGCAGCTGGCCACGCGTATAAGCACGCTCTTTGTGGCTCATAAAGAACGTTAACAATCGATATTCAGAAGGCCCCATATTCAAGCCAACATCGCCAATAGATACTCGCTGAGCCGCTGTATCAACAACCAAATCACCCACCTTAAATTCTGCATCAGCATTGCTAATTCCTGTGCGGCGCAGCACTGCCTTCAAACGAGCTACTAGCTCTCGCGGAGAAAACGGTTTGGTAATATAGTCATCCGCCCCAGCTTCCAAACCCAATACTTTATCGGCCTCTTCTTCACGAGCGGTGAGCATGATGATAGGCACTCTAGCAGTCAGTTCGTCACGCTTTAAACGCCGCGCCAACTCAATACCACTACCACCCGGTAACATCCAATCCAGTAATACTAAATCAGGATTATGGTCGATGATATGAATATGAGCATCACGGATATTATCAGCTTCAAAGCACTCGAAATCAGCCATTTCCAAAGCCAATCGCAACATTTCGCGAATGTCTTCTTCATCCTCAACTATTAAAACTTTTTTCATGGTTATACGCTGAATTCCTTGCTACTTATCAATAGTTGCTTGCATTTCTTCTGCTGTAGCATGGCTCACATCGATACCTTTCACGAGATAAACCAAATGCTGAGCAATATTTTGGGCATGATCACCAACACGCTCTAGACTACGCAAAATCCAAATTACATTCATACTAGTAGCGATAGAACGCGGCTCTTCCATCATGCGCGTAACCAAGGCCCGCATGGCGGTTTTGTATTCTTCATCCACTTCCTCATCACGCTTTACCACCGCATAGGCCAACTCAACATCATATCGAGCAAAAGCGGTTAGGGAATCACTAATCATACCCGACACAGATTTGGCGATGTTACGGATTTCAGAAGCACTAATTTCCGTTGCACCTTCTTCTACTAGTTTAATAATATTGGCAGCCACACGCTTAATTTCATCACCTGTACGCTCCAAATCAGTAATGGCCTTACTAATTGCTATGATAAAGCGTAGGTCACTAGCAGCTGGCTGGCGACGGGCGATAATACGAGCACATTGATCATTAATACTCATTTCCAATTTATTGATATCATCATCCATCTTAATGGCCGCATAAGCAGAAGACGAATCACCTTTCTTCAGAGACTGCATAGCATCCTGTAACTGCTGCTCAATCATGCCCCCCATGTTCATTAATTGCGTACGAATATCGTCTAATTCAACATTAAACTGTTGGGAAATATGATCAAAATGGGCATCCTGAGTGGAATTCACGGTTTCTCCTTAAATCTTAGCCATTGAGTCTCAACCTTAGCTTTTAACTAGGTCGCCAGGTCCATACTTGAGCTAAATCGCTAGACACAGCGCGCCGCCAAGCATAATAAAGAGGATTGTAAAGGATGAAGATGACAAATAGATGACAAGTTGTAATATTTGTCATCTTCACTCGAAATGCCGCCGTACCTATATAATTTTTTTAACGACAACTAAAGCCTGCATGAACAATAGAAAGATCTAAGCATGTAGAGCTAATTGCAAAGAACTAACAGACGGAGA
>JAQRMV010000079.1:0-3201 GCA_028598985.1 Gammaproteobacteria bacterium
GAAAAAAAGGCAATATTAGCCGTGGTTGCCAGTAAAGCTGTGTCTTGGGTGAAAATGCCGATGACCTGTTGCGGCAAGACAAACATCACCAGGCTCACGCCTAAACCGTAAGTGATGCTCGATGTGTGGACTCCCTCTCCCAAACGAGGTAGTTTTAAAGTTGTTCAGACAAATTCACTACAGGAGCCCACACATGAAAAAGTCTAACGTAATTGCGAGGAGCGTAGCGACGTGGCAACCTCTAGCAGAATTGCACCTTGCCTGATGGAGATTGCTTCGCTGCGCTGGGCCTGCCCCATGAGCGAAGCGAGTGCTTTGGATACGCAATGACCGGCATAAACCAAACGTCATTGCGAGGTACCCAAAGCACCGTCATTGCTCCGCTCATCCCGTGGCGAACGTTGGTATTGTTTACGGTAGCATTTGGCGAAATAGGTGGCCGAGTTGAAGCCGCAGGCGGTGGCGACGTTCATGACGCTAAGGGCGGTCTGCTGCAAGAGCAAACGTGCACGCTGCAAACGCAACTGCAAATAGAATACGGCTGGTCGCTGACTCAGCTTATCCCTAAACAATCGTTCCAATTGTCGCAACGACAAACCGGCTTGTTGTGCCACATCAAACAGTGCCATAGGCTCTTCAACATGGTCTTGCATGATTTCAATAGCCTTAATCAAACGCGGGTGGGTCACATTAAACTTAGTTTGCAATGCCATGCGGTGGTCTTCGTGGGCGGGACGAATCTTAGGGTGAATGCACATTTCAGCTAGTTCGTTAGCCAACACTTCACCATGCTTTAAGGCAATGTAGTGCAGCATCATATCCAAGCCCGATACACCGCCAGAACTAGTCATAAGGCGATTATCAAATTCGTATAACTCGCCACTAACGTTAAGGTTTGGGTGCTCTTCCCGCAAGCCATCTATGTTTTCCCAATGAATGGTACACACCTTGTCTTGTAGCAACTTGGCCCTTGCTAGCAATAATGTGCCTGTGGATACGGCACCCAAGGTCAGCTGTTGTCTGGCCAAATTGCGCAACCAACGGCTAATATTGTCATCATGTATTGCATGCACATCCATACCCGCTACGACTATGACTACATCCAACTCATGGGCTTGTTGCCAAGGTATTGTGGGCGCAATTGATAGGCCAGAACTGGTGATCACGGGCTGATCATCTTGGCTCAAGATAAACCATTCAAACAGGGTTGCTTGCGTACTACGATTGGCCATGCGTAAGGGCTCCATCACCACGGATAGCGAAATAGTGGAAAAGCCGGGCAGCAAGAAAAAACCAAAACGCTCTGTCATGCGTAGTCTCCTTACGGGTTTGGTAGCATGTTTCAGGGACAGGCACTTTTGCTGCGCAAAAAAGCCAGTCCCTGATGAATTAGGGGGCTGGCTCTTGTTTATCCGCGTAGCGGGTAAAAAGTGCCTGTCCTCAACCCTTATTGTGTGTACACTACTCAGTCGCGTCGATTTTTTCTACTATTTTGTCCAATTTGTTACCAAAATTGCTTATTGCATACCAGACAATGGTTAGTATAAGTTCACGGTGGTTGTTTTTTTGGCTACTTTTTTCGTTACTCGTTTTTGTCACTGCCCTTGGAGAAACCATGGCTCGAGCATCTCGCCGTATCGGCCGCCGTCGCACAAACACCAACCCTGCTAAGCCTGCACCGGCTATTCAGCAACTGCCTAGGCGTCAGTTACGCTCCCCTTTTCCTGCCTTGCAGCCCTTGTCCGACGATCAACTTGAACATATTCACCATGCGTCTTTGCGCATTTTACAAGAGCTAGGTATAGAAGTGATGGGCCAGCAAGCCATTGCCCTGTTCCGTCAAGCTGGTGCAGACGTTACTGCCGTAGACAAAAACGCGGCCATGGTGAAGCTAGACCCCAGCCAAGTCATGGATTTGGTGGCTAAGGCTCCAGGCGCATTTGACCTGACGCCACGCAATAGCGAAAACACCCTGCATTTGGGTGGCAACAGTATTAACTTTGGCTTGGTCTCTGGTGCACCCAATGTACACGATTGTATTAATGGCCGCCGCTTAGGCAACATAGCAGACTACGAAAAGCTAATAAAATTGGGCCAGTACTTCAATGTTATAAGCTTCTTTGGCAATCAGGCGACAGCACCCACAGATTTGCCAGCCAATAGCCGGCACATGGATACCACCATGGCCAACTTGGTGCTTGCTGACAAGCCCTTTTATGCCCAAGGTATTGGTGCTGGGCGGGTGCGCGATGCGATTAATCTCACGGCTATAGCTATGGGCAAAAGTGTCGAACAGCTCAGCAGTGGCGTGTCGGCCATCACCAACATTAATGTCAACTCACCGCGCAAACTAGACGATTCTATGGCTTATGGCGCTATGCAGATGGCCATGGCAGGCCAAGCCACTACTGTCACGCCCTTTACCCTTATGGGTGCCATGACCCCAGCCACTATGGCCGCTGCCTTGGCACAGCAAAACGCCGAAGCCTTGTTCGGTGTCTGTTTAATTCAGCTTACCAAGCCCGGCGCGCCGGTGGTGTATGGCGGCTTTACCTCCAATGTAGATATGAAAACTGGCTCCCCGGCCTTTGGCACGCCAGAAAACGCCCTTGCCAATATTGCCGGTGGTCAGCTAGCTAGGCGCTACAACCTACCCTACCGCACCAGTGCCTGCAACGCCGCCAACACAGTGGACGCCCAAGCCACTTACGAAACCCAAATGGCCCTTTGGGGTGCCACCATGGGCCACGGCAATGCCATCTACCATGCCGCGGGTTGGTTGGAAGGTGGACTGGTAGCCTCTTTCGAGAAGATCATTGTTGATTGCGAAATGCTGCAACACATGTCGCAAATGTTGCAGCCTATAAGCTTTACCGATGCCGACATTGGTATTGATGCCATGGCTGAAGTCGGTTCCGGTGGCCACTTTTTTGGCTGTGAGCATACCATGCAACGCTACCAGACCGCCTTTTATGCGCCTTTTTTGAGTGACTGGCAAAACCACGAAAACTGGGTGCAAAACGGTAGCCTCGACACCACCCAACGCGCCACCAAGGTATGGCAAAAAATCCTCGCGGATTTTGAAGCACCAGCATTGGATGCCAGTATTAAGGAAGAAATGGCCGCTTATGTGGCAAAGCGCAAGGAACAGCTAGGTAATGAAGAGCCAGGGCTGGAGCCTGAGCTAATGTTTTAAGGTGT
>JAQRMV010000079.1:3301-7227 GCA_028598985.1 Gammaproteobacteria bacterium
TTAAGGGACAGGCACTTTTGCTTCGCAAAAAAGCCAGTCCCCAAAGGTGTTACGAATAGCTCGCCACTGGCTCACCCAGCACGTCCATTCTGGGTTCTATGCCTAAACCAGGTGCTGTGGGCGCGCTGATCCAGCCGTCTTGGGGTTGAAAATCACCATCGGCGGTTTTCACACTGACCATATCACGTGTATCCAATACACAACGTAGTAGTCGGCTAGGCACGGTTTGGCCCATGTGCACGATCGCGGCAAAGGCAATATCCGAACCCGTAGTCTCTTGCACACTCATGGTATAACCCGCAGCAATGCACAGGTCACGTTGCCGGCGGCAAGCTGTTAAACCACCATTTTTGCTAATCTTTAGGCCAATGCCTTCGGCAGCGTCTTCGGCGATAAGCTGCGCCACACTCACCTCACTATTGGCCAGCTCATCCCAAACTAGTGGGATATTGCTGCGCTTGCGCAGTGACATATGCTCACGCCAAGTGGCGCACGGGGCTTCTAGAATAATATCCGCATCGGCTGGCATCAAACGTAAAGTACGCAGTGCCACTTCGACACTCATGCCGCCGTTGGCATCGGCCAAGAAGTATTCACCGGGTTGCGCATCGGCAACACAAGCTTGTATCTGTTTGGCGTTGTCGCGTGGGTCTTCGCCAAGTTTAAAGGAATGCCCTCGATAACCTGCTTCACGGTGGGCCTGAACACGGGCTCGCATGTCATCGGGCTCTCCCGTATAGATAGAAGATATCAAGCCCATAGGCATATCCGTACGGCCACCTAGCAGATCGCATACCGGCATACCTACGGCCTTACCAAATACATCCCAACAAGCTACGTCAATTGCAGCCTTGGCATGAGCATGACCTACCAGAGAAGCGTCCATAGCATCGTAGACGCGGTCTACACGACGTGGATCTAAGCCTATTAGATGCGGGGCTATTTCAGCAATACCCGCACGTACGCCCAAAGCATGGGCAGCGACATAGGTAGCGCCAAAAGGCGTACTTTCACCAAACCCGGTTATGCCCGTATCCGTAGTAATCCGCACGATAGTGGCATCAAAGCTTGTATACTCACGCCCACCAGACAAGCGGTAGGTACCACCTGCATAGGGTAAGTCTACTTGGTAAACATCAATTTGGCTGATTTTCATGGTTTGGTCTCAACTACATAAAAAGGGACAGGTGCATAAAAAGGCATAAAAAGGGACAGGCACTTTTTGCTCGCTTCCCTCGCAAATAAGAGCCAGTCCCCGATAACCTTTTAGGGTATTAATACCAGCTTGCCAACAAAGCCTTTGGCCAAGAAGTCTTCTTGCGCTTGGTGTATATCGGTCAATGGGTAGGTAGCTGACACCACAGGTTGAATCTCACCACGATCTATATACCCAATGAGGTTGCTAAATACCACTTCTTCTTGGTAGGTGCTGCCACGTAGGGTGAGGTCCTTTAAGTATAATGTACGCACGTCTAGCTCGACTATTGGGCCAGCTATGGCACCGGCGGTGGAATAACGCCCACCGCGCTTAAGCACGTCAAGTAATGGTGCCCATGCAGGGCCTGCCACCAGGTCTATTACCATGTCAACGCTATCGCGACCGAGTTGTTTGACTATGTCTGCAGCACGATCAAGTACTAGGTCCGCACCAAGTTCTGCTACAGCCCCTGCCTTACCAGCACTGCATAGGGCAATAACACGCGCACCACGGCGCTTGGCTAGCTGCACGGCGGCAGAGCCAACGCCACCGGAGGCGCCGGTGATCAGTACCGTTTCACCGTCTTTTAGGTGAGCCCGGTGCAGCATATTTTCAGCGGTTGAATAGGCACAGGGAATAGATGCCAGCTCGGCATCGCTCCAGTCGCAGTTTACTGCGTAGGTGTGCTTATTGAGGGCAATGGCGTATTCGGCAAAGCCACCATCACACTCAGAACCATAGGTAATGCAGTAAAATGCTTGCTCCCTAGTTGGGTCTTCTTGCAGAGCACGCACCAGCACGCGTTCGCCAATGCGTGATGCATCTACCCCATCGCCTACAGCAACGATTTTGCCACACACATCGGCACCTTGGATGCGGGGCAACTGTAAAGGTATACCGGACCAACTGGCATCCTCTTCGTCTAAGCTTTGAAAACCACCTTGGCCACCCGTGGCCGTATCTGTCGTTACCTGCTTAGAGTACCAGCCAATACGCGTATTAATGTCCGTATTGTTGATGCCAGCAGCGCCTACTTTGATAAGTACTTCACCTGGTTTGGCAGTTGGTACAGGTACAGCGTTATTGATTTGCAGCTGCTCTAAGCCGCCGTGGCCAACTAGTTGAACGGCTGTCATGTGGGTTGCTATGGTCATACTGCAATGCTCTTGGTTGTTGGGATCAAACAGGGACTTTTAGGCTGAAAAGGGGACAGGCACTTTTGCTGCGTAAAATCGCTGAAAAGGGGACAGGCACTTTTGCTTCGCAAAAAAGCCAGTCCCCTTAGGAATTGAGGTTAATTGTCATCGTGGTCATGGCCATCCTGGGAGTGCATTTTAGCCGCTTGGGGTTTGTGCACCATAAAGGTGTGCTTTACCTCACCCGCCTGCTTAAATGTAAAGGTTATGGTCTGCTTGTCGCCCGCCATCAACATGCTTTTTAGGCCAATAAACATGATGTGATTGCCCCCCGGCTTCAGGTTGAGGGTTTCCCCAGCTGGGAGTGCCAATCCTGCTGCAATTTTACGCATTTTCATGACGCCATCTACCATCACCATAGTATGCAACTCGGTGTGTTTGGCGATATTGGAACTGGCAGACAGCAGTTGCTCATCGTGCATGCCGTTGTTGGTAATAGTGACAAAGCCACCGGTCATCATGGTGCCCGGTACCGGCTGTTTTATCCAGCCGTGTTGCAGGTCTAGGTTACCGTGGTTATGTGCCCAACCGGCTAGAGGTAGTGCCAAACTAAAGATGCCAGCAACGAGTTGCTTGTTGATATTCACGTGGTTTGCTCCTTAAGCTTTAATACCAATATGAGACATTTGCATAAAGCGGCGACAAAAGGGAAATGAGAAAAAATTGGCCTAAATGAGGCGGGAAACGCGGGTAATAGCTAGCTATTGCCAAGTTTTCCAACGAAATTTAGGCTGATTTTGGCCATTTCATCTTGGTGCCTGCTTTGTGCAAAGGTCTCAATACTAATAACGACGTTTTGGACACCATGGATGTGACGTCCACATCTGTCACCTCCATGAGCGACAATTTCCAGCAAGTCGATCAACATACCCAACAGCTCAAAAACCGTATACAACAGCTACAACAGGTTGCCACTGGTATGGATAACACTGCCAGTTCCACAGACCACGCAGTCCAGGAAATGGCCGACCTTATTAGCGATGTGAACACAAGTATTAGTGATACTAGCAGCGCCGTGAGCGACATGCTCAATCACACTCAAGTAGGCGAGGACTCAGTCAAGCAAGCCGTTGATTTGATTAACAGCATCTTTACTTCTATCACCAACTTGCAATCGACAGTGGAAGAGCTAGAGGAAAATTCCAGTCGTGTTAACGAGGCTAATCAGCTTATCGAAAATATCGCCTTCCAGACCAACTTATTGGCTCTGAATGCATCCGTAGAGGCTGCCCGCGCTGGTGATCAAGGCCGTGGTTTTAGCGTCGTTGCGAGCGAAGTAAGAGAACTAGCCCAACGTAGCGCATCAGCCGCCAAAGAGATCAATGAATTGATCACTGCGGTACGGCAAGAGATTTCAGATACCGTACGCCTAACCAAGGAAAACAACACACTGCTCCAGCAAGGTATTGCGGCCATTGAAAACGTCAGTATTGCGTTTAGTGACATTAAACGTGGCGCCGACCAGACTCACAGTAATATGAAGAGAGACCTTTGCACAAAAGCGCCAAACATTCAGTGATTTAGCCTTTTTT
>JAQRMV010000008.1:0-14390 GCA_028598985.1 Gammaproteobacteria bacterium
TGGTGGAGATGGGGGGAGTCGAACCCCCGTCCGCCAGTCCTCTGCCATCGGCTCTACATGTTTAGATCACTTTATTGTTTTAACCTACCGCGGCCCAAGTGTCAGGGAGCATAAGGCGATCTCGATTGGTTTTAGGGTTTTCTCCACGAGCGAGGAGTCCACACGATCCTGTTCTGCGAGCCACTTCACGACCGTTTACAGGCATCCGGTGATCAGTGTAAGCGGGATTTAGGCCGCTAGTGCGTAGTTTTCGTCGTTTGCGACTATAACTTTTGCAAGGTGGGATTAAAGAGAAACCTTACATTCTCTACATGCACCTCAGGGTTTGTAACCAACGTCGAATCCAGTCATCCCCTTAGTAGCTATAAATTATAACAGCATTAACTAAATTATGGGGGCGAATTTAAATAATTTAAGCCTTCATTAAAATTCGATGTTTTTGTTTGCTCCAATCGCGCTCTTTTTCTGTGGCACGTTTGTCGTGTAGTTGTTTGCCTTTTGCCAGTGCAATTTCACACTTAACACGATGGCCTTTCCAATAAAGAGCAGTGGCAACAATGGTTTGGCCAGTTTGTGATGAAGAGGCAAACAAGCGCGCAATTTCTTTTTTATTGAGCAATAGTTTGCGCGCGCGTCGAGGTTCTGCAACCACATGGGTGCAGGCGGTCATTAATGGTGAAATGTGCGCGCCAATTAAAAAGGCTTCGCCGCCTTTGATGTCTACGTAAGAGTCAGTCAAGTTGGCACGGCCATCTCTGATGCTTTTAATTTCCCAGCCGGTGAGCACAAGGCCTGCTTCAATTCGTTGGTCCAAGTGATATTCGAACTTGGCGCGTTTATTGAGGGCGATGGTGCCGGTAGAGTTTTTTGAGGGTTTTGATTTCTTAGCCATGGGGCATTCTACCTTAAGCCAGAATCGGCTGCAGTGACATTTATTCAATAATTGATGATATTGCTTTATTGGACGCTGTTTTAACTTTAATATAACTTCTTTTCTTAAGGTAATAGTTTTGGCTTCCATTAAACGTTCTGCTTTGGTTATGCATTCTGCGGCGCGCATGTACGCATTAGTGAATGACGTGGCGCGCTACCCAGAGTTTTTAGATGGGTGCGCTAAGGTCGATTTACTGGAGTCTTCAGCCCATTTAATGGTGGCGCGGTTGCATTTAAGTAAGGCAGGATTGAGTTATCAGTTTGTCACGCGGAATACGCTTGTTGCGGATCAACAGATTAATTTAGAACTTGAAGACGGTCCCTTTGATTACCTGCGTGGTAGCTGGGTGTTTACGCCTTTAAAGGAAAATGCCAGCAAAGTGGAGATGGCCCTTGAATTTGGGGTGACGGGTTTAAAGGGTAAGGCGATAGGTGGCTTGTTTAGCCCCATTGCCGGTAGTATGGTAGATGCTTTTTGTAAGCGTGCGGATGATCTATACAAGTGAGAAAAACGTGAATGATACAGTGAATATGATCGATGTAGAGGTGGCTTTTGCGTTGCCCGATCAGCAAAAAATTATCGACCTAAAGGTGCCGCAAGGCACTACAGTACATGACGCTGCAGTGATGTCTGGTATTGTAAACCAGTTTGAAGGATTGGTGCTTGAAGGTATGCCTATGGGTATTTTCGGCAAAACCGTGAAAAACCCACAAGCAGAAGAAATAAAACAAGGCCAGAGGGTTGAAATATATCGCCCTTTAACCATTGATCCTAAAGTAGCCAGAGCTAACCGTGCAGCAAAGGCAGCAGCTAAAGCCAAATTAAGCAGCTAACTACGGTTCGATGGAGGCTACTCGGCCTTGGTTAAAAATAACTCGAATTTTACGTTCTTCAAAGCGGCCATCGCCGTGGCGGTATTGATATACGTAATCCCAGTGGTTTTGGTTAAAGGTGTCTACCACCAAAGGGGTGCCCATAACATATTGCACCTGACGTTTGGTTAAGCCAGGGCGAAGTAACTCTACCATTTCATCGGTGATGAGGTTGCCTTGCTGAATGTCAATTTTATGGACGCCAGGAAAACCTAAACTGTCGATATTTGAACATCCGCCTAGCAGCGCAATAAAAAGAGACGTGATAAGATAACGTTTCATTAGCCAAATCTATATGTTGAATCTGTAAGCCAGAATCATACATCAATCACCCAATAGTCTAAAGAGTGTAACCAATACTATGGCATCAGAAAGCCAAGAATTACGCAAAGCAGGGTTAAAAGTAACTTTGCCTCGGGTCAAAATCTACCAAATGCTGGAACAAGCAACGGAAGGGGACCATTGGAGTGCAGAAGATATTTACAAACTGCTTATGGAGCAGGGAGAGGATGTAGGTCTGGCAACGGTCTACAGAGTACTAACCCAATTTGAAGCAGCAGGCTTGGTAGTGCGCCATCACTTTGAAGGTGGAAACTCCGTATTCGAGCTAGCTACAGAGGGCAGTCACGATCATATTGTGTGTATTAGATCAGGCAAAATTAAAGAGTTTAACGACCCAGCGCTCAATAAGCGTCTAGAAGAAATAGCCAGTGAATTAGGTTACGATCTTACCAGTCGCACTGTTTATTTGTATGGTGTAAGTAAGGACTAACTACTTTTTATGTCCCTGTGTTGTTAGGGCTAGTGCAACATCGTACCAGCGCCTAACATTTCTTTGGCATGGGCCAACGTTTGTTGGGTAAGCTTTACGCCACCTAACATGCGTGCAATTTCCTGTACTCTTTGCTCCTCATTCAATGCGGCCACTTGTGTTTGTGTGGATTGCCCCCGACTAGATTTACTGACTTGTAAGTGGTGTTGTGCCTGGCTTGCAACTTGTGGCAGATGGGTTATGCATAGTAGCTGGCAATGTTGGCCTAATTGGGACAATAATTGGCCTACAATTTCCGCCGTTGCGCCACCAATACCTACATCGACTTCATCAAAAATTAAACTTGGTGTAATGCTGGTAGTGGCAATCACTACTTGTATGGCAAGGCTAATACGGGAGAGTTCGCCGCCCGAGGCTATTTTGGCTAATGGTTGGGCGTTTTGGCCCGGATTTGTGCAAATGAGAATTTCAACCTCGTCGCGCCCGAGGGGCTGCAGTCGAGTGTCTGGTTTGCTTTGAATGCTTAATTCTAAGCGACAATCGGGCATTCCAAGCAGGGCAAGTTGCTCTCCTACTGATTTTTCTAGTTGTTTCGCAGCCTTTTTTCGCGTTTTTGTTAGGGACAGCGCAGCGGCTTCGTAGGCTTCGGTCAATCCCTTTTGTTGTTCGTAAATGGCCTCTAATTGACCTTCTTGATCTTGATTTTGCTGTAATTGTTGCTGTAGCAAGGTTAAATGTTCTGGTAAATCAGCGGCTTGAATTTTATGTTTTCGCGCCATGCTGTAAATTTGATCTAAGCGGTGCTCTAAAACCTGCAAACGTGCAGGATCTTCATCAAAGCCTTGTAAAAAACTCTGCAATTCAATCTGGCTCTCTTCAATTTGAATCGCAGCACTGGCCAACATGTCTACAGCAGCTGTTAAATGAGGGCTATGCTGGCTAAAGTTTTGCAATTGTTGTTGCCAGCGCTGTAGGCAAGCCATGGGGTCTTCCCCAAGGGGGTTGTCGGGTAGAGCACAGCGCACTGCTTGTAATAGGTGGTCTGCATTTGCGCGCTGTTTGTGTTCTTGTTCTAAGGCGAGCAACTCTCCATCTAGCAGGTTGAGTTGTGCTAGCTCATCGGCTTGATATTGCAACAGCTGCTGTTCTGCATCAGATAGCTGTTGGCCTCCGGTAAGAGCTTTAATCTGGCGCTCTAGCTCAAGCCAGTCATGGCTAATTGCGGCTACGGTTTGTAGACTTTTGGGATAGTTTCCAAACGCATCTAGTAGAGTGATATGACTGTCTCGACCAAGCAAGTGTTGGTGTTCGTGTTGGCCGTGGATGTTAATCAGCTGACAGCCTAATTGTTTAAGGGCGGTAATATTAACCGGTTTGCCATTAATGTAGCCCCTTGAACGGCCATCCTGGTTAATGATACGGCGTAAGATGCAGGTGTCTGGATCTTCCGTTGCAGCTAAATGTTTGGCAAATAAGTAATCTTTAATTTGAGGCAGTTGGCTAAGGTCGAACACGGCGTGAATATCAGCGCGGTCTGCGCCTTGCCTCACACATCCCGATTCTGCCCTGTCGCCCAATGTTAAGCCTAGGGCACCCAAAAGGATGGATTTTCCGGCGCCAGTTTCGCCACTGATGGCGGTCATTTTATGGCTAAAATCTAAGTGTAGAAAGTCTACAAGGGCGTAATTATGGACAATTAGTTGTTGCAACATGACATTACTCCATGGCAAATTATTATACTGTAAGTATAACCAGTAGTGTTGTTATGTCCAGTAGTTTTATCAAGACCTTGAAAATACTTATATAAAAGCTAAAAAACTGCCATTTTATTGCTTGAATCACGCGCCGGTGTCCCCATATACATTGGCAGACCGGTAGCCATACCGCAAAAGCTACTAAAGTGATGTAACGGAGAAATACATGAGTGAGCAAGAACAGCCACCTGAAACTGAAGTTGAATTGGAAGCCATTGATGCTGATGCAAGGGAGTCAGCCGAAGCAGCTTCAGCTGATGAGACGCTACAAGAAGTTACTGTAGAGTCTGTGCAAGCTGAGCTGGAAGTGGCCTTGGCTAAAATCGACGAACAGCAAACCGATGTTTTAAGGGCTCAGGCCGAGGTGCAAAATATTCGCCGGCGCAGTGAGCAAGATGTGGCTAAAGCTCATAAATTTGGCCAAGAAAAGCTAATCACCGAAGTGGTTTCGCTACTCGATAACCTTGGCCGTGCCATTGAGGCTGGTAAAACAGACGGTGCTGAGCTAGCAGGCTTGCTTGAAGGTGTTGAAATGAGCCAAAAAATGTTACTTGATGGATTGAAGAAATTCAATGTAGAGCAAGTGGATCCGCACGGCGAGCCCTTTAACCCAGCATTGCATGAAGCCATGACAGCGGTGCCCAACCCTGATCTTGAGCCGAATACGGTCATGGAGGTTTTCCAAAAGGGGTATACCTTAAATGATCGTCTGGTGCGTCCAGCTATGGTTGTGGTTTCAAAATAGATTAATTGAGGTTTTTACTTGAAGTTTGGGTAATCGACCTTACATAAGAACACAAGCAAACAGTGCTAAGCCTAAAGCCAAGTAGAAAGCCCAAGGCCACTAGCGTTGTTGAGCAGAATTGAATCAACGCCCACTAAGGGCGAATTAAGAATTGGAGTTTATGATGGGAAAAATCATTGGTATTGACTTAGGCACAACAAACTCATGTGTGTCTGTATTAGATGGCGGCAGCGCTAAGGTAATTGAGAATGCAGAAGGCGATCGCACTACTCCTTCCATCATCGCTTTTTCCGATGACGGAGAGACTTTGGTGGGACAGTCTGCCAAGCGTCAAGCGGTAACAAATCCAGTCAACACATTGTTTGCCATCAAGCGTTTGATCGGTCGTAAGTTTAAAGACGATGTGGTTCAAAAAGACATCAAAATGGTGCCTTACAAAATTGAATCAGCCGATAATGGCGATGCTTGGGTTCATGTGAACGGCGAAAGCAAAGCACCACCACAAATTTCTGCTGAAATCTTGAAGAAGATGAAAAAAACGGCTGAAGATTATTTGGGCGAAAGTGTGTCTGATGCGGTGATTACCGTGCCTGCCTACTTTAACGATTCTCAGCGTCAAGCGACTAAAGATGCGGGCCGGATTGCGGGCCTAGATGTAAAGCGTATTATCAACGAACCTACTGCAGCAGCCTTGGCTTACGGTCTTGATAAGAGCCGTGGCGATTCTACTATTGCTGTGTATGACCTTGGTGGTGGTACATTTGATATCTCTATCATCGAAATTGCTGACGTAGATGGCGAAACACAGTTTGAAGTGTTGGCGACTAACGGTGACACATTCTTAGGTGGTGAAGACTTTGATCTACGTTTGATCGAATTCTTAGCGGCTGAGTTTAAGAAAGATTCAGGTATTGATGTACACAACGATCCATTGGCCCTACAGCGTCTAAAAGAAGCTGCAGAAAAAGCAAAGGTTGAATTGTCTAGCTCTAGTCAAACAGATGTTAACCTGCCTTACATTACAGCAGACGCCACTGGCCCTAAGCACCTAAATGTTAAGGTTTCTCGCGCTAAACTGGAGTCTTTGGTAGAAGAGCTAGTTGCTGGCACTTTGAAGCCTTGCGCTCAAGCCCTTAAAGACGCCGATCTAGATGCTAGCGAGATTGACGAAGTAATTTTGGTTGGCGGTCAAAGCCGTATGCCTTTAGTGCAGTCTGAAGTGACTAAGTTTTTCGGCAAAGAGCCACGTAAAGACGTAAACCCAGACGAAGCTGTTGCCATGGGCGCAGCCATTCAGGGCGGTGTATTGGTTGGCGACGTAACAGACGTATTGTTGTTAGACGTAACACCACTTACTTTGGGTATTGAGACCATGGGCGGAGTGATGACTTCGGTGATCGACAAAAACACCACTATCCCTACTAAGAAATCTCAAGTGTTCTCTACCGCAGACGACAACCAGGCTGCAGTAACCATTCACGTGTGTCAGGGCGAGCGTAAGCAAGCTACACAAAACAAGTCATTGGGTCGTTTTGACCTTAGCGACATTCCACCAGCACCACGTGGCATGCCACAAATTGAAGTCAGCTTCGACATTGATGCTAACGGTATCTTAAACGTGTCCGCTAAAGACAAAGGCACTGGCAAAGAGCAGTCCATCATCATCAAGGCCTCTTCTGGTTTGAGTGATGAAGAAATCGAACAAATGGTACAAGATGCAGAAGCTAACGCTGCTGAAGACCAGAAGTTTGAAGAAATGGTACAAGCGCGCAACACTGCCGATGGTATGGTTCACTCTTCTAAGAAGATGATTGAAGAAGCGGGCGACAAAGCCACAGACGAAGAAAAAGCTGCCGTGCAAGCCGCAATCGATGCCCTTGAAGAAGCCCTAAAGGGCGACGACAAAGAAGCCATTGAAGCCGCTACCGCAGCTTTAACTGAAGCCTCTGGTGTAATCGCACAGAAGATGTATGCAGAAGATGCGGCAGCCCAGGGTGGTGAAGAAGCTTCTGACGCTGCTGGCGCAGACGATGCTGTAGATGCAGAGTTTGAAGAAGTTAAAGACGAAGACAAAAAGTAAGCCTAACTCGCCTGCTAGTGCCCTTAATTGGGGTGCACAATTACAACGCGGGGCTTAGACCCTGCGTTCTTGTATCTGCTTCCGTGGCAAAACACAGTAGAAGCACAGTGGAATAACTATGTCTAAACGCGATTTTTACGAAGTCCTTGGCGTGTCCAAAGGCACCGATAAAAAAGAAATCAAAAAAGCTTTTCGTCGTATGGCGATGAAATATCATCCAGACCGTAATCCGGGTGACAAAGCGGCTGAAGAAAGCTTTAAAGAAGTTAATGAAGCTTACGAAATATTGGCAGACGAGCAAAAGAAAGCAGCTTATGATCAATACGGTCATGCTGGTGTAGATCCCAATGCGCGAGGCGGCGCTGGTGGCGGTGCTGGTTTTGGCGATGTGTTTGGTGATATGTTTGGTGATATTTTTGGTGGCGCCGGAGGCGGCGGTGGTCGCTCTAGCGTGCAGCGTGGATCTGACTTACGCTACACCATGGATTTGGATCTTGAGCAGGCCGTACGCGGCACTACTGAAGAAATTCGCATTCCTACGCAAGTAGAATGTGGCACTTGTGATGGTTCTGGCGCTAAGCCTGGCACTAGCAGCAAAGGCTGTGGTACCTGTCACGGCCAAGGCCAAGTGCGTATGCAGCAAGGTTTCTTCTCGGTACAGCAAACCTGCCCAACCTGCCATGGTAACGGCAAGGTGATTAGCGATCCGTGTCATTCGTGTCATGGTGAGGGCCGTGTACAAGAGAGCAAAACCTTATCCGTTAAGATCCCATCGGGCGTAGACACCGGTGACCGTATTCGCTTAACCGGCGAAGGCGAAGCCGGAGTGAATGGCGGACCAAGTGGCGACCTGTACGTGCAAGTGTCTGTGCGCGAGCACAAAATTTTTACCCGCGATGGCAAAAATCTTTATTGTGAAGTGCCTATCAGCTTTACCGATGCTGCTTTGGGTGGTGAAATTGAAGTGCCCACCCTAGAAGGCCGTGTTAAGCTAAAAATACCTGAAGGCGCCCAAAGCGGAAAAATGTTCCGTTTACGTGGCAAGGGCGTAACCCAAGTTCGTGGTGGTGGCCAGGGTGATCTTATGTGCCGTGTTGCGGTGGAAACACCGGTTCACCTTAATAAAGAGCAAAAAGACCTGTTGCGCAAATTCCATGACACCATGGAGCAAAGCAAAGGTAAGCACTCACCTAAAAAATCCTCTTGGTTTGAAGGTGTTAAGAGCTTCTTTGAAGATATTTAAATTGCCAGCATGAGGTAATGCATGACACGAATTGCAGTAATGGGCGCCGCTGGGCGCATGGGTAAAGTGCTTATTGAAGCTGTTCATCAAGCACAAGGTGTAACCTTAGGTGCTGCAATCGTGTCTCCTAGTAGTAGCTTGGTAGGTGCCGACGCCGGAGAATTAGCGGGTGTGGGCAAGCTAGGTGTCAGCCTTAAAAATTCTTTAGATGCAGCTGCTAATGATTTCGATGTGCTCATCGATTTTACTAATCCAGAACTAACCTTAGCTAACCTGCAGGAATGCGTTCGCCTTAAAAAATCCATGGTGATTGGCACTACAGGATTAAGTACCGAACAAAAACATACTTTAGACGATCAGGCTAAAAACACCCCTGTGGTATTTGCGCCTAATATGAGTGTGGGTATCAATTTACTCCTTGATATCCTCCACCGCGCCGCCAGTGTATTGCAAGACGGCTACGACGTGGAAATCATTGAGACCCACCATCGCCATAAGGTAGACGCTCCGTCGGGCACTGCGCTGCGCCTTGGTGAAGTGGTGGCCGATGCCATGGATCGTAACTTAGAAGAATGTGCAGTGTATGGCAGACAAGGTATTACCGGGCCACGTACGGCTCGCGAAATAGGCTTTGAAACCATTCGTGCAGGCGACGTGGTAGGCGACCATACAGTGCTGTTTGCTAGTGAAGGCGAGCGCATTGAAATCACCCACAAAGCCAGTAGCCGCATGACCTTTGCTAAAGGTGCAGTGCGTGCCTGTGCTTGGCTTCAAGGTCAATCCAGCGGCTTGTATGACATGCAGGATGTATTGGGGTTGAAAGAGTAGCCTATACATTTGAATGTAGATAATTATGTGGACAAAAGGCCACGTTATTCTGTATAATTCCATCAGTTCACAGGCGCAATATTTTAGCTGCCGGTCATAGCATTTATAAAAAAGCGGGGTGTGTATTACACATCTCGCTTTTTTGCGACTAGAGGCCGCAATTTATTGTACCTGTAGTAAAACACTTGCACCCATTGCGCATCACACCTGAGGAGGCCCCCATTGACTACTCCCGCCATTCTGGCTTTAGAAGACGGCAGCATATTTAGAGGGGTTGCTATTGGCGCCACCGGTCAAAGCACGGGTGAGGTTGTATTTAATACCTCCATGACTGGCTATCAAGAAATCCTTACCGATCCTTCTTACGCTCACCAAATTGTTACCCTTACATACCCCCATATTGGCAATACTGGCACCAACTCAGAAGATGAAGAATCTGCCTTTATTTGGTCTGCTGGTTTAGTGATTAGAGATCTGCCTTTGTTGGCTAGTAACTGGCGTAACACTCAACCCCTTGATGAATACTTAATCGCTAATAACGTGGTGGCCATTGCCGATATAGACACCCGTAGGTTGACGCGTATTTTACGTGAAAAAGGCGCACAAAGCGGCTGTATCATGGCAGGTGACAATATTGACGAAGCTGCAGCGTTAGAGGCTGCACAAGGTTTTGCGGGCTTGAAAGGTATGGACCTTGCCAAACAAGTTACGGTTGCAGAAGCTTATGATTGGACAGGTTCCACATGGGATTTGGTAGAAGGCAATACAGACAAGGCGGGTGGCCAGTTTAAAGTTGTGGCTTATGATTATGGTGTTAAGCGAAACATTCTGCGTATGTTGGTAGAGCGTGGTTGTGATTTAACTGTAGTGCCAGCTCAAACACCAGCCAAAGACGTATTGGCTATGAAGCCAGACGGCGTGTTTTTATCCAACGGCCCAGGTGACCCAGAGCCCTGTGATTATGCCATTGCCGCCATAAAAGAAATTTTACAAACAGACACTCCGGTGTTTGGTATTTGTCTAGGCCATCAGCTATTGGCCTTGGCTTCTGGCGCTAGCACTGAAAAAATGAAGTTTGGCCACCACGGCGCCAATCATCCGGTACAAGATCTAGACACTAAGGTGGTGATGATCACTAGCCAAAATCATGGTTTTTCGGTGGCAGAAGAAACCATGCCTAGCAATTTGCGGGCTACTCACAAATCTTTGTTCGATGGTTCTTTACAAGGTATTGAACGTACCGATAAGCAGGCCTTTAGTTTTCAAGGTCACCCAGAAGCGAGCCCTGGCCCACACGACGTAGCGCCTTTGTTTGATCGTTTTATTAGCATCATGACAGCTCGCAAAGCTTAAGCCCCAGCAACAGATTATTGGATAACCGACATGCCTAAACGTTCCGACCTTAAAAGTATATTAATCCTTGGCGCTGGCCCTATTATCATTGGCCAAGCCTGCGAGTTTGACTACTCTGGTGCCCAAGCTTGTAAAGCCCTTCGTGAAGAGGGTTATCGTGTTATTTTGGTGAACTCTAACCCAGCCACCATCATGACCGACCCAAGCATGGCAGATGCTACCTACATTGAACCCATCCGTTGGGAAACGGTAGAAAAGATTATTGAAAAAGAGCGCCCAAGCGCTATCTTGCCTACCATGGGTGGCCAAACGGCATTGAACTGTGCCTTAGATCTTAACCGTATGGGTGTGCTAGAAAAATACAAGGTAGAAATGATTGGTGCCGACGCTGATACTATTGATAAAGCAGAAGATCGTGATCGTTTCGACAAAGCCATGAAAAATATTGGCCTTGAATGCCCCCGTGCAGAAATTGCTCACACCATGGAGCAAGCTCTCGACGTGCAAACGCGTATTGGTTTTCCAGCTATCATTCGTCCGTCCTTCACCATGGGTGGTTCGGGTGGTGGTATTGCTTATAACCGCGAAGAATTTGAAGAGATTTGTACCCGTGGTTTAGACCTTTCCCCAACCAGCGAACTGTTGATCGACGAATCACTGATCGGTTGGAAAGAGTACGAAATGGAAGTGGTGCGTGACACCAACGACAACTGTATCATCATTTGCTCTATTGAAAACTTTGATGCCATGGGTGTACACACAGGAGACTCTATTACCGTTGCTCCTGCACAAACTCTTACGGATAAAGAATACCAAATTATGCGTAATGCCTCTTTGGCGGTATTGCGTGAAATTGGTGTAGAAACGGGTGGTTCTAACGTACAGTTTGGTGTTAACCCAAAAGATGGCCGCATGGTGGTTATTGAGATGAATCCGCGGGTATCGCGCTCATCGGCTTTAGCTTCTAAAGCGACGGGCTTCCCCATTGCAAAGGTAGCGGCTAAGTTGGCTATTGGTTATACCTTAGATGAGCTTCAAAATGACATTACGGGCGGCGCTACGCCGGCTTCATTCGAGCCATCCATCGATTATGTAGTGACGAAAATCCCACGCTTTACCTTTGAAAAATTTCCCCAAGCAGATGATCGCTTAACTACACAGATGAAGTCTGTGGGTGAAGTAATGGCTATTGGGCGTACCTTTCAAGAATCTTTGCAGAAAGCTTTGCGTGGCCTAGAAACTGGCATCCACGGCTTAGACCCTATTGTAGACATTACCCAAGATGATGCCCGCAGCAACATTATTGCAGAACTAAAAACTCCCCGTGCAGACCGTATTCAATACGTTGGCGACGCCATGCGTATGGGTATGGACATGCAGCAAATCTACGAATTCTCTGGTATTGATCCATGGTTCTTAGTGCAGCTACAAGACTTGATTCAAGAAGAAGCCAAGTTAGCTACATTAGGCCTTGCAGATCTTAACTATCAACGAGTATATCAGCTTAAGCGCAAGGGTTTTTCTGATATCCGTTTGGCGACCTTGCTGGGCCTTACAGAAAAAGGCTTCCGCCAGCATCGTCAAAAACTAGGTGTTCGTCCAGTATATAAACGAGTAGACACCTGCGCGGCAGAATTCTCCACAGACACGGCTTACATGTACTCTACTTATGAAGAGGAGTGTGAATCGCGCCCTAGTAACCGCGACAAAATCATGATTTTAGGCGGTGGCCCCAACCGTATTGGCCAAGGCATTGAGTTTGATTACTGTTGTGTCCATGCGGCTTTAACCATGCGCAACCAGGGTTATGAGACCATTATGGTTAACTGTAATCCAGAGACAGTATCCACCGATTATGACACCTCAGACCGTTTGTATTTTGAGTCTGTAACCTTAGAAGACGTGTTAGAAATTGTAAAAATTGAGCAGCCTAAAGGCGTTATTGTTCAATACGGCGGCCAAACACCACTAAAACTTGCAGTGGATCTAGAAAACGCAGGTGTGCCTATCTTAGGTACTAGCCCAGAAGCCATAGATCGCGCAGAAGACCGCGAACGTTTTCAGCAGATGATACAGCGTTTAGGTTTGTTACAGCCAGAGAACCGCACCGTGCGCAGCCAAGAAGAGGCAGTGCGAGCGGCAGAGAAAATTGGTTATCCTTTGGTGGTGCGCCCTTCCTACGTGTTGGGTGGCCGTGCCATGGAAATTGTTCATAAAGAAGACGAACTTAAGCGCTACATGAACGAAGCCGTACAGGTGTCTAACGATTCCCCAGTATTGCTGGATCGCTTTTTAAGCAACGCCGTAGAAGTGGATATAGATGCCGTATGTGATGGTGAGCAAGTAGTGATTGGCGCCATTATGCAGCACATTGAGCAAGCTGGGGTCCATTCGGGTGACTCAGCCTGTTCTTTGCCGCCATACGATTTGCCACAAGATGTGCAAAACACTATGCGCGATCAAGTGAAACGTATGGCTTTAGAGTTAGGCGTGGTTGGCTTGATGAATACCCAGCTGGCTTGGCAAGATGGTGAAATATATGTGATTGAAGTGAACCCTCGTGCTTCACGTACGGTGCCTTTTGTGTCTAAGTGTATAGGTGTTTCTTTGGCAGACATTGGCGCCCAAGTCATGGCGGGTAAGAAACTCAAAGATATTGGTTTTACCGAAGAAATTATTCCAGGCTACTTTAATGTTAAAGAAGCGGTATTCCCGTTCAATAAGTTCCCAGGCGTAGACCCCATTCTTAGCCCTGAAATGAAGTCTACGGGTGAAGTCATGGGTATTGGCAATAGCTTTGCAGAGGCCTTTGCTAAAGCGCACGTAGGTACAGGCCAAACCATGCCATTGGCTGGAAAGGCATTTGTTTCTGTGCGTGAGGTAGACAAACCTGCATCTATAAAATTGGCGGCAGGTTTGGTAAAGCTTGGTTTTACTCTGGTGGCCACCAGCGGTACTCAGCAAACCCTAACGGATGCCGGCTTTGAGTGTGAGTTAGTCAACAAGGTCATGGAAGGTCGCCCTAACATTGTTGATAAAATCAAGAACGACGAAATCACCTTTGTTGTGAACACCACAGAAGGGCGCCAAGCCATTAACGATTCGTCATTGATTCGTCGCTCGGCCCTACAACATAAAGTGGCTTACTCCACCACCCTTACAGGTGGCCTTGCTGTAATGGAAGGTTTAGAGTTTGGCGAAGAACAAGAAGTGCGTCGCTTGCAAGATATGCATGCCACGCTAACAGTTTAAGGACGTATTTATTATGGCGATTACTAAAGTCCCCATGACGGTACGCGGTGAGCAGATGCTGCGTACAGAGTTGGTAGAGTTAAAAACAGTCGCTCGGCCCCGCATTATTCAAGACATAGCCACTGCCCGTGAGCACGGCGATCTAAAAGAGAATGCCGAATACCATGCAGCCCGAGAACAGCAAAGTTTTTGTGAAGGGCGTATTCAAGAAGTAGAGGCCAAGTTATCTTTGGTGCAAGTGATTGACGTGAGCTTAATTCCGCATACGGGCAAAGTGATTTTTGGTACCACAGTCACCATTATCAATTTAGATACAGACGAAGAAAAGACTTATTGCATTGTGGGTGAAGATGAGGCCGATATTAAGGCTGGCAAGATTTCTATCGCATCACCTATAGCTCGCGCCTTAATTGGCAAGAGCGAAGGTGATGAAGTGCCGGTCACCACACCAGGTGGCGTGATTGATTACGAAATCACCGAAGTTCAGCATTTGGTGTAGGGGTATCGGTTCCCACGCAGAGCATGGGAACCAGGAATCTCGTTCCCATGCTCCGCGT
>JAQRMV010000008.1:14490-44144 GCA_028598985.1 Gammaproteobacteria bacterium
CCGGTCACCACACCAGGTGGCGTGATTGATTACGAAATCACCGAAGTTCAGCATTTGGTGTAGGGGTATCGGTTCCCACGCAGAGCATGGGAACCAGGAATCTCGTTCCCATGCTCCGCGTGGGAATGCCCATGGCAAAACTATGCCATTAACGTTCTACGTTAGACTTCTTAGGGTCTGCGTTAGGGTTGTTTGCATAAATCAAAGCCACATTACCCACAGACTGCACCAAGGTTGCACCAGTTTGCTTACACATGTCAGCAATAAGGGTGTTTTTCACCTCGCGATCGCCTACGGAAAACTTAACCTTTATTAGCTCGTGATCTGATAAAGCACGAGTAATTTCGGCCATTACTGTGTCAGAAAGACCATTGCCAGCCACTGTAACCAGTGGGTGTAGGTTGTGGCCGATTGAGCGGAATTGTTTTTTCTGAGATTGTGCTAGATTCATGGGTGTCCAAAGGTAAATTGCTGGGCGCAATACGCCGCTATGCTGTGTTAAACTGGCAACTATTATACCGCATGTCTGGCACTTACGCTTGTAAGCCGCTAGATTTACCTACTTACTTTGCGCACTATTACTAGAGATTCCCGTGGCTAGATCAAAAACCAGCGCCAATTGGCTAAAAGAGCATTTTGACGACTCCTATGTAAAGCAGGCTCAAAAGGACGGCTACCGCTCACGTGCCAGTTATAAATTGCTAGAAATAAGCAAAAAAGATCGACTCATTCGCCCCGGCATGACTGTGGTGGATTTAGGTGCAGCCCCAGGAGGCTGGACTCAAGTGGCTATGCAGTTAGTGGGAGAAGAAGGCACTGTAGTAGCTTCAGATATATTGCCTATGGATTCCATTGCCGATGTTACCTTCATTCAGGGCGATTTCACCGAACAGGCAGTCTATGATCAGATCGTAGCGGCCTTAGGCGGTGAAAAAGCAGACCTTGTAATTTCTGATATGGCCCCCAATATGAGTGGTAACCCCGCTATAGATCAGCCAACATCTATGTATTTGGTTGAGCTGGCCCTAGATATGGCCCGTAGTGTATTGAAACCCGGTGGCTCTTTTGTTACCAAAGTGTTTCAGGGCGAAGGTTTTGATGATTTATTAAAAGATACCCGTAGTAGTTTTGCCAACGTACGGTCGCGTAAGCCTGATGCTTCTCGTGGACGTTCGCGGGAAATTTATCAATTAGCGACCGGTTTTAAAGGGCAATAACCCTATTGGTCGTACCATCCTCTATAGAGGGTTAGGAGTCTAGTACTTGAATAACATGACAAAGAATTTGGTTTTATGGCTCATCATCGCAGCAGTGCTGCTAACGGTGTTTAATAACTTTAGCCAAGAATCGGCTCCCAATCGCGTAAGCTATTCTGAATTTGTGCATGCGGTTCAGCGTGACCAAGTTAAAAATGTAGAAGTAGACGGCCTCATTATTTCGGGTAGTTTTGGCGATGGCGCAAAATTTGAAGTAATACGGCCTGCCTTGTCAGACCCTAAGCTAGTGGATGACCTATTAACCCATGAAGTAGATATTGTGGGTAAGCAACCAGAACAACAAAGCATCTGGGTGCAGCTATTGGTAGCCACGGCGCCAATTCTTATTATTATTGTAGTGTTTATGTTCTTCATGCGCCAAATGCAGGGCGGTGCCGGCGGTAAAGGCGGCCCAATGTCATTTGGTAAGAGTAAGGCTCGCCTAATGAGCGAAGACCAAATTAAAACTACCTTTGCCGACGTAGCAGGCGTGGAAGAAGCTAAAGAAGATGTGGAAGAGTTGGTTGAGTTTTTACGCGATCCTGGAAAATTCCAGCGCTTAGGTGGTCATATTCCCCGTGGCGTGTTGTTGTCCGGTTCACCGGGCACGGGTAAAACCTTGCTAGCAAAAGCCATTGCAGGTGAGGCGAAGGTGCCGTTCTTTAGTATTTCAGGTTCCGACTTTGTAGAAATGTTTGTGGGTGTGGGTGCATCCCGTGTACGTGACATGTTTGAGCAAGCAAAGAAACAAGCGCCCTGCATCATCTTTATTGACGAAATTGATGCCGTAGGCCGCCATCGTGGCGCAGGTATGGGTGGCGGTAACGATGAGCGTGAGCAAACCCTCAATCAGCTATTGGTGGAGATGGACGGTTTTGAAGGCAACGAAGGCATTATAGTAATCGCTGCAACCAACCGCCCAGATGTATTAGACAATGCCTTGTTGCGTCCGGGCCGTTTTGACCGTCAAGTGAACGTACCATTGCCAGATATTCGTGGCCGTGAACAAATTCTTAATGTACACCTAAAAAAGGTGCCCCTTGGCGACGACGTAAAGTCAAAGCTAATTGCCCGTGGTACTCCAGGATTCTCTGGTGCCGATTTGGCCAACCTAGTGAACGAGGCGGCCTTATTTACAGCGCGACTGAACAAGCGCACCGTAGGTATGGGCGAGCTAGAAAAAGCCAAAGACAAAATCATGATGGGTGCAGAACGCAAGTCCATGGTGATGCAACCCAAAGAAAAGCTCAATACTGCATACCATGAAGCGGGACACGCTATTGTGGGCCGTTTGGTGCCAGACCATGACCCCGTATACAAGGTGTCTATTATTCCCCGTGGCCGTGCCCTGGGTGTCACCATGTTCTTACCTGCGGAAGATCGTTATAGTTTGTCTCGGCAAGGTATTTTGAGCCAAATTTGTAGTCTTTATGGCGGTCGTATTGCTGAAGAGATGACGCTGGGTAAAGACGGCGTAACGACCGGCGCATCTAATGATATTCAGCGTGCTACACAGCTGGCTCGCAATATGGTCACTAAATGGGGCCTTTCAGAAAAATTGGGCCCACTGCTTTATGAATCAGAAGATTCTGATCCATTTAATGGTGCGCCAGGCCAAGGCGCTAAAGGATTTTCCGATGAAACCACTGCGGCTATAGACAGTGAAGTGAAGGATATTATTAATAGTTGTTACCAACGTGCAAATACTATTTTACATGATAATCGTGACATTCTAGAAGCCATGTCTGACGCTTTAATGAGGTACGAAACCATTGACTCTAGCCAATTAGACCAATTGCTGGCACGCGAAGAAGTGTCGGCACCTGAAGGCTGGGATGATCAAGACCGTACCGACAGTGATATAGATGGTGATGCCAGTGCAAGTAAAGCCGATGATCAAGCCACCGTTGCAGAATCAGATTTAGATGTAAATAATAGCGATGTGCCTGGCGCCGATGAGGCTCCAAGCTAAGATGTACTTTGGTGACAAGTGGCTCGACCTCAACGAGCCTCATGTAATGGGAGTGGTTAATGTCACTCCCGACTCTTTTTCTGACGGCGGTAGTTTATTTTCCAGCCAATCCCTTTCCATAGATGCGGCCATGGGTCGCGCACGAACTATGGTTGATGAAGGCGCAAGCTTTCTAGATATTGGTGGCGAGTCTACCCGCCCAGGGGCTAACCCTGTTTCGGTTCAGCAAGAGCTTGACCGTGTTATACCCGTTATTGAAGCTATTCGTGCGTCTTTAGATGTAGTGGTTTCTATTGATACAAGCACCCCCGAAGTAATCAGCGCTGCCGCAAAAGCCGGTGCTGGTTTGATCAATGATGTGCGCGCACTGGGCCGCGAAGGGGCCTTGCAGGCCGCTGCAAAAACCCAATTACCCATATGCCTTATGCACATGCAAGGCGACCCCAAAACCATGCAAGACAACCCAGTGTACAATTGCGTTGTAGACGACATTGGCAGTTATTTCGACCAACGGGTTGATCAGTGTAGTGTAGCGGGTATTACTAAAGATCGTATTATCATAGATCCTGGTTTTGGCTTTGGTAAAACTTTAGGTCATAATTTACAGTTGCTGAATCACCTGGATGTATTATCCAATAAAGGCTTGCCAGTATTAGTAGGTATGTCTAGAAAAAGCATGATAGGGAATGTATTAAACCGCCCAGTGGATGAGCGACTCAATGGCGGTATAGCCGTTTCGGTGATGGCTTATGAGCGAGGTGCCCGCATTGTGCGAGTGCATGACGTTGGCCCCAATGTAGATGCCCTACGTATGGCACATGCTGTTATTATGAGTGATATAACGTAAGGTTAAGGAAAGCTAGGCAAAGGAGAGTAACATGAAATATTTTGGCACTGATGGCATTCGTGGTTGTTGTGGCGAATACCCAATTACCCCTGATTTTATGTTGAAACTAGGCTGGGCTGTAGGCAAAGTGTTTTCTGAGCATGGTCGCAGCAAAATTTTAATCGGCAAAGACACCCGCATTTCTGGCTACATGTTTGAATCTGCTCTTCAGGCGGGTCTTTCTGCTGCCGGCGTAGATGTACGCTTGCTTGGCCCAATGCCTACACCAGCTGTTGCTTATCTTACCCGTACCTTTCAGGCCGAAGCAGGTATTGTGATCAGTGCTTCTCATAATGGTTATAAAGACAATGGCATTAAGTTCTTCTCTGCCCAAGGCACAAAATTACCCGATGATGTAGAAGCGGCTATCGAAGAAAAGTTGCAAGAAACCATGGAGTGTGTGGAGCCAGAAGAACTGGGTCGTGCTAAACGTATCGCCGACGCTGCGGGCCGCTATATTGAATTTTGCAAGGGTACCGTGGGCCCCCATACCAATCTAAAAGGCATGAAAATTGTATTGGATTGTGCCCACGGTGCTACTTATCACATTGCCCCCAATGTATTGCATGAATTAGGCGCAGATGTCACCAGTATTGGTATCGATCCAGACGGCCTCAATATTAATCAGGAGTGTGGTTCTACCTCTATAGCCATGTTGCGTAAAGTGGTGCGCCTGCAAGAAGCAGACCTAGGTATCGCTTTAGACGGCGACGGCGACCGAGTGATCATGATTGACCACACCGGTGATGAGGTAGATGGCGACGAACTCATGTTTATTATTGCCGCTCATCTAAAGCGTAATGGCCAGCTGGAGGGTGGTGTTGTAGGCACCCAAATGAGCAACCTGGGCATGGAATTGGGCTTAAAAGAGCTAGGTATTGATTTTGTGCGAGCTAAAGTAGGTGATCGATATGTGATGCAGCAGCTAAAAGAAAAAGGCTGGCTGTTAGGTGGAGAATCTTCTGGCCATCTTATTTGTAGAAACCTCACCACCACTGGCGACGGCATAGTGGCCGCTCTACAAGTGTTGCAAGCTATGCAGTCCAGCCGCAAGAGCTTGCATGAACTAAAAAATCAAATGCAAAAAATGCCTCAAACGTTGATCAATTTGCGATTTGGGAGTCGGGTTAATTTATCAGAGCACCCGGCAATAGATGACTATGTGAATGCCATTGAAAAACGTATGGACGGCCGTGGACGAGTGCTGTTAAGGCCTTCAGGTACCGAACCTGTTGTGCGGGTGATGGTAGAAGGTGAAGACGCGGACTTAGTGAATCAATACGCACAAGAATTAGCCTATGACGTCAATCAAGTGCTCTCCTAAGGCTCACCACCTGTATTGTTGATTATTTGCACAGTAATAACAGCGCTTCTCTTGTTTAGGCGTCTTAATTTGAGTATTATGACGCGCTTAAATTGAATACCCTTGGGTTAGCATAGCGGGAGGTTACAGTAATGGCAGGCATGATAGTTGCAGGCAACTGGAAAATGAACGCCAGCAAAAATACTGTAACACTGTTACTAAATGGTCTAAAACAAGGTGAGGCAAAAGTGGCTAATGCTGAGCTGGTGGTTTTCCCTCCGTTTCCATATTTAGCCCAAGTCCAGATGGAATTAAGCGGTACTAATATCCGCATTGGTGTACAAAACATTTGTGCTGCCGATAAGGGCGCATATACCGGCGAAGTGTCTTTGGCTATGGCTAAAGAGTTTGGTGTAAGCTATGCCCTTGTAGGTCATTCAGAGCGTCGTGCCTTGTATGCCGAGAGCGATGCCCAAGTGGCCGCCAAATACATAGCTACCCAAGCGGCACAACTCACCCCCATATTATGTGTGGGTGAAACGTTAGAGCAGCGCGAAAAAGGCCTTACTTTAAGCGTAGTAACTACCCAGATTCAGGCGGTTATTGATGCAGCGGGTGGTGCTAGTTTTACCAATGCAGTGATTGCCTATGAACCCGTATGGGCTATAGGTACAGGCCTTACGGCAACGCCCCAGCAGGCTCAAGAAGTACATCAAGCTATACGCGCGCACGTTGCGAGCGTAGCGCCGCAACAGGCGGCAAGTTTGAAGATTTTATACGGTGGCAGTGTGACTGCAGCCAGTGCTGAAGAGCTATTTGCTCAAGCAGACATTGATGGCGGCCTAGTGGGCGGCGCATCCTTACAGGCCGAATCATTTTTGGCCATTGGCCAGTCGGCTAAATAGATTAGCGTGAAGTTAAGCGCACTAAGAGTAAAGCGAGAAATTTAATGGAAGTTGCAATCCTAATTGTACACGTATTGTTAGCGGTAGTCTTAATCGGCTTCATCATGATCCAACAAGGCAAAGGCGCAGATGCAGGCGCTTCTTTTGGCGGTGGTGGTGCTTCCCAGACCGTATTTGGTAGTAGCGGCTCAGGTAACTTCCTAAGCCGTACTACTGCTATTTTGGCAGCTGGGTTATTTGTAACCAGTTTTGCTTTAGCCGTTTATGCTAAGCAGCAAGCCAACAGTATTTCTGATGCGGGCATTCCCGTGGTTGAGCAAGTAGAGCATCAAACCCTCCCAGAGTTTGAAGCCACCATTGTTCCTACCGACAGCGATGTGCCAGTAACAGAATAATGACTTATGCGGATGTGGCGGAATTGGTAGACGCGCCAGCTTGAGGGGCTGGTAACTTAGGTTGTGGGGGTTCAAGTCCCCCCATCCGCACCAAATTGACGTCTACTGCCAATCGTAGATGTCCTCAAAGCCCCTAACCACGGGGCTTTTTTATGCTTGCTTTAACTAGGCTGTGTGCTTTGCGATAACAGCGCCATACTCTCATCAGCAAAACCTACACCCGCTTCCGTATAAAAGTTAAAGATGCGGTCTATGCCACACTCTGCCAGTTCGTGAATTTGATCTTCATAGCGTACTATCGCTACCACTTTGCCAGCATAACTTGAAGCGCGAACCTGTTCTTGAGTGTTTTTAATATCCATAATAGAGGGTAACGCAATCAATACCAATTTGATTTGTTGCAAGTTCATACGGCACCACAGGTCTGCATCTTCACCGTCTCCAAATAAAACGTGCACACCTTGTGCTTGCAATAGCCTAGCTTTATCTTCATCGGAATCTAAACCATAGACATGACCACCCATTTTGCTTGAAAGAGCGGTGTATGCGCCTTTGCCCACGCGGCCCATTCCGACTACCAATACTTCGGCTTCGGCAGGTAAATTGCAGGTATCGTCATAGCAACGAGCCTTATCCTCAAAGCGAGTAATGAAGCCCTTGAATAAGCCATAAATACGGTGCGAATAGCGATAACTGAAGCTAGTGATAATAAAAGTAAATGATACCGCTAAGGCGAGTATCACCAGCCACTCTTTGCTTAGCCAGCCAAAACTAATGCTCAAGGCCACAACAATAAGACCAAATTCGCTGTAATTGCCTAATACCAAAGAGTTTAGATAAGAAGTACGGGCGCGTTGGCCTAATAGGCCGTGAAAATTAAAGAAATAAAAGCTTTTAATGGGGATGAGTAGAGCCAGCAACAATGCAATCACTACTATCTCGCCTGTAGGAAGTGCTGTAAAACCAATGGATAAGAAAAAACCGATAAGGAATAGGTCTTTGAAACTCATTAAGGAGCGATATAGCTCCGAAGCCTTAATCGATCCACTCAACATGGCGCCAGCCACTAAAGCGCCTAGGTCACCCTTAATCCCTAAAGCAGAAAACAGTTCGTAGCCGCCAAAGGCCAAAAAGAAACCAGCTAAAGGCAACAGTTCATCGTGCCCCACCTTGTCTAGGAACTGACCAATTGGTTTGCGTAATAAAACGAGGGCTAATAATCCAAAAGCCCAAAGCGATGGTTGTTCGCCCATTGCCACCGCCATAAACAGAACCGCAATGACATCCTGCATGACCAAAATACCAACTGAAAGCTTACCATGGCGACTTTTAATGTCGCCGCTGCTTTCTAGCACTTTCACTACGCAAACGGTGCTACTGAAGCTCAAAGCAAAGCCAATTAGCGCTGCCGATTGCCAGGTCAAACCCATGAAATGACTAAACCCTAAGCTAATAGGCAGTATAGCGATGCCAGTAAAGGTTAGGGTCCACAAAATCATATTGCTTAGGGCGCCACCCCATACGGCTGTCTTTAATAAATCTCTTACGTTGAGTTTAAGGCCGATAGTGAACAGCATTAAGGTGATGCCAAGATCGGACAATGTCTGCAAAGTGTCACTCGATTGCATGCCTGCGAGGTGTAGCAAAAAACCAGCTAGCAAATAGCCAATCAAGGGCGGCAATGACATGGCCCTAGCGAGCACGCCAAATATAAAAGCAAACAGTATCCAAATAAATTCCATAATAAAGTGCCTTCCAGTAGCCACCTTTATAAATTATAACTTATGGATATTATGCCTTGGAATAACGGATAAGGCGCGTGTTTTTAAAGTTATAGCTGTTCCGTGGTTCAAAGTGCTATTGGTTTGAATTTAAAGCTTCGTTATTAGATCAAGATTCTGCTAGTAAGGGCTAATCGCCGCCTGTTGAACTATTGCAGAGGGCACTGCTTTAACACCTATAGAGTCTTGATGTTCGATGCCTAATATAGGTCGTTGGTAAGGATGATTACTGCATGGGTGTGGGGATGTGATTTAAATACACGGTTTAGGTTGTTAATGCGAATAAGTGTTTGACGGGCAAGGTAAAAGTGGCTATTATGTGCGCTCTTTGATGCGGGGTGGAGCAGCATGGTAGCTCGTCGGGCTCATAACCCGAAGGTCGTAGGTTCAAATCCTGCCCCCGCTACCAATTTTTGGGAAAGAGCTTGGTAGTAAGTTGCCCGACTAGGTCGGCCTCAGCTCTTAGCCTTTGGCGGTTAAAACCGGCGAAGGTGGTAGGCTCAAATCCTGCCCCCGCTACCAATTTTTGGGTAATCGTTTTTACGCTTACCTTTGGCGAAAGCCATAAAGAAGACGTTCAGGGGTTCGTGATTAAGCTAGGTGCTGACCACGAGACTGAATACATATAGTCAACAAAAAGCCCCTCTTCAGGGGCTTTTTGCGTTTTAGGATTTTAAAAATGGCAGCTGCTGCAGCACAAATAGAATCGTTAGTCGCACCCGCGGTGGCGGCGTGTGGTTGTGACCTTTGGGGGATTGAATATCTATCCCAAGGCCGTCATACCACGTTAAGGGTGTACATAGATCACGCTAAAGGCATTGGCGTGGAGCAGTGTGCCGATGTCAGTCGCCAAGTGGCGGCGGTATTAGATGTGGAAGACCCTATTACTGGAGAGTACACCTTAGAAGTGTCATCACCTGGGTTGGATCGCCCATTGTTTAGCATGGCGCAATACCAAGCAAGCATTGGTGAAAAAATTAGTTTGAAACTGCGTTTGGCCTTTGATGGCCGTCGTCGTTTTACCGGTTTACTGCGTGGCTTAGAAGGCGATGAAGTAGTTCTTCAGATAGACGATGAAGAATACTTGTTGCCATTTGATAGTATTGAAAAAGCCAATATCGTACCGCGCTTTTAAGCCCGGTTTTTATACAATCTTTAATTAACTGAGAGCTTGAAATGAATAAAGAAATTCTTTTGGTGGCAGAGGCCGTATCCAATGAGAAAGATGTGCCCAAAGAAGTGATTTTTGAGGCTATTGAATTGGCCTTGGCAACGGCTACACGTAAGCGCATTGACGAAGAAAGTGATATTCGTGTGTCTATAGATCGTAAAACTGGCGCAGCTACTACCACACGTTTCTGGACGGTGGTGACCGATGAAGTATTCACTAATCCGTCAGCAGAGCTTATTTTAGAAGATGCGCAAGAAAAAGACTCTAGTCTTCAGTTAGGTGACGAAGTACAAGAAGATGTGCCGTCAGAGGCTTTTGGTCGTATTGCAGCACAAACTGCTAAGCAAGTGATTGTGCAAAAGGTGCGTGAAGCAGAGCGTGCAAAAGTGGTAGAGCTATATCAAAGCCGTATTGGTGAAATTATAAGTGGCAGTGTAAAGAAGGTGACTCGTGACAACGTGATTGTTGATCTGGGTAACAACGCTGAAGCGCTCATGGCTCGTGACCAATTGATCGGCCGTGAGACTTTCCGTATGGGCGACCGAGTTCGAGCCTTGTTAGCCGAAGTGCGCACCGAAAACCGTGGGCCGCAGTTATTTTTAAGCCGTACCGACCCTAAGATGTTGGTAGAGTTGTTTAAAATTGAAGTGCCAGAAATTTCAGAAGAAGTGATTGAAATTCGTGCCGCAGCACGCGACCCCGGCTCACGTGCTAAAATTGCAGTGAAGACTAATGATGGTCGTATTGATCCAATAGGTGCTTGTGTAGGTATGCGTGGTTCACGTGTGCAAGCGGTTACGGGTGAATTAAACAGCGAACGTGTTGATATTGTACTTTGGGACGACAACCCAGCGCAGTTGGTGATCAATGCCATGGCACCTGCAGAAGTAAGCTCTATCGTTGTTGACGAAGACCGTCATGCAATGGATGTAGCCGTTAACGAAGAAAACTTAGCCATGGCTATTGGTCGTAATGGCCAAAATGTGCGTTTAGCGTCAGAATTAATCGGTTGGACGATCAACGTAATGTCCGAAGAAGAGGCGGCATCTAAGCAGCAAGACGAAGTGGGTGGTGTAGTTGAAACTTTCGTTGAGGCCTTGGATATTGATGAAGAATTCGCCGAAATGCTGGTAGAGGAAGGTTTTGTAAGCCTTGAAGAAATCGCATATGTGCCGCTAGATGAAATGTTGGCGATTGACGGTTTGGATGAAGACATTGTGGAAGAGCTTCGTACTCGTGCAAAGGACAAGTTGTTGAATAAGGCACTGGCCGCAGAAGAGCAGTTGGACAAAGCTGAGCCGGCAAAAGATTTATTGGAAATGGAAGGTATGGACACTCACCTTGCATTCGTATTGGCGAGTCGTGGCATTATCACCATGGAAGATTTGGCCGAACAAGCTGTTGACGAAATCTCAGACATTGAAGATTTGAGTGACGAAAAGGCAGCAGAACTAATTATGACGGCCCGTGCCCCTTGGTTTGTTTAAACCACTGTCCGACCGATAGGAGAATATTATTATGACAGATCAAACTGTCAACACCCTAGCCAAAACGGTAGGTGTTCCCGTTGAGCGATTGCTTAACCAAATGGAAGAAGCAGGCCTTAAGCGCCGTGCTGCTACAGCTAAAGTGTCGGATGAAGAGCGTAAGCTATTGTTGTCTCATCTTCAGAAGTCCCATGGTGGTGAGGGTGATCATTCAGATGGCCCGAAAAAAATCACCTTGCGTCGTAAGACAACCAGCACGTTAAAAGTAGCAGGCGCAGCGGGTAAACGCACTGTAAATGTTGAAGTGCGTAAAAAGCGTACCTACGTTAAGTCTGAAGAAGATCAGTCGGCGGTGATTGAAGCTGAAAAAGCTGAGCTAGCGGCCCGTCAGGCGCAAGAAGCAGCGCAAGCTAAAGTGGAAGCAGATGCAAAATTAGCCGCCGCAGTTGTTGCGGAAGCAGCAGCGGCAGATGCTTCGGCTAAAGACGCAGCTGATCAAGCTGCTAAAATTAAGCAAGACACAGACAATGCCGCAGCTAAGGCAGCGGCCGATGCAGAAGTTGCTCGTCAAAAGGCAGCGGAAGAAGCTAAGAAGAAAACGTCTAATCAAAAAACCTTTTCCTCACCAGATAAGCCCCGTGGTGGTGCACCAGCAGGCAAGGGTAAAGGCAAGGGTCGCTCTTCAGGTGGCCGTGATGATCGTAATCGCGGCAAAGGCCCCCGTAGTAAAGGTAAGCTGGCAGCGCCTAAGCGTACTGGCAGTGGCGAACACGCCTTTGAAGCGCCTACAGAAAAGGTGGTTCAGGAAGTGAGCGTGCCCGAGTCTATCACCGTAGCCGACCTAGCTTCGCGCATGAAAGTGAAGGCTGCTGAAGTGGTTAAAGTAATGTTTAACATGGGGGCTATGGCCACTATCAACCAAGTGATTGACCAAGATACAGCCACTATTGTTGTTGAAGAAATGGGTCATACCGTAAAGTTGGTCATGGATGATGCCATTGAAACTGAAGTGGTAGAAAGTATTAACTACGAAGGCAAGGAAATCACCCGTGCTCCAGTGGTCACGGTAATGGGCCACGTAGACCATGGTAAAACATCGCTTCTAGATTGTATTCGTTCAACTAAGGTTGCGTCTGGCGAATCTGGTGGTATTACCCAGCACATTGGCGCTTACCATGTAGAAACTGACAAAGGTATGGTCACCTTCTTAGATACCCCAGGACACGCCGCGTTTACCGCTATGCGTGCCCGTGGTGCTAAGGCTACAGATATTGTTATCTTAGTGGTGGCTTCAGACGATGGCGTAATGCCGCAAACTGAAGAAGCCGTACAACATGCTAAGGCTGCTGGCGTACCTTTGATTGTTGCTGTGAATAAAATGGACAAAGAAGGCGCAGATCCAGAGCGCGTTAAGACAGAGTTGTCTAGCCGTGAAGTAGTGCCAGAAGATTGGGGTGGTGAAACGCAGTTTGTTCCTGTGTCTGCTAAAACCGGTGAAGGCATTGATGCCTTGGTAGATGCCGTGTTGCTAGAAGCAGAAGTGCTAGAGCTTACGGCAGTTCCAGAAGCGCCCGCCAAAGGCGTGGTAGTTGAAGCTCGTCTTGATAAGGGCCGTGGTTCTGTAGCCACTATTTTGGTTCAAAATGGCACCTTGAAGAAAGGCGATATTGTGTTAGCTGGCCAGCAGTTTGGCCGTGTACGCGCCATGCTAGACGAGAATGGTAAGCCAATTACCAGTGCTGGCCCATCTATCCCTGTAGAAATTTTAGGTTTAGGCGGCACGCCGGATTCGGGGGAAGACTTCGCCGTAGTGGCAGACGAAAAGAAAGCTCGCGAAGTGGCCTTGTTCCGTCAAGGAAAATACCGAGACGTGAAACTGGCTCGCCAGCAAGCGTCTAAATTAGATGCTATGTTCGAGAACATGGGCAAGAATCAAGCCTCTGTATTGAATGTTGTCCTTAAGACCGATGTGCGTGGATCATTAGAAGCGTTGACCAGTTCCTTAATGGACATGGGTACCGAAGAAGTGAAGGTGCAGGTTGTTTCTAGTGGTGTGGGCGGCATCGCCGAGTCTGATGTTAACCTTGCAGTAGCGTCAAATGCTGTAATTTTTGGTTTTAACGTGCGTGCAGACACACCGGCTAAGGCCTTGATCGAAAAAGAAGGCATTGATTTACGTTATTACAGCGTCATTTACGACATCATTAACGATGTTAAAGCGGCTCTCTCTGGCATGTTGTCTCCTGAGTTGCGCGAATCCATTGTGGGTATTGCAGAAGTGCGTGAAGTCTTCCGTTCGCCTAAGTTGGGCCAAATTGCTGGCTGTATGGTAATCGAAGGCACTATGTTCCGTAGCAAACCTATCCGCGTGTTACGCGACAACGTGGTTATCTACGAAGGTGAGTTAGAGTCATTGCGTCGTCACAAGGATTCTGTTGCTGAAGTTCGTAACGGTATGGAGTGTGGTATCGGTGTGAAGAGCTACAATGATGTACGCGTAGGCGACCAAATCGAAGTGTTCGATACAGTTGAAGTTGAGCGTAGCTTGTAAGGGCGCAGCATACTATGGCACAAGAATATAGCCGCACCCAGCGTGTGGCAGATCAAATACAGCGCGAATTAGCGGCCCTAATCCAACGTGAGGTGAAAGATCCTCGTGTGGGTATGGCCACGGTGAGTGCTGTAGAAGTATCCCGCGATCTTTCCCATGCTAAGGTGTTTGTCACTATTTTTAATGGTGGTGAAAACCAAGAAGAGATTAGTGAGTCGGTGAAGGCGCTTAATAATGCGTCGGGGTTTTTGCGTAGTAAGCTAGGCCAGCGCATGAAGTTGCGTATCGTTCCTACTTTACGCTTTCACTTCGATGACAGTTTGTCCCGTGGTAACTACCTAAGTAATTTAATAGACACGGCTCGGGCCTCCGACCCAGAGCTAGAGTCTGACGTAGATTACGGCGTCGAGTAATCCTTAGGTGGCAAAACAACCCAAAGGTCGTGATATAAGCGGCATTGTTATTTTGGATAAACCCACAGGCATGAGTTCCAATCATGCCTTGCAGCGGGTAAAGCGTATGTTTGGAGCTCGTAAAGCGGGCCACACAGGCGCACTAGATCCCCTTGCAACGGGTTTACTCCCCATTTGCTTAGGTGAAGCAACCAAGTTTAGCCAGTTCTTGTTAGACTCCGATAAGCGTTATCAGACTAAGGCCCAGCTGGGTGTGCGCACTGATTCTAGTGACGCCGACGGTAAAGTGGTAGAAACTAAAGCCTGTGATCACATTACCCTAGCCGACGTAGAGGCTCAGCTGCCGCAGTTTCGTGGCTTGATTAGCCAGGTGCCATCCATGTTTTCTGCCTTGAAATATCAAGGGCAGCCTCTATATAAGCTGGCACGAGCGGGTAAAACGGTAGAAGTGAAACCGCGCCAAGTGACCATTCATAATTTACAGCTCATGGGATTTGAAAATACACAAATACAGATGGATATTAGTTGCACCAAGGGCACTTATATTCGCAGTATTGTAGAAGACTTAGGTTTGTCATTAGGTTGTGGTGCCCATGTTTCGCAACTTAGACGGCTACAAGCAGGGCCGTTTGTAGCCGATCAGATGGTCACCTTAGAAGACTTGCAGGCCATTATTGATGACGCAACTATGGGTCAGGTGGTTGTAGAAGGTCAGTGGCCAGACATCACGCCAGCTTTTGATGCGCTCGATCAGTTATTAATGCCTGTAGATACTGCCGTTTTGTCTTTAAATGCTGTACAATTAGCCGCCCATCAAATTGAGGCGTTGCAGCAAGGTAAGGTTATAGACCATGCCACTGACTACGCACAGTTGGATGTGGTGCGAGCCTATGGCTCAACTGCTACGAATACGAATGCCTTTATAGGCTTAGTAGAAGTGCAACCCGAAGGCCGCTTAAAAGCTAAACGCTTAATGAGCACTTAGGTGAAAATACATATAGATAGGACATCTATTTGTAGGCTAAAGAAAGTTCTGCTGTAAATATGCACGGTATGAACTTTAAACGACCGCTAGCTAATTTGGTTAGCGGGCATATTAAATTATTGGAGAATTACCATGGCTTTATCTGCCGTTGAAAAAGCTGCTATCGTAGCTGATTACCAAACTGCACAAGGCGACACTGGTTCGCCAGAAGTTCAAGTTGCATTATTAACTTCGAACATCTTGGCTCTACAAGGTCACTTCAAAGAGCATAACCATGATCACCACTCTCGCCGTGGCTTGATCCGTATGGTTAACCAGCGTCGTAAATTATTGGACTACTTAAACCGCAAAGATGCGTCACGTTATGCAACTTTGATCGGACGTTTAGGCCTACGTCGTTAATCGTTGTTAGTTAACGATACTATATAGAGGCTGGGCAATCTTTGATTGCTTGGCCTTTATTGTTTTGACTGTAAGCATTAAGAGAGGGTCGGCCCGTACTCTTATTGGCTTGGTGATTTTAAGGCTTAACCGAGTTAATAAGTGTACTGGTGGATTAGATCGCTCATTTGATTACAGATTCTTTATTTTATGGAGATACATATGTCTATCATTACCAAAACTTTTCAATACGGTGAACAAACCGTAACTCTAGAAACTGGCCGTATTGCACGTCAGGCTTCTGGTGCTGTACTTGTTACAATTGATGAATCAATCCAAGTATTGGTTGCAGTTGTGGGTGCGAAAACTGCTAAGCCTGATCAAGGTTTCTTCCCGCTTTCTGTACACTACCAAGAAAAGACTTACGCTGTAGGCAAAATCCCTGGTGGTTTCTTTAAGCGTGAAGCGCGTCCTTCTGAAAAAGAAACGCTCACTAGTCGCTTAATCGACCGCCCTATTCGTCCATTATTCCCTAAGGGATTCATGAACGAAGTTCAGGTGATTTGTACGGTTGTTTCTGCGGATAAGCTGAACGATCCAGATATCGCTGCCTTGATTGGTACTTCTGCTGCCTTGGCCATCTCTGGCATTCCTTTTGCTGGCCCTATTGGTGCCGCTCGTGTTGCTTACACAGATGAAGCGGGCTACACACTTAACCCGAGTTTTGAAGCTCAAACCACTTCTGATCTAGACATGGTGGTGGCGGGTACTGCAGACGCTGTACTGATGGTTGAATCAGAAGCTAAAGAGCTAAGTGAAGACGTGATGTTGGGTGCTGTTCTTTTTGCCCATGACGAAATGCAAGCTGTGGTTAAAGCCATTGGTGAATTTGCTGCAGAAGCGGCCAAGCCTACTTGGGATTTGGTTGCTGTTGAAGAAGATACAGCTCTTAAGGCTGCTGTGGTTGCTGAAGTGGGCGCTGCCGTTGGCGACGCTTACCAAATTAGCGACAAGTTAGACCGTCAAACACGTTTAGGCGAAGTTAAGGCGCAGGCTGTTGCTGCGCTATGCAATGACGAAGCTGACGCACCTTCTAAGTCTGACGTATTAAGCATGGTAAGCAAGCTAGAAAAGCACACTGTACGTTCACGTGTAGTGGCAGGCGAGCCGCGTATTGACGGCCGTGATACTAAAACTGTTCGTGGCATCAATGTAGAAATTGGTACTTTGGCTAAAGCCCACGGTTCTTCTTTATTCACCCGTGGTGAAACCCAGTCTATCGTTGTTGCTACCTTGGGTACTAGCCGTGATCAACAGATCATTGACGCACTAGAAGGTTCACGTAAAGACCCATTCATGTTGCACTACAACTTCCCAAGCTACTCTGTTGGTGAAACCGGCCGCTTTATGGGCCCTGGCCGTCGTGAGATTGGTCATGGTCGTTTGGCTCGTCGTGGTATTCAAGCCATGTTGCCAAGCCAAGAAGAATTTCCATACACCATTCGTGTAGTGTCAGAAATTACAGAGTCTAATGGTTCTAGCTCTATGGCTTCCGTGTGTGGTGCTTCTTTAGCCATGATGGATGCTGGCGTACCACTTAAGGCACCTGTTGCCGGTATCGCTATGGGTCTGATCAAAGAAGACGAAGGTTTTGCTGTTTTGACTGACATTTTGGGTGATGAAGACCACTTGGGTGATATGGACTTTAAGGTTGCGGGTTCTGCTGCGGGTATCACTGCCCTACAAATGGATATCAAAATCCAAGGCATTACCGAAGAAATTATGGAAATTGCCCTAGAGCAAGCCCACGAAGCGCGACTCCACATTCTTGACGAAATGAACAAGGTTATTGCTACACCTCGCACTGAGTTGAATGACAATGCCCCAACCATGAAAACCATCAAGATCGATCAAGATAAGATCCGTGACGTGATTGGTAAAGGTGGCGCTACTATTCGTGGTTTGTGTGAAGAAACAGGCGCTTCAATCGACATTGAAGATGACGGCACTGTTCGTGTATACGCAGACGATAAAGCTGCTGCTGAATTAGCCGAAGCTAAGATTCTAGAAATCACTGCAGAAGCCGAAGTAGGCGCTATCTACGAAGGCAAAGTAGAGCGTATTGTAGACTTTGGTGCGTTCATTAACATCTTGCCTGGCAAAGATGGGTTGTTACATATTTCTCAAATCTCTAGTGAGCGTGTTGAGAAAGTAACCGACTACCTAGAAGAAGGTCAAACCGTTAAGGTTAAGGTGCTAGACGTTGACGCACGTGGCCGTATTAAGCTATCCATGAAAGACATGGAAGCTTAATAGCAGTTAACTTATTGCTAGAAGTTAAAAAACCTCTAATCAGTCATGGTTAGGGGTTTTTTTGTGCTTTTCTTACTACTAATGTGTCGCTTATGGTTATATAATGGTCGCCTTTAGATCTAATTGCATCATACGCAAAAAAAGGCCCACTTTTGACTCAAGCGCAGCAGATTTCCCTCAAAAAACACAATATTAAAATCGTTTTACTAGAAGGTGTACATCAGTCGTCGGTTGACGCTTTACAAGCAGAGGGGTTTGATAATATTCATTGTTATGCCACGGCTTTGCCCGAAAATGAGTTAGTGGAGGTGTTGAGTGATGCTCACTTTGTAGGCATACGCTCGCGCACACAATTAACCCGTGGGGTGTTGGCGCAGGCGCCAAAATTAATGGCCATAGGCTGTTTTTGTATCGGTACAAACCAAGTAGACCTAGGGGCAGCGCTTGAAATGGGGGTGCCGGTATTTAATGCCCCTTATAGTAATACCCGCAGTGTGGCAGAGTTGGTGATTGCGGAGGCGGTATTACTACTACGAGGCATTCCCGACAAAAATGCTAAAGCTCACCGAGGTCAATGGCTTAAATCTGCTCATCAATCTTACGAGGTGCGTGGCAAAAAACTTGGGGTAGTGGGTTATGGTTCCATTGGTTCTCAGCTGGGCATTATGGCCGAAGCGATGGGCATGGAAGTGATTTATTATGACCAAATCACTAAGTTGAGTTTAGGTAATGCAGTGTCCTGCGCTAGCTTGGCCGAGTTGTTGGGTGAGGCCGATGTTGTCACTTTGCATGTGCCAGAAACCCCATCAACGCATTGTTTAATGGGGCCTAAGCAGTTTGCTCAAATGAAAGCGGGAGCCATTCTTATCAACGCGTCCAGAGGAACTGTTGTGGATATTGATGCCTTGGCTTCATGTCTGATCAGTGGTAAATTACGCGGCGCGGCTATTGACGTATTCCCTACAGAGCCGCGTTCCAATCAAGATGAATTTATATCGCCATTGCGTGGTTTAGACAACGTTATACTAACACCGCACATTGGCGGATCTACTGTTGAAGCACAGGTTAACATTGGTGTAGAAGTGGCAGATAAGCTGATACGTTATTGTGATAATGGCACTAGTCTTTCTGCGGTTAACTTCCCCGAAGTATCCTTGCCCAACCATGAAAATACCCATCGTCTATTACATATCCACGATAATATGCCAGGTGTAATGTCTCAGATTAACAACGTTTTTTCTGACAACAGTATTAACATATCGGGTCAGTACTTAAATACCAATGATAAGGTAGGTTATGTAGTTATTGATGTAGATGCCAGCTGTTCAGAACTGGCTTTAGCCAAACTTAAGGAAGTGAGCGGCACCATTAGCTGCCGAGTGTTGTTTTAATGAGTGAGGGTTTTTACGCCACTATCTTGAGTACCCAGCAGCAAAATGTCCGCTGGGCGGCGAGCAAACAGGCCGTTAGTGACGACGCCGGTGATTTGATTGATTTGTTGTTCCAAACCCTTAGGGTCAACCATGCTCATACCATGCACATCTAAAATAAGGTTACCGTTATCCGTTATAAAGTCCTGCCGCCATACCGGCTCGCCACCCAAGCCTACTAGCTTACGGGCCACATAACTACGGGCCATAGGGATCACTTCTACCGGCAGGGGAAAGTCTCCAAGTATATCCACTAGTTTTGATTCATCGGCAATACACACAAAGGTTTCTGCTACTGCGGCAACGATTTTTTCCCGTGTTAGAGCGCCGCCGCCACCTTTAATTAGGTTGAGATGGGCATCGCTCTCGTCTGCACCATCCACGTAAAAACTCATATGGGGTACGGCGTTCAACTCTAGTACATTAATACCATGGCCTTTTAAACGTAGCGCGGTGGCTTCAGAGCTGGCTACAGCAGCATCAAATGTGTGTTTAATGTTTGCTAAAGCGTCAATAAAACAGTTGGCGGTAGAGCCTGTGCCGACACCCACAATAGAATCTTTATTTAGATGTGGGGTAATGTAATTTACTGCGGCTTGGGCTACGGCTTGTTTTAATTGATCTTGGTTCATAGTATTGGTTGAGTTGGACGCTAATAGAGTGATTATACAGGAATTCCAGCGCTACAATGTAGACGCTAGTGGCTAGAGCTATTAATATGACTGACATAATTTAGTTTAATTTAATATTCTCTAATCACCAGAAGAAACACAATGCCCCAACGCTATATTAAAAAAATTCTTAACGCCAATGTCTATGATGTGGCGACAGAAACGCCCGTTGAATTGGCGCGTAGTTTGTCAAAACGACTGGAAAATGAAGTTTTAATTAAACGAGAAGATCTCCAGCCGGTTTTTTCTTTCAAAATTAGGGGTGCTTATAACTGTATTTCACAATTAAAAAATGAGCAACGTGCCCGTGGTGTGGTGGCAGCATCTGCAGGTAATCATGCACAAGGCGTGGCCATGTCTGCCCAAAAATTAGGCATTAACGCCACTATTGTAATGCCTAAAACTACGCCAGATATTAAGGTGAACTCGGTGCGATCCTTAGGCGGTAAAGTGATTTTACATGGAGATTCTTTTGCCCAGGCGTATGCCCATTCCTTAACCTTGGTAGACGAGCAAGGGTTGGTGTACATTCATCCCTTTGATGACGAGCATGTTATTGCTGGCCAAGGTACCGTGGCGGTTGAATTATTACGCCAAATTCAGGGCAATATTGACGCCGTATTTGTTCCCGTGGGTGGGGGTGGTTTAATTGCGGGTATTGCGGTGTACATTAAGTACTTGCGGCCTGACATCAAAATTATTGGTGTAGAACCAGAAGATTCTTGTTGTCTTAAAGCGGCTTTAGATGCAGGCGAGCGGGTGGTGTTGCCGGAGGTTGGCACTTTTGCAGACGGTGTGGCGGTGGCGCAAATAGGCCAACTCCCCTTTGAGTTGGCACAGCAGTATGTAGACGAAGTAATTACTGTGACTACGGATGAACTGTGTGCCGCCATTAAAGATGTTTATGACGATACCCGCGCTATTACAGAACCTGCAGGTGCCTGTGCAGTGGCTGGATTAAAAAAATACGTTGAGCGCGAAAAAGTGAAAAACAAAACCCTGGTGGCTGTGGCTAGTGGGGCAAACGTTAATTTTGATCGCCTTCGTCATGTGGCAGAAAGAGCGGAAATCGGTGAAGGAAGAGAGGCTATCATAGCCGCTCAAATACCAGAGCAACCGGGCAGTTTTAAACGTTTTTGTACCGCTTTAGGTGAACGTAATATTACCGAATTTAACTACCGCTATGCCAGCGACAAGCTGGCTCAAGTGTTTGTAGGTGTAACCCTTAAGAGTGACGAAGGCGGGCGGGAGCCGTTGTTACAAGAGCTTGCAAATCACGATATTGCTGCTGTGGACCTAAGTGATAACGAGATGGCTAAAATCCATATTCGTTACATGGTGGGTGGTCATGCTGCGGTAGATAATGAAGTGGTCTATCGTTTTACTTTCCCAGAACGCCCGGGCGCCTTGCTTAAATTTTTAAATAAGCTTGGCCAGCCATGGAATATCTCTATGTTCCATTATCGCAACCATGGGTCGGCCCATGGACGTGTGTTGGTAGGAATGCAGGTGCCTACAGTCGACAAAGTGAAGTTAGAGGGCTATCTAGATGAACTGGGTTATGCGTTTAGTGAAGAAACAGATAACCCAGCGTATCAGCTATTCCTTGCGCCAAAGGCGAGTTAATAATGAATGTTGCCATCTTAACCTTGGATAGAGTTAACTGGCAGAATGATTTCTACACTTAACCCGCCTGCTAATCTATTGCTGGCTTGAATGCTGCCACCTTGGGCGCGGATGGCTTGCTCAGCAATAGCCATGCCAATGCCGTAACCTCCGCTTTGCTGGTTGCGGCTGGTTTCAACGCGGTAGAAAGGTTCGAATAAGTGCTTAAGAGAATCTTCTGGCACGCCCTCACCTTCATCCTCAATGCGAATCACTACTTGGTCTTTATCTTCATCCACTTGTAGATAAACGCGCCCGCCTTTGGGGGTGTAACGCATGGCATTGCGTAATATATTTTCTACGGCGCGGGCAATCAGTTCCGGTTGGCCAGTTAATAACAATTGATCAGGCTGTTGCAGGTGGATTTGCTCTTTTGATTGGGCTTCAAACTGAGCATCTTGGATGAGCTTACAAAGCAATTGGCTTAGATCATAGGTTTCAATCACTGGGCCTTGTTCATTTTGCTCTAAACGTAGCAACGTAAGCACCTGATCAATGAGTGCGTTCATGCGTTCAATTTCACGCTCAATACGGTGTAATGATTGATGTTCTGAATCTGGCAACTTACGAGCCAACAATTCCAATGCGATCTGTTGGCGTGCTAATGGTGTCCTTAGCTCGTGAGAGATATCTCGAAACAGCCTTTGCTGGTTGCTCACTAATAAACTGATACGTTCGGCCATGTGATTAAAGGCTAAGCCTACTTCGCCAATTTCATCTTTACGGCAACCCACAAGTTTAGGCAGGCGCGTATCGAGATTGCCCCGAGCAAATGCATCGGTAGCTTGCTTAAGCTTGCGTAGCGGGTGGGTGATGCGCCATGTAATAAACGCTGTAAGTAGAGCCACGATAAGCAAGGCGGTAAACACTTGTAGTGCAGGTAAGTGCTTTAACCATGCAGGGTAGGGACCGCGGTTGTCTTTGTGGGCAATAAAAATATACGTGTGGCCCTTGGTGCTGGAAATACGGTAGGGCTGAAATCCCCTCAGTTGACGTTCGGATAACCGATGCTGAGTGAGTGGCAAAGTGAATTGTAGCCAGTTTTTGGGTAGGTTGGCTCGGCTAATGGGGCGCCGTTGTGAATCTAACATAAAGCCTTTTACACCGTATTCTCTGTCGATGTAGTGCAACCATGCCGTTAACTTTGAAGTGCCTTTGTTTTCATAGATATCGGCCGCTTTAATACCTAGTTTTACTACGCGTTGGTATTGATCTTGGTCGCGTTCTTCTACGATTATTTCCGACAAGGTGGCCACGGAAAATATGGCAGCAATGAGCGTCAGCCAAAAGAAGAAAAATATCTTCCAATACAAACTACGGAAGATGAGTGGCCACTTAATCATTGATGACATACTGGTATCCAACGCCGCGCACCGTTTTAATGCGGGGCTCATGGTTTGAAAATGGCCCTAACTTACGTCTCAAATTACTCATGTGCATGTCTACACTGCGATCATATAAGGTGAGTTTGCGCCCCAATGCAGTTTCTGTAAGCTCTTCTTTGCTTAACACTTGCCCGGCGCTCTCTAATAAACTGGCTAATAAGTTAAATTCGGTACTCGTAAGATCTAGGGCTACGCCTTGTTTGGATACAATACGGGTATTATGGTTAAGCTCTATGTCTTCACGCACCATTATTTGGCGACCTCCGCTGGCCTGCATTCCCGCTTTGTCCATTTCTACACGTCTTAAAATAGCGCGAATACGGGCAATTATTTCTCTTGGATTGCAGGGTTTGGGCAAATAATCATCGGCGCCCATTTCAAAACCAACAATACGGTCTACTTCGTCGCTGCGGGCAGTCAGCATCAATACGGGGGTTTTGTGAGTCATGCGAAGTTGTTTAAGCAAGTCTAGGCCGTTCATTTTAGGCATCATTATGTCTAAAACTATGGCATCGTATTGTCCATTTAAAGCCATATTCAGGCCATGTTCGCCGTCGAATGCTTGCTCTACTTCAAAGTTTTCTAAAGCTAGGAATTCGCTCAATAATTCATTGAGTTCTTGATCGTCTTCAACCAATAAAATTCGGGTAGTCATGTGTTAAAACCTCAAAATAGACGTGCGCCAAGTCTGTGCAGTTGATTGTGCCACAATTGCACAGAGCACAGAGCGATAGGCCGTATATTTTACAGAATTTTACGTGTTTTGATTGGGGTGAAGATACTAAATAAAGGAGGCGAGAGACTCCCCAAGGTGTCGGTTCCGATGGCTGCCCTGAACCCGAAGGTTCAAGGTGGGTGCCCCTGATTATGCGGAAGGCGTTCCGACAAGCGGACATGCACAAAACATAATCGAGAAACACCCTGGGTGTTAGAATCGGCTCAAGGACGTTATCGAATGTCGAGCACCACAGGGAGTCTTGCAACCATTATAGGCGCGGAGTTTAGAGAATGAAACCTAAATTTTGTAACGCAAGACTAATTTAGGCCTTCGGTTACTTTTTCATCAAGTTGTTGTAGCGCTGTTTCTAAAGTGGAAAGCTGAGATTGCACTTCTAATAATTCGGCGCTCATGTTCAAAGCTGCCATTACAGCCATGCGCTCTAATCCCATAACACGTCCGCTAGCCTTGATGTCCCGTAGTTTTTGGTCTAATCCTTGGGCCGCTTGGCGCAAATTAGCCTCTTTTCCCGGCGGGCACATTAGGGTGTAACTTTGTTCGAAAATGGATACTTGTACCGCTTGAAGGTCGCTCATTTTATGGTTCCGAAGTGTGGTCAAATAAACCAATCAAATGATTTAAGTCATCTTCTACGGCTTGATTAAGGTCTGCCTGAGCAGGGGCTGTTTGTTGCGCTGTCAGCTGATGTTCTAGCCCAGCCACTTGGTCTTGTAATTGGGCATGGCTGCGCTGTAAATCACGATGCTGGGTTAACAATTGGTCGATGTGATGTACCAAGGAGTTGATGGACGACATTACTGGGCCACTAAAAAGATAATCTGCATAGCCGATTTTATAGTAAAACGCGCCACTGTCTAGTGACACCTTGTAAAAGCTCTAGAGAATGCTTTCAGCTCAGGTATAATAATAAGATAAATTACAGTTAGAGCTACGCTAATGACCGATACCACACCGCAACTAAATTACGTATTTGATGATTTTGCCGACATGTTTGTTGAGTTAGGTGCGTTTGGTACACCTTCGGAATTACACGGCTTGCTTGCAGGGCAGTTGGCAGCAGGTGTCCGCGCAGATGCAGAGGCGTGGCTCGCTATGGTGGTGGCGCATTTAGACGTACAAGAACTTGAAGACGATGATGATAAGGCTGAATTAGTGGCACTTTATGACATTGCTTTAGAACAGTTTATGAGCGCTGATTTTGGCTTCCAAATGCTGCTTCCAGATGACGATACGCAGCTAGCGGGAAGAACCGAATCCCTGGGTGCTTGGTGTAGTGGGTTTTTAAGTGGCTTTGGATTAGGCTTTGATCGTAGCCAACAAAAATTGTCTACAGACGTCACTGATTCCATGGAAGATTTAGCAAATATTGCCCAAGTATCCTTTGACGCTGACGACAGTGCAGAGACCAGCTATACAGAGTTGGTAGAGTATGTGCGTTTGGCTGCAATGATGATGTTTGCAGAATTTAATTTGCCCGCACAAAGTCAGCAGCAGGCTGCGCCTGCGGCATTACATTAAAGGCTTACGTCATGACAAAGTTAGCCATTGTAGAATACGCAGCAAGACGCAAGGCCTTATTACAGCAGTTGCCAGAAGGCTGCGTTGTTGTGGTTGAAAGTGCCCAGGTGCATATTCGCAACGGTGATGTAGAGCACGACTACCGGCAGGACAGCAGCTTTTACTACTTATCTGGCATGACAGAACCAGACACAACATTGGTGTTAACTAATGGCCCAGACGGTCAGTGCCATAGTTTGTTTTGTCGTACTAAAGACAAGTTGCAAGAAATTTGGCATGGTCGCAGGTTGGGCGTTGATGCTGCGCCACAGGCGTTATTACTTGATCGTGCCTATGCTAGTGAAAGCTTGGCAGAAAAGCTTTTAGAAATGTTGGATGGTGCCAGTCAGGTGGTTTACTCCTTTCGCAATACTCATACCGCAAATTTAGTGCAGCAAAGCTTGTCTAAATTAGCAGGTTTAACTCGTCAGGGAAAAACCTGCCCTACGCAATTGCTGAACCTGGACTCGCTGGTTGATGCCATGCGTTTGCTCAAGTCGCCTGCCGAAGTGAATCAAATGGCAGCAGCGTGTGATATTAGTGTGGCCGCCCATATCCATGCGATGCAAGTGTGCACTGTGGGTATGAATGAATATCAACTAGCGGCTCAGGTGCATCATCAATTTTCTATGCAAGGCAGCCAACGTGTGGCTTACGGCTCTATTGTAGCGGGTGGCGAAAATGCCTGTATTTTGCATTACACTAATAATGATCAACCCTTAAAGGATGGGGATTTAGTATTGATTGATGCGGGCTGCGAATTAGATCATTATGCCGCGGATATTACTCGCACATTCCCGGTTAATGGTCGCTTTAGCGACCCTCAAAAAACCATTTATGAACTGGTGCTTAGGGCTCATCAAGCTGCACTGGCTGCTATCGTACCGGGCGCATTGGTTACCGATATGCAAGATGCTGCCGTAAAGGTGATTACGCAAGGCTTAATAGAGATTGGGTTATTGTCTGGGGAGTTGGACCAAAATATTAAAGATCAAACCTATCGCAAATTTTACATGCACAATATTGGCCATTGGTTAGGCATGGATGTACATGATGTGGGTCTATATAAATTGCATGGCCAATCTCGTGCGTTAGTGGCGGGGATGGTGACCACTGTTGAACCGGGAATTTACATCGATCCAGACGATACCGATATTCCAAGTCAGTGGCGTGGCATTGGGGTGCGTATTGAAGATAATATTTTGATAACAAGCAGTGGTTATCGCAACCTTACGGCCGATTTACCGGTGACCGTTGCTGACATTGAAACCTTAATGGCAGGCTAATGACTGTGAACCTAGATCAAACCTCAGCTGGTGCTCAACACCACTGTTACGACATTGTAATAGTAGGCGGTGGTTTGGTGGGTGCAAGCTTATGTTTGGCACTTTCGGGCACCGCGTTGGCTCATGGTTTATCTATTGCAGTACTCGACGCAGCCTCTATAGAAGCCACTACACCCACGGCTGCTGGTGCCCTAGATGGCCGTGCAACTGCCCTTGCCTATGGTAGTCGCAATTTATTAGATAGTATTGGCCTATGGCAGCACCTCAGCCCCCATGCACAGGCCATTAACCATATCCAAGTGAGTGATCAGGGCCAGCCGTGTAAAAGTGATATGAGCTCCCAGGGCATGCAACGAGAGGCCCTAGGTTACGTATTACAAAATCAAGCTATGGGGCAAGTATTTCTTGAGCAAATAAAACAACGTTGTAGTGGCTTTGTGGAAATTATTGATCAAGCCCAGGTCACCTCCATTACCAATGCTCGCCAAGACAGTCAATTAAAATACCAGCGTCTGGGGCAATCAGTTTCTCTTACTGCACAGCTTATTGTTATGGCAGACGGCGGCCGCTCGGAGTTGCGTCAGCAGTTAGGCATGTTTGACCAAGTACAAAGCTATGATCAAGTGGCTTTAGTGGCCAATTTAGAATTAGAGCAAACCCATCAAGGCCTTGCTTGTGAACGATTTACACCGTCTGGCCCATTGGCGTTGTTGCCGTTACTTGATTATCAGCATCAACATCGAGTGGCTTTGGTGTGGACTCAACCTATTGAGCGCCAACAAGAACTGCAACAATTGAGTGACGAAGACCTACTGATAGAAATTCAACAGCACGTGGGTTATCCCATGGGAGAGTTTCGTGCTGTTGGGGATCGACAGGTTTATCCTCTCACCCTAAGTGTTGCTCAAGAGCAAGCGCGCCAAGGTCTTGCGGTGGTAGGTAATGCTGCACATACTTTGCATCCCATTGCAGGACAAGGGTTTAACCTTGCTTTGCGGGGCAATTTCGCTTTGGCGGCTGCGGTGTTAAAAGCATGTAAACGTGGTACTCCTATTGGCGATTTAGCCAATCTAAACCAATTTGTAGAAGCGAGTCAGTGGGATCAAGATAGAGTCATCGGGGCTAGTGATAAAGTAATGAAACTATTTTCTAGCAAAAAGCGCCATTATTCAGCCATGAGGCAGTTAGGTTTATTGGCGATGCAGCGAGTGCCTTTAGTAAAGACGGTATTTACCCGTGCAGCCATGGGTTTGGATGTTCCTTTGGCGCAGGTCTTGGCGATGCCCTCACCTAAGTCTTCATCTAAGTCGGCCTCACTCAATGAGGCAAAATCATGAGTCATTTTGACGTCGCTATTGTGGGCGCTGGGATGGTGGGAGCCAGCCTTGCTTGCGGCCTTATAGATGCCGGTTTTAAGGTGGCACTTGTGGAAGCTGGCCACTTAAATAGCGCCCAAAACTGGCCTAGTGATGATGTGGATGCTAGGGTTTCTGCCTTGAGCTTAGCCTCGAAAAATTTATTACAAAATCTTTCGGCATGGCCTCTTATCGAACGCATGGGCCGCTTGCAGGCTTATCGGGCAATGCAGGTATGGGATGCTTGTGGCACGGGCCAGCTTACTTTTACGGCAGCCGAACAGCATTTGCCTTATTTGGGTCACATACTTGAAAACCGCACCATTACATCTGCATTGCATCAACTGTTAGAACATAAACAATATCACTTGTATGCCAATAGCCAAGTGGTTGATATGACGGTAGAAGAAAGCTCGCCAAGGCGCTTAACTTTAGATCATGGCGAGCAAATTAGCGCTACCTTGGTGGTAGGTGCCGACGGTGCAAACTCTAAAGTAAGGCAGCTAGCAGGTTTGCCTACCCGTGAATGGGATTACCCCCATCACGCTTTAGTCACCCGAGTAAAAATTTCTAAGCCCCATGACGATACTGCGTGGCAACGGTTTACCGAAGATGGCATCTTGGCTTTTTTGCCGTTGCCCACGCCTACTGATGAAGCCAAAAATGCACATTATTGCTCCATTGTATGGTCGCGCCCTAAGGCTGCGGCAGAGGCTATGCAAGAGCTCCCTGAACATGAGTTTTGTGCTGCTCTTGGTAGGGCCTTTGAAGGCCGGTTGGGCGAGGTTCTAGCCACTGATCAGCGACACGTTATTGCTTTAAGGCAGCGCCATGCCAAACGCTATATACAAAAAGGGCTAGTGCTAGTGGGTGATGCTGCCCATACGATTCATCCGCTGGCTGGCCAAGGGGTTAACCTGGGATTTCTCGATGTAGCAGCATTGGTGCAAACCTTGGTGCAAGCTAAAGCAGATCATCTAGATATGGCTAGTCTTAGTGTATTACAAATATATCAAACACAACGTCGTGGCGATAATTTACGCATGATGGCGCTGATGGAAAGCTTTGCTCGGTTATTTGGTAATCCACATCCCATGCTAAGCATGCTTCGTAACACAGGTATGAATTGGGTGCAAAAACTAAGCCCCATTAAACAACATTTAGCGCAACAGGCTATGGGGGTGGGTGCACATCTACCTCCTTTGTCACAAGCGCCTCAACCCGAAAAAAATATCATTTAAGGACAGAATTATGAGTAATGTACCCCAAGACCTAAGCTATGTATCAAGCCATGAATGGATCCGTAATGAAGGCGACGGTATCGTCACTATAGGCGTAACGGATTTTGCCCAACAACAGCTAGGCGACGTGGTATTTGTGGAGTTGCCGGATGTGGGTGCGCAGCTGGTGTGTGAAGACGAATTTGGCGTGATTGAGTCTGTGAAAGCAGCATCTGATTTATTTGCCCCAGTTTCCGGCGAGGTGATTGCCGTTAATGAACAGTTAGATGATGATCCAGAATTAATCAATTCCGACCCATACGGAGACGCTTGGTTGTTGCAAATACGCCTAAGCAGTGCAAGTGAATTAGAACAATTGCTCGATGCAGATGCTTATAGCGAGTTGTGTGAAGAGTAAATGCCAGACTTAATATTAAAATCAAAGTCGGATCGTCGCTTACGCCAAGGGCATTTGTGGATTTATAGCAACGAAGTTGACGTCAATAAGTCGCCACTACAAAGCTTTACGGCAGGCGAACAAGTGAAT
>JAQRMV010000080.1 GCA_028598985.1 Gammaproteobacteria bacterium
ACCCTCAGCACGCTAGAAAACTCAGAACAAGCCTACATTGCTCGCTATGCGCTGGGTCGCGACTACCACAAATTAGTCCGCAAACGCTTAGCCCAACTTAGCAAAGCGATTGAAGCTTTAATCGGTCCTTTTGGCCACCGAGTATTTGTAGACAGTGCTCCAATACTTGAAAAACCTCTTGCTCAAAAGGCTGGGCTGGGCTGGCAGGGCAAGCACACTTTAATCATTAACCGTAAACAAGGCTCTTGGTTTGTATTGGGTGAAATATTTGTTGATTTGCCACTACCTATCGACCCGCCCTACGCCAAGGACCATTGCAGCCGTTGTGAATCGTGTATTACGGTATGCCCAACCGCAGCATTCCCCAAGCCCTACGTTTTGGATGCCAACCGTTGCATTGCCTACCTCACTATAGAGCACAAAGGTAGCATTCCCCTAGAATTAAGACCCCTAATGGGCAATCGTGTGTTTGGCTGTGACGACTGTCAGCTGGCATGCCCGTGGAATCGCGCACCGAGCACCACCCAAGAAGACGACTTTAAACCCCGTCACGGCTTAGACCAAGCCAAATTGGCCGAGTTAATTATGTGGACCGAAGAAAGTTTTCTTAAGCGTACAGAAGGATCACCCATAAGACGGGCCGGCTTTGACGGATGGCTACGGAATTTGGCAATAGGATTAGGCAATGGCCCTGCCACCCAAACTTCGTTAAACGCACTTCAGACGTTACGGCCCACAGTGTCGCCTATGGTGAGCGAGCATATAGATTGGGCCTTAGAGCAATTATTACTGCGCAAAAAACAACTGATTAACATCACACCAGTGCCCCTAAGCCAGCATTTAGGCCCTAAATTAAAACACCTACAGTAATTACGGTAATTTTAAAAAGTGTTGTCGATAGTAGCTCAATTCGGCAATAGAATCCCGCACATCATCTAGTGCCAAATGACTGCCACCTTTTTTAAGGCCGTCAAGCAGCTCAGGACGCCAACGCCGTGCAAGTTCTTTTAAGGTACTCACATCAAGATTACGGTAGTGGAAATAAGCTTCTAATGTTGGCATGTACTTCACCAAAAAACGCCTATCTTGGCCAATAGTATTGCCGCACATAGGTGAATGGCCACCCTCAACCAAGGTTTTAAGGAAGGCAATGGTTTGTTGTTCTGCTTGCTTGCAGCTCACTTTGCTTTCACGCACTCGCTGCGTTAAACCCGACTGACCATGTTGTTTGATACACCAAGCATTCATGTTATCTAACACGGTGTCATGTTGATGAATAACGATGGACGGCCCTTCGGACAATATATTTAAATTAGCATCGGTGACTATGGTGGCAATTTCGATAATAACGTCTTGCTCTGGGTCAAGACCTGTCATTTCTAGGTCTAACCAAATTAAATTTTGTGGGTGTTTCACAAGAAAGATGCTCTAGGTATTATTGATAGACTGAATTATGCCTCACTTCGCGGTAGAATAAAGCCTTTATTGACAACCCTGTGCATTTATAATTAATGGCCAAACGTAAACTAACCCGTCGCCAGCAGTGGCAAATTGACAAAGTTCAAGAGGAACGTCGTTCTCGAGCCGGCAAACAAGACTGTGCTATAGACCAAGCCATAGAACATGGCGACTTATCCCCTGAACAACAAGGCCTAATTATAGCTCACTATGGTTCTTTAATAGATGTTGAAGCTTTGTATGGCCCACACAAAGGTGAGGTATTTCGTTGTAAAATTCGCTCAAACTTAGGCTTCCTTGTCACCGGCGATCAAGTTTCTTGGCGTCAAGCTGCCGACCAAAGTGGCGTCATTGTGGCCCGTAATGATCGTAATAGCATATTAAGCCGCCCTAACAAATACGGTGATCTTAAGCCTGTTGCAGCAAATATTGATCAAATCATTATCACCTTTGCCCCTAAACCTTACGCTCACGCTAATTTAATTGATCGTTATTTAGTGGCGTCCGAAGCCAGCGATATTGAACCTATTCTTCTGCTCAATAAGACAGATTTGTTAGACGACGAAGCACAAGCACACCTTGAGCCTATGTTAGCGCGCTATAAGAGTTTGGGTTACCGGGTGATTCGCGCATCCACTTTGGGTTTAACCGGCCTAGAAGAATTACATGCCACCTTAGATCAAAAGGTGAGTGTTTTTGTTGGGCAGTCGGGGGTAGGTAAATCCAGCTTAGTCAACGTACTTTTACCAGGTGTCGACATTAAAACCTTGCCTTTGTCCGAACAAACTAACAAAGGCGTACATACCACTACCACTGCGAAGTTATTTCATATTCCTAACGGTGGTCAGTTAATTGACTCCCCTGGCATACGCGAGTTTGGCTTGTGGCATATGGATACGACCACCTTACTTGAAGGCTTTGTTGAATTTAGACCTTACCTTGGCTACTGCAAATTCAGCGACTGCAGCCATGAACATGAACCCGCATGCGCACTTCTTAAGGCCTTAGAAGATGGCCATATCGACCCTATTCGCATGTCGAGTTTCCAACACATTAAAGCGTCTTTAGACGATTTCACTACACATAATTAAGGATTTTTCATGGGCGATCGTCTATTTGTATTAATGCAGTATTTGTTACCTCAGCACCTTATATCCCGTGTAGTGGGCATACTGGCCCACAGCTCTATGCCAGTGATTAAAGATCCCTTTATCCGAACCTTTATTAAGCGTTTTAAGGTGAACATGGATGAGGCAGAGCGCCAACACGCCAGTGAATATGACAGCTTTAATGACTTTTTCACTCGCAGTCTTAAGGCTGACGCACGGGCCATAGATCAAAATCCAAAACATTTAGCTTGCCCTGTAGATGGCGCTATTAGCCAACTTGGAAAAATCAACGGACAAGAACTATTTCAGGCCAAAGGCCACCAATTTAACCTGACTACACTGTTAGGCGGCAACGAAGAGCTGGCCACACCGTTTGTAGACGGAGACTTTGCGACCATTTATTTATCACCCAAAGACTACCACCGCATCCACATGCCGTGTGATGGAACCCTCACCCACATGGTGCATGTACCTGGTCAGTTATTTTCTGTAAACCAAACCACTGCCGCCCAAGTGCCCGGCCTTTTTGCTCGTAATGAGCGAGTAGTGGCTATTTTTGATACCGAATTTGGGCCCATGGCTATGGTGTTGGTTGGGGCCATGATTGTGGCCAGCGTAGAAACCGTTTGGGCAGGCTTGGTGTGTCCCAAAGGCAAGGCAGTGAGCCATTTTAACTACATTGAGAAGGCGCCTATTGAGTTGAAAAAAGGCGAAGAAATGGGTCGTTTTAAGTTAGGATCTACGGTGGTAATGTGCCTTCCAAAAGGCGTCTGCCACTGGCCAACAGAATTGGCTGCAGGCACCACAACACGCCTAGGGCAAATGTTCGCAGAAATGAATTAGTTAGGCCTTAGTTAAGCTAAGGGGTGGTTAAACGCCATCACCTTAGCAATATCATTTTCACCTGTGGTGAGCATTAATAGCCGCTCAATACCTAGAGCCACTCCAGAACAGCTAGGCATGCCATTTTGCAAAGCGTTAATTAGCCTCAGGTCTGCTGCCATAGGTGCTTTACCCATCGCCTGTCTGGCTTGGTTATCTAAAGCAAAACGTCGTTCCTGCTCTTGGGCCTGCGTCAACTCATGGTAACCATTGGCTAATTCCATACCATTAACATAAACCTCAAAGCGGCGCGCTACCCTATCGCCCCGTTCATCTTCAACAATACGTGACAAGGCCGCTTGGCTTGGCGGGTAATTGTAGATAAAACATGCTTTGGGCAACTTCGGTTCAATACAATGGCTCATCAATAAGTCTAGCCATGTATCTGTTGGCGTAGAGTCTTGCATTTGAATGTCTATGTGAGCCAGGGCTGTGGAGCGGATGACCTCATCAGTGGCCGTGAGCGGATCAATATTAAGAATATTTTCAAAGGCTTGTCGATAGCTCCAAAAATGCCATTCAAGTTGGTCATTTTCTAACACCATGTCGACAAGGGAGGCCACTTCTTGCATGAGTTGTTGAAGGTCAAAATCAACGCGGTACCACTCTAATAACGTAAACTCCGGATTGTGCCGACGGCCTGCCTCACCGTTACGAAACGCTTTGGAAATTTGATAGATGCAACCACTGCCGGCTGCCAATAAGCGCTTCATGGCGTATTCGGGAGATGACATGAGGTACATAGGCTTACCTACAGAGGTTCCGTCTGCGGTAAAGGTTACTGGAATAGAATCTATATGGGGATCAGATACCCCGTAATGGGACATTACAGGGGTATCGACTTCAAGCACATCACGGGCTGCAAAAAAAATTCGTAGTTGATTGATTACCTTGGCGCGTTGCTTAAGCAGGTGAATGTTAGCACTGGGTTGCCATGGCATAACAGTTAACTCAAGGGTTATGCGCGACTAACGTATTCGCCGCTACGGGTGTCAATCTTTAAAAACTCACCTTGTTCAATGAATAGCGGCACACGCACGGTAGCGCCAGTAGCCAAGATTGCAGGCTTGCTGCCACCTTGCGCTGTGTCACCTTTAAGGCCTGGGTCCGTTTCTGTTACTTCAAGGTCTACGAAGTTAGGCGCCATCACCGATATTGGCGCGTCGTTCCATAGGGTTACCACGTAAACTTCTTGTTCTTTAAGCCATTTAATACAATCGCCTACTGCACTGGCGTCGGCACCATATTGTTCGAACGTACCGTCTGCCAACATAAAATGCCAGAACTCGCCATCGGTATAAAGGTATTCCATGTTCAGATCCATGACGTCCGCAGCCTCAATGGATTCACCAGACTTAAAAGTACGGTCCCAAACACGGCCAGATTTTAAGTTTTTCATACGTACACGGGTAAAGGCCTGACCTTTGCCGGGTTTAACAAACTCCACATCAACCATGGAGCATGGATCACCTTCTAGCATCACTTTAAGACCAGATTTAAATTCGTTACTGCTATAATTAGCCATTTTGTCGCTCTAATGAAATAAACATCGGGAAATTTGTTGCCTATGATACCGCAAAGCGCTGCCCAAGTTGAACCTTTAAACTTGATAAAGCACAGCCGCGAGCCCGATGATTGGCGTGCTCAATTACGAGACGCCTATCGCAGCCCTCAACAATTGCTCAGCGCCCTTGGTTTTAGCACCATACAACAGGCCTCTATGATAGCCGAAGATCAAGGATTTACCACGCTTGTACCCATAGCCTTTGCTCAAAAAATGAGGCCACAAGACCCCACAGACCCGCTGTTATTACAAGTGTTGCCTCAACACCAAGAAGGCCTCGCCCATGCCGATTTTAACCAAGACCCATTACAAGAGGCCAACTACAACCCTCAACCTGGCATTGTGCATAAATATAAAGGCCGGGCCTTATTAATTGCTGCGGGGCATTGTGCTATTAATTGTCGATACTGTTTCCGTCGCCACTATCCTTATGGCGAACAAAAACGTGCCCGTAGCCAGTGGCAACAAAGCCTCAATTACATAGCGCAACACCACGACATAGAAGAACTGATTTTAAGTGGAGGGGACCCCCTAGCCCTGACTGATAGTCAATTATTTGAAATCATCGGTGCAATTGAGGCCATTCCCCACATTAAGCGTCTGCGCATACATAGTCGTTTACCTATAGTATTGCCCCATCGAATTACCACCAAATTATGTCAAAGATTACAGCAGTCTAGGCTTGCATGCGTACTGGTAGTGCATGCAAACCATGCCAATGAACTTGGAGAGGACGTGGCTCAAGCCTGTGAAAAATTACGCAACCATCAGGTGCAGCTATTGAATCAAAGTGTGCTATTAGCCCAAGTGAACGATAATCTTGCAAGCCTAAAATTGCTCAGCGAGCGATTATTCACTATCGGCATTATGCCTTACTACCTTCATTTGCCAGATCAAGTGGCAGGTACCACACACTTTTTTGTAAGCTTAGAAAAGGGCCAGTCGTTAATGGCATTGATGCAAGCCTGCATGTCTGGCTATCTGGTACCTAAGTTAGTGAGAGAAGAGCCTGGGAAACAGAGTAAAACACAGTATTTGCCGCGCTAAATTAAAGGTAACAAGGCATCCAAGTTAAAGTGATTTATTTGATGAGGGGCTTGCTTGCGGACTATAGGTTTACCATGGAACGCCACGCCTAAGCCTGCTTTATTCAACATGGGTAGATCATTGGCACCGTCTCCAACAGCTAAGCACTGGGCTTGCGTAAGGCCAAGCTCTCGCCTTAATTGCTCCAATAATTCAACTTTCTTAGGTGCGTCCAGTATAGGGCCGGTTAAGTCTCCAGTAAGTATACCGTTAACGTCTTCTAAACAATTTGAAAAGGCTTTTTGCATGCCTAATCTATACGTTAGCTGGTCAGCAAAATAGCTAAAGCCACCCGACAAAATTGCACAATACACCCCTTGCCTTTGCAAGCCTTGCATTAGCTTTTCTGCGCCTGGCATCAGTGTAATAGATTGGTTTATGGTGGCTAAATTGGCGGTATTAAAACCCTTTAACAATGCCAGTCGTTGGCGAAAACTTTGTTCAAAGTCAATGTTCCCGGCCATAGCGCTGGCTGTTATAGTTGCCACCTCTTCGCCTACTCCAGCCACATAAGCTATCTCGTCCATTACTTCGGCCTGGATCAGTGTTGAATCCATATCAAACACTGCCAATTTTATTCTTTGTATAGGGTCGTTATTCGACTGCAGCACGTAGTCGATACACTCGCCTTGTTGCACGTGTTGCAGGTTCTGCTCAAGCTTTGGCAAAAAATAAGATTTTTCATTAAGTTCGGTAATCCACTGCCATTGATGTGATACGTAATGTTCACTGGTATGTGTTTGTCGTTGTTTCACCGGCACGTGATGCAACTGAAACATCTTATCAATTTCAGTGGCGTAGGATTGAATACAATTCTCGAATAAAGTCAAACGATGAAACATAACCACAACTCCTTGGGTGGGC
>JAQRMV010000081.1 GCA_028598985.1 Gammaproteobacteria bacterium
AGACATAAGCGCCCCAAGCTACGTACAAAAGCTAGTTGATGGCCCACTAGCCTTATCTTTTAACAATGTGAGTTTTAATTACCCATCGCGCCCAGAACAAGTCGCCTTAGATAATGTTTCATTTAATATATCTGCCGGTGAAACCGTGGCCATTGTAGGGCCCTCAGGGGCAGGAAAAAGCACTTTATTTGAATTACTGCAACGTTTTTATGACCCAAAAGCCGGCAATATTACAGTTGCTAACCACGATATAAAACAACTAAAACCCCAAGACTTACGCGGCCATTTAGGCTTAGTTCCACAGCAACCGACTCTATTTAGTGCGGACGTTGCCCATAATATTCGTTATGGCAATCCAAGCGCTACCCAAGAACAAGTGGAACAAGCAGCCCGTAAAGCTTACGCAGATGATTTTATTGATCGCTTACCCGAAGGTTATCACAGCTATTTAGGTGAACAAGGCGTACGCTTATCGGGTGGACAGAGGCAACGCGTTGCCATTGCCCGCGCTATGCTTAAAGACCCTTCCATATTGCTGTTAGATGAAGCCACCAGTGCTTTGGACGCCAACAGTGAACATAAAGTACAAGCCGCCCTTCAAGAACTAATGCAAGGCCGCACTACATTAATCATCGCCCATAGATTAGCCACTGTGATGCATGCCGACCGTATTATGCTATTCAATGAAGGAAAACTTGAAGCCCAAGGAAAACACCAAGACTTAATCGACTCATCAGCACTATATAAACGGTTAAGCGAATTGCAGTTTAATCACTAACTACGTAGTTTTTTGATGGCCATTACAATCAATAATACTAATAGCCCGGTGATTACACCTATTATCGTATTGGCGAACCCTGTTCCAAGACTACTGAGGGGTTCAACCCAGTGGTGCAGCCAGAGCCAACCATGGGATAAGATGCCACCCCCTACCAGAAACATAGCAAACGTACCCAACACCGATAATGTATGCATAAGCGGTGCCGCAGCATTAATCAAACCACGGCCTACCCAACCACTAAAACGACCTTTGTGCCCAGCGTATTCTGCTTCAACTAAATACAACCCTACATCATCCATCTTAACGATGGCAGCAACCAGACCATACACGGCTAAGGTAAACAACACCGCTAAACCAGACACCACAATCACTTGATTAGAAAAGCTGGTGTTTGCAACAGAGCCTAAAATAATGACTACTATTTCTGCCGACAATACAAAATCTGTACGAATAGCACCTTTAATTTTAACATTTTCTAAGGCTAGTAAATCATCTTTAGAGAGGCGCAAATGGCTAAGTCGGTCGGCAGCGGTAGAATCCTTAGGTTTATGCACAATCCATTCATGTAACTTTTCTGCACCTTCAAAACAAAGGTAGATGCCACCTAGCATTAATACAGGCGTGATAAGCCAAGGCGCATATAAACTCATAAGCAGCGCGGCAGGCACTAATATTAACTTGTTGAGCAACGAGCCTTTAGCCACCGCCCAAACCACCGGCAATTCACGTTCAGCCCTCACCCCCGACACTTGTTCGGCATTGACAGCTAGGTCGTCCCCCAACACTCCTGCGGTTTTTTTGGCCGCCACTTTGGACAGTACGGCAATGTCATCCAACAAGGTAGCAATGTCATCGAGTAATGCCAGTAGGCTTGCTCCAGCCATAGTGAATCCTTCGTTAGCGAAATAATAATAGGTAAGTTAAAGCATACACTGTTTAATCTGCACAGCCACTTCAATTGGCTGTTCAAGGGGTAGTAAGTGGCCTGCATCTACAAAATTAACTGCTCGTGTATGTTTGGGTAAGTTAGGTACAGAAGCAACCGCCTGCCATCGTTTCCAGGCTAGGTCATCTACCGTATCTGAAGACTCCCCACGCAATACCGAAATAGGCACCTTACTGCGCTTTAAATAAGGCCATATATTGGGTACGCTACCGTACATCAATGCTTCCCAGTACTTACTATAGAGCAAGGTAACTTGTTCTGCGTCAGGCACTACAGCGGCGTTAATATAATGCCATAACACGTCATCACTAAGTTTAGAAAAAACGCGTTTAGAGCGATGGAAATCATAGGCTTGCTGATGATTAGCCCAACGATCTGGGCGCCCCAATGCCTTCACAACGATGGGCGCTTTATTAATTAAAAATTGAGGAAAAAACCGAATCATTCTGGCAATGGTTTGTCGCAAAAATACAGGTTCTATAAGAATGAGTTGGCGGTACAAATGTGGTTTCAGCTGAGCCGCCAAAACACCTACATTAGCCCCCATTGAATGGCCAATATAGGTTACGGGAGCCAATTGATGTTGTTCTATAAAAGCATTTTGGTCTTGTGCCATTTGTTGCCAAACCGCACGGTCAGAAGATTTAGCTCGAAAGCCTTCTAGGTCTTGCCATAAAGGCCGTAAGTGCGGCGCAAGAATACGGTAATGATGACCCAATTGACTCAGTAGTGCAGTATAAGTGTCTGGCGGAAAACCATTAGCATGGGCAAACAGAAGTACCGGTGCACTGTGTTTGCCGTAGCTTTGATAGGGAGTATCCATAGTTATCCTGAGGGAAACCGCCTGGTTTCCTTGTCCCTAGTTTCCATGCCTTCCCCGTGGGAACGCACACCAACTTAGAGTACAGCCGCAATAGCCTTAGCCACATAGGCAATATTATGTTGGTTAAGGCCTGCTAAGTTAATACGGCTAGAACCCACTAAATACACGCTATGTTGGCTAACCAACTGATCCACTTGTTGGGCATTAACACCCAAAAATGAGAACATGCCTTTTTGGCGTTCAATAAAGCTAAAATCTTGCTCTACGCCTTCGGCTTTAATAGCATCGACCAGTTGGCTACGTAAGTCTTTAATACGTTTGCGCATGGTTTTTAGTTCATCACGCCACATTTGCTTAAGCTTTGGGTCGGCCAATATAGTTTCTACTACCATAGCACCATGGGAAGGCGGCATAGAATAGTTGGCTCGAATAACACTGTTCATTTGGCTTTGCGCTAAACTGGCTTGCTGAGCCGTTGCTGCAATGATCATTGCAGTGCCGGTACGCTCACGATATAAACCGAAGTTCTTTGAACAGGAACTAGCAATCACCATTTCCGGCACAATATTTGCCATCAATCGCAGACCTGCCGCATCTTCATCCATGCCTTCACCTAAGCCTTGGTAGGCAATGTCCACATAGGGAAGTAAGCCTTTGGCTTTAACCAAATCGGCTGTGGCTTGCCATTGATTCAAGTTTAGATCAGCACCCGATGGGTTATGACAACAGCCGTGTAACAAAACAACATCGCCAGGTTGAGTGTCCGACTCTAAACAAGCCAACATAGCATCAAAATCTACGGCGCGAGTTTTGGCATTGTAATAGGGGTATTGCTTTACCGTTAGGCCTGCACTGGCCATCACAGGAATGTGGTTAGCCCATGTAGGGTTACCTACCCATATAGTTGCACCGGGCTTAGCAACGTTAATAAATTCGCCCAACACTCGCAAAGCGCCACTTCCACCTGGAGTTTGAGCAATAGCAATACGCTGATCTGCTAGCACGCTGTGATCTGAACCAAGGGTAATCTGCGACACTAATTCACAAAACCGCTTGGATCCCGCCATGCCAACGTAGGCTTTAGTATCTTCTTCTTTTAATAGGCGTTCTTCTGCCCGAGACACTGCTTCCATAATGGCCGTATGTCCGGTCTCATCTTTATAAACGCCTACACCCAAATCTACTTTATTTGGGTTGGTGTCTTGACGGTAAAGCACCGACAAATTAAGGATGGGATCAGCAGGCACAGCGCACAGCGACTCAAACATAAGTAATAGAACTCCTATGGAATAAACTTAACAATTAAATACAAAAACTGAGTGTTTTTTAACGCCCATAATTATACGGCTTTCAAGGTATTAAAACCAGCCAGAAAGCACCAATAACAAGTATTAGCGGTTACTATTACGAGCCCGCTCTTGGCGCGGTGAGCAAGCATACTTTTTTTGATAACAACGTGCTAAATATGACGTTGAACTGAAGCCGCAAGCCGTAGCGATTTGCAACACAGACAAGCTAGACTGACGCAATAATTGCTGGGCCTTTTCCAACCGAAGGTGTAAATAATATTGCCCAGGGCTTTGCTGCAAATGTTGTTTAAACAATCGCTCCATTTGCCGCGCAGACATATTGGATGCATCTGCAAGCTCTTGGCACGACAAAGGCGCTTCCAAGTTTTGGCGCATAATATCAATGGCCTTAATTAAACGCGGGTTATTGATATTCAAGCGAGACTGCAAGCGCATACGTTGATCTTGATGAGGCGGCCTAATGTGGGGATGCATATACTGTTCGGCAACCAATAAAGCCAATTCATGGCCGTGTTGATCGGCAATAATTTGCAGCATCATATCCAAACCTGCAGAACCCCCTGAACAAGTGAATAAGCTGCCATCAAATTCGTAAAGTTCACCACTCATCCACACATCTGGAAATTGCTCACGAAAACTATCCACATATTCCCAGTGAATGGTACATGTTTTATGACGTAGTAATTTAGCTTTAGCAAGCAACAAAGAACCCGTAGAGGTAGCACCCAAAAGGTCTACTTGCCGAGCAGCTTGGCGCAACCAACTAAATAACTTATCGTCACCATACGAAGCCACATTAATGCCAGCCACCACCAACAATACATCGAGGTCTTTAATTTGCTCCAAGGTGACTGTTGGTGCCGTAAGCATGTTGTTGCTGGCGTTAACAGGCGACCCATCCCAACTTAAAAACTCCCACTGATACAGTTCATCACCAGCTTGCGCATTAGCCATACGTAACGGCTCCAAGGCTGCAGCTAGTGACAACATAGAGAAACCAGGCACTAAGAAAAAACCAAAACGTTGCATCATTAATCCACTTAAAACAGAGACACCAAGGTCGTTTTCTTACTAGATTAGACCCTATTGTCGGTTTTGTCTCGTTAAAAGTCGTCTTAAGTGGTTTTTATTTCACCTTGAAAGCGCATTATGAATGGCACATAAATAATAAACATAACTCACTGGAGTCCTTTATGGCCTTTCCTTCTTCTTCCCCCTACGTCATTGTAGGTGCAGGTATTCATGGTTTAAGCACAGCTTACCACCTTGCCCTTGAGCTTAAAGCTAGCGGTAAAGGCGACGGCCGCGATATTATCATCCTTGATAAGAACGGCATTGCTGCTGGCGCTACAGGCATTGCTTGTGGTGTAGTTCGTAACAACTACTTCCAACCTGCTATGCGTGAACTAATGGCTCATTCTGTAGAAGTTTGGGAATCAGATATGGAAGCCTACTCATATCATCCAGTGGGTTACATGCAAATCAGCCCTGAATCGATGCACGCTGACGTAGCGACAATTTTTGAGCAGCAAAAAGCCATTGACTACCCTTCTACTTTTATTGAAGGCGAAGCAGATTGTACTAAATACATGAAAGGCATTTTCCACGATTGGCAAGCACAGGGCATCACCTCTGTTCTACACGAATCTAAAGGTGGTTACGCTAACAACACCAAAGCTATGTACGGCTTAGCAACTAAAGTAGAAAACGAAAACATTCGTATCATCAGCGGCGTTACTGTCACGGGTTTCACTCGCAACGAAGGCTGTGTCACACATGTTGAAACAAACAAAGGCAATATTGCTTGTGATTACGTTGTAATTGGCGCTGGCCCATGGGCTAAAGGCTTCTGGGAAATGCTTGAACTTCCTAAAACAGTTAGTATCAAAGGTGCAGACGACGTTATCCACACAGACATTCCAATGTGGATCTACTGGTCTCTACAGGAGGGCACTTTGGGTGTAGATCCTAAGTTGCAAGTGGACAACGAAGGTAATATGCCTCCTGTTATTCACGTAGACTCTAACGCTCCACTTTATTCATGTGAAGATGGCAGCTTAGTGACCGACGAAATGTGGGGCATTTATTACAAGCCAGACTTCCACTTTGGTGGAGTTCAAGGTGGTGCTGCACCATTCCCAGTGCTGACCAACCCAGACGAAGTGGCTGTTGATCCATACGGTGCAGACTCTCCAGAGTTTATCGTTGGCCCAGAATTCGCACACATGTGGGTTTCTGCTTTGGCTCATTGCCAAAAGCGTTTTGAAGGCACCATGGTTAAATTTAAAGACGAGCCAAGTGGTGGCATCGGTTGTTTCACCCCAGACTCATTCCCAATCTTTGATGTATTCCATAACAATGCTTACTTCATTGCTGACTCAAACCACGGCTACAAGATGTTGGGCGTAGGCAAGTTGGTAGCCAATGAAATCGCAACTGGCCAAAGCAACCGCTTGCTTGAGCCGTTCCGTTTAGGCCGTTACGAAGAAGGCAAGCTACATCCTGTGTCTAGCAGCCCATTCCCTTGGTCATAAAGCTTACTTTGTAAGCTAGACCAAGATCAAAAAGCCTCGCTATTGCGGGGCTTTTTATTGCTTTTAATTTGCTCCTTCACCTAGCTCCCATGCTCCGCACCACCTTCCTAGTTCTCATGCTCCGCACCACCTTCCTAGTTCCCATGCTCCGCACCACCTTCCTAGTTCCCATGCTCCGCGTGGGAACTCATACCCACCACACACATTCCCACGCAGAGCGTGGGAACTATTGTTTTACCTCACAAAACTAACGCATAATAGCGCGTCTTTTACCT
>JAQRMV010000082.1 GCA_028598985.1 Gammaproteobacteria bacterium
CTAACAGCCTAAAACAGCATTAAGTGATCAAGTGACAATTTAATGCCAATTTCTTCACCAATCTCATGGTTATGATGAGAGTCTGCAAAGCAAGATAAGGTTTGATTTCCTGCTACCAATACACGGTATAAAAAGTGAGTACCACGGAAACGCTTACTGATAATGCGCCCTGTTATAGGGCTATCGTCCAAATGCAGCACGTCATCCGGGCGAATAAACACCTCGGCTTGTTGGCCTTGCGAAAAACCGTGGGGCCGGTCACTACATAAGTGCCCTATAGGGGACTCTACGCACGTTTCGCTACTTACCTTACAGGCCAAAAAGTCTCCTTCACCTATAAAATCTGCTACAAAACGCCCGTCTGGTTTATGATAAATATTGTAGGCTGTGTCCCACTGCTCAATACGGCCTTGATTCATAACCGCCACATGATCTGCCATAGTGAAGGCTTCTGTTTGATCATGGGTGACTAATAACCCGGGGATTTTTTCTTGGCGTAAAATAGCGCCTACTTCTGGCACTAATTCCTCTCTTAACATGGCGTCGAGGCCCGAAAACGGCTCATCTAACAGCAGCAAGTTAGGTTTTGGTGCCATAGCGCGTGCTAAGGCTACCCTTTGTTGCTGGCCACCAGACAGGGCATGTGGGTATCTTTCTTGGTAGCCACTTAGTCCAACCAAAGTCAGTAGTTCTTCAACCCTATGTACCTGTTCAGCTTTAGGCCAGTGTTGCAAACCAAACGCTACATTCGCACCTATAGTCATGTGCGGAAACAGAGCCACATCTTGAAACACCATGCCTACATTTCGCGTTTCAGCAGGCAGGCAAAAATCATCTTTGGCAAGGGTTTTACCCGCCAAACTAATACTACCCGATTGCAAAGGCACAAAACCTGCAATGGCGCGTAACAAGGTAGACTTTCCGCAACCACTTGGGCCCAGCAAACAGCCAATTTCACCTATACCTACCGACAAGCTCACATCATGAACAATGTTATGTTGCCCATAAGCAATATTTACCTTATCCACCAGCAAGTGTTGGCCAGCTTTATCAAAAAACATCGTCATTTAGCATTTCTCATATTAGTGTGGCCTACGGCGGACAATAGAGGCATGTAGCATTAACACCGGAATAAGCCCAACCAGCACAATCATAATAGACGCCGGTGCCGCATCAACAAGGCGTTCGTCCGAGGCTAATTCATAAGCTCTTACGGCCATGGTGTTAAAGTTAAATGGCCGTAAAATAAGAGTGGCTGGCAGTTCTTTTAGAACGTCTACAAACACGATCAAAATAGCCGTAAGCACGGAGCTACGCATTAGGGGCACATGGATTTTGCGTAAAATAGCCAACGGGGTATAGCCCATTGATCGGCCTGCATAATCTAAGCTGGGCTTTATTTTCTCTAATCCCGACTGCACACTTCCCAAAGCCACGGCTAAAAATCGTACCGTGTAGGCGAACAATAAAGCCACCAAACTGCCCGACAATAATAAGCCAGGACTATCCCAACCAAAGCCTTCAAACAGAGCAATAAGACCATGATCGGCCCATGCTAAAGGAATTAAAACACCAATAGCAATGATAGTGCCCGGTAATGCGTAACCAAAGCCTGCCATTGCAATCACAGTACGCACAGGCTTGATGGGTTTAGTGCGTTTAGCATAGGACAGAATAATGGCCAAAGATACGGCAATAATGGCCGCTATAAAAGCTAAACTAAATGAATTCCATGCTAGGCCAACAAAATCCCAGCCTAAAGGTTCGGCCTCAAACACGGCCCATAATAACAACTGAATGGCAGGGATAATAAAACCAAACATTAAGGGCATAAGGCATGCAACAACAGCCATTATCGCGCCACTCCCCGTGAGTGGAATCAAGTCTGCGCGGGCCCTAGATTCTGCAGCAGAATGGTAACGAGCACGGCGCCTAGAATAGCGTTCTAATAACACCAACAAAATAACAAAGGCCAACAAACTAGCAGCCAACTGCGCTGCGGCAGCAGTGTCGCCGTATCCATAAAAAGTACGGAAGATACCCGTAGTAAAGGTGCTCACGCCAAAATACTGCACGGTGCCGTAGTCTGCTAAGGTTTCCATAAGAGCAAGAGATAAACCCGCGATAATAGCAGGCCGAGCCATAGGCAAGGCCAAACTCCACATGGCCCGCCAACGGGAATACCCTAAACTACAACCCACTTCTATACTACTGACGGACTGCTCTAAAAAAGCCGCCCGCGCCATCAAATACACATAGGGGTATAACACCAGCGACATCATAACAATGGCGCCGCCTAGTGAACGAATTTCAAAGAACCAATAGTCTCCATAGCCTAAGCCTGTCAACTCTCTAATCCATATTTGCACCGGCCCGGCGAAATCTAACAACCCAGTGTAGGTATACGCAATAATATAGGCAGGCACCGCTAAGGGCAGTAGCAAGGCCCAACTTAGCCACCTTCGGCCCGGAAAACTACACATACTGGTAAGCCATGCGGTAGGCACACCTAGCACCAATACACCCGTGCCCACACCCAACAGCAGCAGCAAAGAATTGATTAAATAATCATTCAGTACGGTTTCAAACAAGTGCTGCCAAAGTGCGCCATCGGCTTGGAACACATAGCTTACAATGACAATAACAGGAAGCGATAAGAATGCTGCGATAACAACAGCAAAAGCACTGAGTCCGTGGCGTTTAAACATTAACCTTATACCTTAGCGCCAACCGGCACGATCCATAAGTTGCACAGCTTGGCGGTTATTTTGGCCCAATATTTCTAAATTAATAGGGTCCATTTTATAACGACCAAAGCCTTTAAGAGTTTCTGAAATCCCTACCCCAGCTACCACCGGATATTCATTATTAATGTCTGCATACCAGCGCTGTGCAGCATCTGACGCAAGGTATTCTAATAGCGCTTTGGCTTGCTCTGGATGCTTTCCATATTTGGTCATACCAGCACCACTTACGTTAAAATGAGCTCCCCTACCTTGTCCACCCTCTCCACTTTGGTTAGGCCAAAACACCGCCAGATTACTGGCCACGGCTTGCTCGGCAGGCTTGCTGCTATTAATTAAACGCCCTAAATAATAAGTGTTGGCTATGGTGGCATCACACACACCCGCTGCCACGGCTTTAAGTTGATCCACATCCCCACCTGATGGAGGTTTAGCTAGGTTATTCACCATGCCTTGCATCCAATTTAGGGTAGCTTCGGCGCCAATGGAATCCATAGTAGCCGCCACTAATGATTGGTTATAAATTGCTTGGGAAGAACGTAGACAAATACGCCCCGCCCATGTTTTAGAAGCCAGCTCTTCGTAGGTGGAAAGCTCATTAAGTTGCACACGCTGTTTGGCGTAGATAATAGGCCTCGCCCTTAATGTGAGGCCATACCAATAGCCTGCAGAGTCTCGCAATGCTTGTGGAATTCTTTGCTCCAGCAACGCCAACGATACGGGTTTTAGCACACCCGCTTGTTTAGCACGGTGTAAACGCCCGGCATCCACAGTAATAAAAACATCTGCAGGGCTGGCGCTACCCTCCACCTGTAGCCGCTTTAGTAACGCATCTGCTTTACCTGTAATAAGGTTTACCTTAATGCTAGTGGTAGCACTAAACTCATCTAGAAGAGGCTTAATCAACGCCTCTTTACGGGCCGAATAAACATTCACAATATCAGCTGCTTGTGCGTTTGTTACGCACAAAAAACTGGCTGCAATAATGGATAAAATAAATGTGTTAATAGGTCTCATATGTCTCACTTAATGGGTTTTTTCATCATGCTTAAAACGCTGCCAGCCGCTTTAAACGGCTGCCAATACAGATTAATTAAATTGTGTTCACTGGGTGTTTGATCTGCTAAACCATAGGTAATCTGTTGGTTTTTAGACCCAAACTGCAAGGTACTACCCAAGCGATCCCAAATAGCAATAAACGCACCAAAGTTTGAATCCCAATGTTGGCTGGCTTGGGAATGGTGCAGCTGGTGCTGCGCTGGCGATATTAACCAACGCTCCAGTGTTTTTCCATAGCTTATGGGCACTGTAGAGTGGCGTAAATTAGCACCCAGTAAATTTAGTGTGGCTGTAAATACATTGGCTCCCAAGATACTTAACAAACTCACTCTATCGCCCAATAAAAATACAAATAAACCAATCATCAGCCCCTGCACTATGGCACTGCGCAAACCAAACAGCACACCTTCTACCGGGTGAGTTCGTAATACGGTAAACGCAGTTAAACTTTGGGCTGTGTGATGCACCCGATGAAACGCCCATAACACAGGCCAACGGTGCATTAATCGATGCAAATAATAACGGCTTGCGTCGTCAACTACAAACAAACATGAGGTAAATAGAACAGTGGCCCAAAACATAGACCCTGTGCCTTGCCACAAAGGCCGTGTAACCCAATCATTAAGACCGTAAAACAACGCCGTAGCCAAGGCCAACTTGCTTAACATAAGCGGGCTTAACAGCAACATTACCGCCTGATTAATCACCATGAGTTGATAGTCTGCCTTACTTGAGCAAGACCACCATATACTCGGTTTAAAAAACCAACGCAGCGCCAACCACAAAGTTAGTTTTTTGTGCCACCTTAACCAAATAATTGCGATCACTAACGCGCTTATCAAATAACCCACAAACACGCGCTTACTGCCTTGGCTTACCAAACCCAAAAGTTCAGCAAACCAAGATTGTATAAATACCAGCATCCAATCCATTAACAGCTCACTAGAGGTTAATCGTTTTCTGCAGCCAGGGCGTCACCCAAAGCATTGACAAGTTCGGCAAGGTTTGCAGTGACGTCTTTACTGCGGGCCTTAACACCAAAAGCATCAATCATCAGTTTTTGCACTTTAATCATGTGCACCCGGTATTCCGACAAACTAATGGAAGAGCTCTGTACAAATTCTCCATCCACCAAAGCCACCACTTGAGTATTGCCAAGCAACACAGGGCTATAGCCTAAAAGTCGGTTTAGCTTGACGCCCGTTTCACCCAAGTTTTCACCCCCTGCTTCTAACGCCAAAGCAAAACCTTTTAATTCTCCCCAGTGCTTCACATAGCTACGATATGCTTTAACGGCGTCGCCGTTGGCTTCAATAATCACTTCTAGCTTTTCAATGTCACCATAAACAGAACCCGCATACTTAAATACTGCTTCTGCAATAAGGCGCTGCCACTGGGTTTTAATCACCTTGGCATAAGCCATTAATTCACTACGCTGGGCGTCAGTTAAGGCTTCGCCGTTGGCAGATGTAATTAAGTTACGGCCATCTACAAATGCCTGTACGATGGTGTGCAAATACTGAGTCTTGCCACCTTTATCAAATGCAGCTGCATAATAGGCATGGGCGTAGGCCATCTCATTTACAAGAGACACTTTTCCATCGCCATTGTAGTCTGCTTTAGCAAAGCCTTCTGGCTTTTGTTTGGCAATGTTATACACCTCTTTAGGGGTTAGCTCTAAGGTATGGGCTGGTGCACCAAAATAACCAAAGGCTTCGTCCCAAACATGCTCTTTACCGGTGTAAGCTGCGCCGTCTTTATAGGCTTTGTTGTTTGGCTTAGTGTCAGCTGCTAGTTTTTCATCTAAATAGTTATCTACTGCTTGGTTATAAAAAACGGCACCCATGGTGAACTTAGAAATAAGCTGGGTGTAGTCATACCCCGTTAAAGGATCGTACCCGTTCTCAGTTTCAGATGCCTTGGATAACATGAGTTGTAATAATTCAGCACCCGTTAGGCTTCCTGGCATGCCTGTAATGAGCCCCTTGTAGGCCTTACCTGCTAAATTTTTACCACCTGAAAGATCATCCACGGCAGATTGAAGAACTGGAAAACCATCTTTAGCCACAGGGTCAATAATTACACGGCCCTTGTTCTTACCTGTGAAATAGGCAGATGTTTGCTCTATAGAAGCCCCTTTGGAAACCAATTTTTTAACCGAGTTGTGCAAGGTATGACGCGCCATTTGGCCCGCAAAAGATTCTGAATAGGTCTTACTCCCAACATAACCTTTAACAGTAATGGGAAAGTCGGCATATACCGAAGCTTGGGCTTGAGCGCTTAGTGTAAAGCCCGTGGCTACAAGAATAGAAAAAAGTGTTTTGTTCATGGATGATCTCTTGGTAATTATTCAATACAAAGATCATAACAAACTTTATTGTAAATGCAAATCATTCTTATTAAGATTAGCATAATTCTTTACATCAATATTGATTTAGATCAAAACAATAACTATTAGCTTATTAACCTCCATTGGCAGTACCCATAAAACCGTCTAACTGGTAGAATGCGCGCCTACAATGTCCCAGTAGCTCAGCTGGATAGAGCAGCCGCCTCCTAAGCGGCAGGCCGGAGGTTCGACTCCTCTCTGGGACGCCATTCTATATTTTAACCCAATAATTGTTT
>JAQRMV010000083.1 GCA_028598985.1 Gammaproteobacteria bacterium
TGATGGAAAATGAGCACGCAGAGGAGCGTGAAGCCGAATCTATTGCTAATGGCGATGTAACCTTGGATGACTTAAAGCAGGAACTCGAACAGATAAAAACACTGCTAGAGCAGCGCTAGGCGCGCAGGCACAAAAAAGCCCGCTATCTTTTGCAACATAGCGGGCTTTTTGTGTAGAGAAGAAAAACTTACTGAGCTGCTTTCTTTTCTTTCTCTTCAGCGATTACTTTTTCAGCAACGTTATTGGGGCAAGGCATGTAGTGTGCGAATTCCATGGAGAACTGACCACGGCCAGACGTCATGGTACGCAAGTGGCCAATGTAGCCAAACATCTCTGAAAGAGGTACGTTAGCCTTGATGCGAACGCCTGTTACGCCAGCTTCTTGGTCGTTGATCATGCCGCGACGACGGTTTAGGTCACCAATAACGTCACCTACGTGATCGTCTGGAGTGAACACGTCTACTTTCATAATAGGCTCTAGCAACTGAGGGCCAGCTTTAGGCATGGATTGACGGTAAGCGCCTTTAGCAGCAATCTCAAACGCGATAGCCGAAGAGTCAACTGCGTGGAATCCACCGTCAACCAATTCGATTTCTACGTCTAGAAGTGGGAAGCCAGCCAATGGGCCTTCGTCCATCATCATCTTGAAGCCTTTTTCGATGGCCGGGAAGTATTCCTTAGGAACGTTACCGCCAACTACAGATGACTTAAAGATGAAGCCAGAACCCGTTTCGCCTGGAGTGACAATATAGTCGATCTTACCGAATTGGCCAGAACCACCCGACTGCTTCTTGTGGGTGTAGCTATCTTCTAGCTTAGACGTGATCGTTTCGCGGTATGCAACCTGTGGTTGACCTACCTCTAGCTCTACGCCATAAGTACGTTTAAGGATGTCTACTTTGATGTCTAGGTGAAGTTCGCCCATGCCCTTAAGGATGGTTTCGCCCGAATCTTCGTCAGTTTCAACGATGAACGAAGGATCTTCTGCAACCATCTTGCCGATAGCAATACCCATCTTCTCAGTAGAACCTTTGTCTTTAGGGGTTACAGAGATAGAGATTACTGGCTCTGGGAAGATCATCGGCTCAAGTGTACATTCGTGCTTAGGATCACAAAGAGTGTGGCCCGTTTGTACGTTCTTCATGCCTACGATAGCGATGATGTCGCCGGCTTGAGCCGAGTTCAATTCGGTGCGTTCGTCGGCGTGCATTTCTACCATGCGGCCTACACGTTCAGTTTTTCCGGTAAAGGAGTTAAGAATGCTGTCGCCCTTCTTTAACATGCCTGAGTAGATGCGTACAAAGGTTAGGGCGCCGTAACGGTCATCCATAATCTTAAACGCAAGGGCACGTAATGGCTCGTCGATAGCTACAGTGGCTACTTCGCCAGTGGCTTCGCCGGTTTCTTTGTCAGTCAAAGGCTGTGCGTCTACTTCTGTTGGGCTAGGTAGGTAATCAATTACCGCGTCTAGAATCAACTGAACGCCTTTATTCTTAAACGCAGAACCACAGTAAGTTGGGAAGAAGTCTAGGGCGATTGTACCTTTACGGATACAGCGCTTAATGTCGGCCATTGAAGGAATTTCGCCTTCTAAGTAGGCTTCCATTAGATCGTCGTCTTGCTCTACAGCAGTTTCAACTAGCTTTTCGTGGTACTCGTCTACTAGTTCTACCATGTCTTCTGGTACAGGTAAAACCTCGTAGTTTTCTGGTAAACCAGTGTCATCCCAAACAAATGCTTGCTTGGTTAGAACGTCTACTACGCCTACAAAGTTTTCTTCAGCGCCAATAGGTAGGGTCATTACTAGTGGATTAGCGGCGAGTACATTTTCTACTTGGTCTACAACACGTAGGAAGTCTGCACCCATGCGGTCCATCTTGTTTACCAAGATGATACGGGCTACTTCTGATTCGTTAGCATAGCGCCAGTTGGTTTCTGATTGAGGCTCTACGCCGCCAGAACCACAAAATACACCAACACCACCGTCGAGTACTTTCAATGAACGGTATACTTCTACGGTGAAGTCTACGTGTCCAGGCGTATCGATGATATTCATGCGGTGGTCTTTCCAGAAGCATGTAGTTGCCGCAGACTGGATGGTTATGCCGCGCTCAGCTTCTTGTTCCATGAAGTCTGTGGTGGATTCGCCGTCATGCACTTCGCCTGTCTTATGGATCTTGCCCGTAAGCTTAAGTATGCGTTCTGTGGTGGTGGTCTTGCCCGCATCTACGTGAGCAAAAATACCAATATTTCGGTACAAGGATAAGTCAGCCATGGGGGCTCCAATTAGTTACGGTCTTAAAAAAGTCGCGGTATTGTACAGGAAATGGATTTTTTAATCGAACAAAAATAGATTAAAAGCGATGCTTTTGTTGGCTTATTTACTTGTGTTTGTGTTTTTAGATGATTTTTGTGTTGTTTTTACATATAACGTATAGCAGGTTAAGCCGTTTTATTTATCAACATGGCTAAAAATCCATCTCGCCTTGCTTGACGCTGATCCATCAATACGAATATAATTCACCGCCCGAAATTGGCAGGCAAATATAGTCCTGTGTATTTTTTGGGTATTCGGCGGTGCTAGCAAATAGGTTGTTAGTGTTGTGCCGATGAAGAATGTGGAGTTTGCATAATGGCAACAGTTAACCAGTTGGTTCGTAAGCCTCGTAAGCGTAAGATCGTAAAGAGTGATGTACCTGCACTACAGGCCTGTCCTCAACGTCGTGGCGTTTGCACAAGGGTTTATACAACTACCCCTAAGAAGCCTAACTCTGCTCTACGTAAAGTATGTCGTGTGCGTTTGACAAACGGTTTTGAAGTTACTTCCTATATTGGTGGTGAAGGTCATAACCTACAAGAGCACAGCGTTGTATTGATCCGTGGCGGTCGTGTAAAAGACTTGCCAGGTGTTCGTTACCATACAGTACGTGGTTCTTTGGATACATCCGGCGTGAGCGATCGTAAACAGAGTCGTTCTAAGTACGGTACTAAGCGTCCTAAGTCTTAATGATACTTTCCTTAGTTGATTATTCGTAGTCAGCTAGGACGGGCAGTAGCAACCTACCTAGTGTAAGTGACTACTGTTAGCCAGCCTGCTTTTTAGCAGCTGGCCATGAGACTTATCGAGAACCGATAAGAGTAAGGCCAGGTAAGCACTTAATTATGAGTGTTAATTCCTGAACATAACCTGAAGTATATTTGAGGCCCATCATGCCAAGAAGAAGAGTTGTCGCCAAACGCGATATCCTGCCAGATCCAAAGTTTGGCAACGTTACACTAGCCAAGTTCATGAACCATGTCATGATCTCTGGTAAAAAATCCGTCGCAGAACGTATCGTTTACGGTGCTCTAGACAAAATCGTTGAGCGTAAAGGCGGCGATCCACTAGAAGTATTTGAAGCAGCGTTAGAAGCTATTCAGCCTATGGTCGAAGTTAAATCTCGCCGTGTAGGTGGTGCGACTTACCAAGTTCCAGTTGAAGTACGTCCTGCACGTCGTTCTGCCCTAGCTATGCGCTGGTTGGTGGATTATTCACGCAAGCGTGGCGAAAAGTCTATGGCTTTACGTCTTGCTGGTGAGATTTTAGACGCTGCTGAAGGCAAAGGTGCTGCGGTTAAGAAGCGTGAAGACGTTCACCGTATGGCTGAAGCTAACAAGGCCTTCTCTCACTTCCGCTTCTAAGCAGACCTGAGAGAATAGAGAGAACTATCATGGCTCGTAAAACACCAATAGATCGTTACCGTAACATCGGTATCGTCGCTCACGTAGATGCGGGTAAAACCACAACTACCGAGCGTATTCTGTTTTACACTGGCCTGTCCCATAAAATTGGTGAGGTGCACGATGGTGCAGCCACCATGGATTGGATGGAACAGGAACAAGAACGCGGTATCACCATCACATCGGCGGCGACTACCTGTTTTTGGAAAGGCATGAGCAAGCAGTTCGAAGACCACCGCATTAACATTATTGATACCCCCGGGCACGTCGACTTCACCATTGAAGTTGAGCGTTCTTTGCGGGTGCTAGATGGTGCGGTGGTGGTATTATGCGGATCTTCCGGCGTTCAGCCGCAGACAGAAACCGTGTGGCGTCAAGCCAATAAATACGGCGTACCACGCATGGTATTTGTCAACAAGATGGACCGAGCAGGTGCCAACTTCCTAATGGTGGTTGAGCAACTTAAGGAGCGCCTTGGGGCCAATGCCGTGCCCATTCACCTAGCCATTGGTGCGGAAGACGAATTCAAGGGCGTTATTGACCTTGTGCGTATGAAAGCCATCATGTGGAACGAAGAAGACCAGGGTATGACTTATGAGTTGGAAGATATTCCTGCTGAACTGCAAGACCAGGCCGACGAATTCCACGAACAACTAGTTGAAGCTGCAGCCGAAGCTGATGACGACTTAATGGAAAAGTACCTTGAAGAAGGCGACCTTTCTACTGAAGAAGTGAAAGCCGGTTTGCGTAAGCGTACGTTAGCTAACGACATTGTGCTGGTGCATGCCGGTTCTGCTTTTAAGAACAAGGGTGTGCAAGCGGTATTGGATTCAGTGATTGAATACATGCCTTCACCAATCGAAGTTAAAGCTATTGAGGGCACATTAGACGACGGCAAAAGTACTCTGGCAGCTCGTGAAGCCAGTGACTCAGCCCCGTTTGCTGCCTTGGCATTTAAGATCGCTACGGACCCGTTCGTGGGCACCTTAACCTTTATGCGAGTCTATTCAGGCGTATTAAACTCTGGCGACCACGTTTATAACTCTGTAAAAGAGAAGCGTGAACGTGTGGGTCGTATGGTGCAAATGCACGCTAACGACCGCGAAGAGATTAAAGAAGTGCGTGCGGGTGACATTGCTGCAGCCATCGGTCTTAAGGACGTTACTACAGGTGATACATTGTGCGCAGTGGACAATAAAATTGTCCTGGAGCGGATGGAATTTCCAGAGCCCGTTATCTCTGTTGCTGTAGAGCCGCGCTCTGTAGCCGACCAAGAGAAAATGGGTGTTGCACTTGGTAAGCTAGCACAGGAAGATCCGTCTTTCCGTGTTAAAACCGACGAAGAAACAGGCCAAACCATCATCGCGGGTATGGGTGAATTACACCTTGATATCATCGTTGATCGTATGCGCCGAGAATTTAGTGTTGAAGCCAACATTGGTAAGCCACGTGTGGCCTACCGTGAAAAGATTCGTGCTACCGTTGATGCCAATCATAAGTTTGTGCGTCAGTCTGGTGGTCGCGGTCAGTATGGCCACGTGGTTATTGAGTTTAGCCCTTCAGAAGGTGAAGGTTTAGAGTTCATTAACGAAATCGTGGGTGGAGCTATTCCCCGTGAATACATCCCAGCCATACAAAAAGGAATTGAAGAGCAGATGAAAAACGGCGTTATCGCTGGATATCCTCTGTTGGGCCTTAAGGCTCGTTTATATGACGGTTCCTTCCACGACGTTGACTCTAACGAAATGGCCTTTAAGATTGCCGCTTCTCAATGTTTGAAGAAGTATGCTCAGCTAGCAGACCCTTGCTTGCTTGAGCCAATAATGAAGGTTGAAGTGGTAACCCCAGAAGAGAACATGGGAGACGTGATGGGAGACCTGAACCGTCGTCGTGGTATTGTACTGGGTATGGATGACAGCTCTGCTGGTAAAATCATCAATGCACAAGTGCCATTGGGTGAAATGTTTGGTTATGCTACTGACGTGCGTTCCGCAACGCAGGGCCGTGCCAGCTACTCCATGGAATTTGAATGCTATTCAGAAGCGCCTCAGAATGTTGCTGACGCGATTACTAATCAAGCCTAATTTTTAGAGGATTCTACTCATGGCTAAGGAAAAGTTTGAAAGAAATAAGCCACACGTAAACGTTGGCACCATCGGTCACGTTGACCACGGTAAAACCACACTAACAGCTGCATTAACTCGCGTTTGTGCAGAGACTTG
>JAQRMV010000084.1 GCA_028598985.1 Gammaproteobacteria bacterium
GCCTGCAGGAATTGTTTTTTTGAGGTTTACGCTATTTGTGAGCCATTAAGAGACCTTTGTGCAAAGGTCTCAAATAATCCCTTAATGTTTGCTAAGGGTTTGTGTTAAGCTCGATAGTGTCCTGTTTAGCATAGGATTAATCTATTCACGATGCGTATGACGCATGAATTAATAATAAAAAAGCCCAAGCTGCTAGTCGGCTCTGGCACTTTCAATAACGATAATTACCTCACGGGGAACGAATCATGTCCAAATTAACTGTAAATGGTCAACCGCTGCACCCTGCAGTGGAGATGTATAAATCCGAATTTTTAGAAGGCAAGTTGTCGCGTCGTGAATTTTTCGCGCGCGCATCTGCTCTGGGCGCTTCTACACTGGCCCTATATTCTATGGCGGGTTTGGTAGCACCTATTGCCAGTGCCACACCTAGCCAAGGTGGTACGTTGCGTATTGAACAAGAAGTGCGTGCACTAAAAGATCCACGTACCTATGATTGGTCGCAAATTGCCAACTTCACCCGTGGTTGGTTGGAATACTTGTTCCAATACAATACAGACGGCTCTTTTGAAGGCCGCTTGATTGATACCTGGGGTGTCAACAAAGGCGCTACCGAGTACATTCTAAAAGTGCGTAAAGGTGTTACCTGGAACAACGGTGACGAATTTACCGCGGAAGACGTGGCCCGTAACATCACCGGCTGGTGTGATAAATCACTAGAAGGCAACTCCATGGCGGCGCGTATGGGTGCCTTGGTTGACCCTGACACCGGCAAGGCTCGTGCCGGCGCTATTGAAGTTGTTGGTAAGCACACAGTACGTTTGAATTTGCCACAACCAGATATTTCTTTGATTCCCGGTATGGCGGATTATCCAGCGGCTATTACCCATGCTTCTCACGACCCTGAAACCATGCTTTCTAATCCAATTGGTACCGGCCCTTACTTACCAGAAAGTTTAGAAGTAGGTGTTAAAAGCGTCTTGGTTAAGAACGAAGCCCACAGCTGGTGGGGTGAAGGTGCTTACCTAGATCGCATTGAATACGTTGATTATGGTACCGACGCATCGGCTAAGCTTGCAGGTGCTGAAGCAGAAGAATTTGATATGAACTACGATAGCAGTGGCGATTACATTGATATCATGGACAGCCTCGGTTGGACCCGTTCCGAAGCCGTAACGGCAGCCACTATTGTTATTCGCCCTAACCAGTTGGCAGAAGTAGATGGCATTAAGCCTTATGCTGACAAGCGTGTACGTCAAGCTATCCATATGGCTACTGACAACGCTATATGTTTGGAATTGGGCTACAACGGTCGCGGTACTGTGGCAGAAAACCACCACGTTTGCCCTATCCATCCAGAGTACGCAGAGCTACCAGCGCAAAAGTTTGACCCAGCAGGTGCCAAGGCACTAATGGAAGAAGCCGGTATGGGTGACTATGAGCACGAACTCATCTCCATCGACGATGACTGGCGTCGTAACACCACCGATGCCGTTGCTGCGCAAATGCGTGAAGCAGGTATCAAGGTGAAGCGTACAATCCTACCTGGTTCTACCTTTTGGAACGATTGGGCCAAGTACCCATTCTCGTCCACCAACTGGAACATGCGTCCACTAGGTGTACAGGTATTGGCCTTGGCTTACCGTTCGGGTGAAGCGTGGAACGAAGCGGGTTTTGCAAACGCTGAGTTTGACTCCTTGTTGGATGAAGCTATGTCTTTGGCCAATGCTGACCAGCGTCGCGTGGTAATGGCCAAAATTGAAGCCATCATGCAAGACGAAGGTGTCACAGTACAGCCATACTGGCGTTCTTTGTACCGTCACCATGTTGAGGGCGTTGTGGGTGCAGAGATGCATCCAACATTTGAGATTCACGTGCACAAGCTAGGCTGGGCATAAGTGAATTTATAGGGCTACTTTGGTAGCCCTTATTGTTTTTATACAAGGCAGGCAATATGCCTGCCTTGTTTGTTATTGCGGCAAACCAAATTTGATAAACGGAAAAACAAATTTTTCCGCTTTGATTTCCTTCAAAAGCATCTAGCAGGATAGATTATGTGGGCTTTTATACTGAAACGTTCCGGGGTGATGCTACTCACCGCCCTGTGTTTGACGTTTGTGGTTTTCTTTCTTACTAACTTGTACCCAAACCTGGAAAAGTTGGCTAAGACCCAAGGCAACATGCGTATGACCGATGTGCAGGTTGAAAACTGGTTGGATGTACGTGGCTATACGCAACCATTGTTGGTGCGTTATGGCGAGTGGCTGGGTGTTGTGCCTAGCTACCGATTTACCAAGGATAATGGCAAGGTGGGCGGCCGTTGTATAGAACCCGGTATGGATGCAGCAATAGCACCAAAGTATTGCGGTGTTTTGCAGGGTGACTTTGGCATGTCCAGCGTGTTCAAAGAAAAAGTCTCGGTGATCGTCGGCAAACGCTTAGGCCTAACCGGTTGGTTGATGCTATTTGTCATGCTTGTCATGGTGCCTATGGCGCTCATCATCGGGGTCTTAGCCGGTATGCGTGAAGGTTCCAAATTGGACCGCGGTTTATCCACCTTCTCTATTGCTACCACAGCCACCCCCGAATACGTATCTGGTGTGCTGTTTATTGTTATTTTTGCCAGTTCGGCTGTTGGCCTCAAATGGTTCAAGGGATCGTCAGCTTCGGCCATGGACGATATTACGTTTGCCAACTTTACCTTGCCGGTAATGACCATGGCTTTTTACGGCATGGGTTATATAGCACGTATGACGCGAGCGTCTATGGCCGAAGTCATGACGGCGCAGTATATTCGTACGGCCCGATTGAAAGGTGTTAGCTTCCCCAATATAGTCATGAAACATGCCTTGCGTAATGCCTTGATTGCCCCGTTTACCGTAATCATGTTGCAGTTTCCATGGCTACTTACAGGTGTGGTCATTGTCGAAACCTTGTTTAATTACAAGGGTTTTGGCTGGGTGCTGGTGCAAGCCGCCAGCAATAATGACATTGAACTCTTGTTATCCTGTTCAGTAGTGGCTGTATTTGTGGTGCTGGTGACACAGTTAGTCTCTGATATTGGTTACGTGTTCCTTAATCCACGTATTCGCATGAGCTAGGGGTAAAAAATGAATTCTTTAAATGTATGGGAAATCATCCTACAAATTATTGTGCAATTCACACCCGTGTGGATTGCTTTGGCAGTAACCTTGTCTGCCTCTATTTATTATAAAGACCGCCTTGGTCTATATGGCCATTTGTTTGATAGCCGTGTCGGCACCGTGGGTTTGATCTTGGTGTTGTTTTGGGTATTTACGGCTATTTTTGCCGACGCCATCGTTACTCACGATGCCTTGGTACAGATATCTGGCATGAAAAACAAGCGCCCTGGTACAGAAGTACGCCTGGCCGCCGAAGGCGCTTATCAGTACTACTTGCTCGGTGGTGATAACCTCGCCCGCGACATCTTCTCGCGCATGGTTATGGGTAGCCGAGCGGTATTGATTATTGCGCCTGCTGCCACAGCCTTTGCCTTTATGGTGGGTATCACCCTAGGCTTGCCAGCGGGTTTCCGCGGTGGCAAGCTGGATATGAACCTGTCCTTTTTATCAAACTTGGTGTTGGCATTCCCCGTAATCCTATTGTTCTTTTTGTTGGTGACACCAGAAATTCGCTCTACCGGCGTGCCAATTTATTTGGCCGCTGTGTTGTTTTTGTTCCCGGTGATCTTCTTTGTGGTGTTATTCCAGTCGCGTTTTTACACGCAACCAATGAAACGTAATATATATGTGGGCACCACCCTCGTATTGGGCCTTTGGGCATACTCGGGCTTAGCGTTCAATGCTGACCCACTCAATGTCTTTTATATGGAACCTAACCTGCTCAATATCTTTGTTTCGGTGGTGTTTGTAAACTCGCCGACGGTGTATCGTATTGTGCGTGGCTTGGCCATGGATATCAAAACTCGCGACTATGTAGCCGCGGCAGAAACCCGTGGCGAAGGTCCTTGGTACATCATGTTGTGGGAAATCTTGCCCAATGCCCGTGGCCCGTTGATCGTCGATTTTTGCCTACGTATCGGTTACACAACCATCTTGTTGGGCACGTTGGGCTTCTTTGGCCTAGGTGTTAGCCCAGAGAGCCCTGACTGGGGCATGACCATTAACGAAGGCCGTAAGCTTATGTCCATCTATCCGCATTTGGCTATACCACCGGCTTTAGCCTTGATGTCATTGGTTCTGGGTTTGAACCTATTGGCTGATGGCTTACGTGAACAATCGTTGAAAGACTAAGAGGACTTAAATAATGCAAAAGCAAGATTATGACGGTCCTATATTAGAGATCGATAACCTTTCCATTAGTTTCTTTACCCGTATTGGTGAAATCCCAGCGGTAATGGACTTTTCTTGTAAGGTAGAAAAAGGCAAGGCAGTAGGTTTAGTGGGCGAATCAGGTTGTGGTAAATCTACCGTAGCCCTTGGCGTCATGCAGGATTTGGGTGTTAACGGCAAAATTGTTGGTGGTAGCATCAAATTCAAAGGCCGCGAACTCAATACCATGAGCCAAGAAGAGCTGCGTGATATTCGTGGTTCTGAAATTGCCATGATTTACCAAGAGCCTATGGCCTCTTTGAACCCCGCCATGAAAATCAGCAAGCAGCTGATGGAAGTGCCCATGGTGCACGAAGGCGCCAGTGAAAAAGAAGCTTACGATTTGGCTTTGCAGGTAGTGACAGACGTTAATCTACCTGACCCAGAACGTATCATGAACAGCTACCCGCACCAGCTTTCTGGTGGTCAGCAGCAACGCATTGTTATTGCCATGGCGTTGATGTCCAAGCCATCCTTGCTGATCCTTGATGAGCCAACCACAGCTTTGGATGTGACGGTAGAAGCGGGTATTGTGGCCCTAGTCAAAGACCTTGGTGAGAAATATGGCACTTCCATGCTGTTTATTTCTCATAACCTTGGTTTGGTGTTGGATACCTGTGATGACATTTGCGTGATGTACTCGGGTGAAGCTGTGGAAACGGGCCCTATCAAAGACGTGTTTGATAAGATGCGTCACCCCTATACGGAAGCCTTATTTCGCTCCATTCCATTGCCCGGTGCAGACAAGAATGCACACCCATTGGTGGCCATCCCCGGCAACTTCCCGTTACCCCATGAACGACCAGATGGTTGTAACTTTGGTCCGCGTTGCAACTATTTTGCGCAAGGCCGTTGTAATATGGACGTTATTGAAATGACCAATGTTGACGCCGGCCTAGTGCATCAATCCCGTTGTGTGAAAGTGGCAGAAATTGATTGGAATGCCCCGGTAGCGGCAGCAGTAGATTACGAAGCGGTTGAGCCAGGTCGTGTAGTATTAAAAGTAAATAATCTTAAAAAATACTACGAAGTTGCGGCTAACGCCTTGTTTGGCGGTGGTGAAAAGCGTGTAGTGAAAGCCAACGAAACCCTGTCTTTTGAAGCCCGTGAGGCCGAAACCTTGGCCATCGTAGGCGAGTCTGGTTGTGGTAAGTCTACGCTGGCGAAGATGCTATTGGGTTTGGAAACCGCCACTGACGGTACCATTACCTTAAACAACGAAGACATCGAACAGATAACCATACAGGACCGAAAGGTGGATACCGTATCCTCTATTCAGATGGTTTTCCAAAACCCATTTGACACGCTCAACCCTTCCATGAGCGTGGGACGGCAGATCATACGTGCCCTAGAAGTGTTTGGTATTGGTGTCGATGATGCTGATCGTCAACGGCGTATGTTGGAGCTGCTGGACTTGGTGAAGTTGCCCCGTGAGTTTGCTAAACGTATGCCACGCCAGCTTTCCGGTGGTCAAAAACAACGCGTTGGTATTGCCCGCGCTTTTGCCGGTGATGCACAGGTGGTGGTTGCGGATGAGCCTGTATCTGCCTTGGA
>JAQRMV010000085.1 GCA_028598985.1 Gammaproteobacteria bacterium
CGGGCACGACGATACAGTTTGATCAGCGGTTTATGGTCGGTGCCCATGTAATCACAGATGGTGGGGTGCACACAGGAAGGTAAACGACAGGTGGCTTCCACCTTAGGATCTTTGCAATGCAAACGATACATATTGGCCGTGGGGCCGCCAAGATCAGACACTACACCGGTAAAACCAGGCACTTTGTCGCGCATGTCTTCTACTTCGACAATGATCGAGTCTTCTGAGCGATTTTGGATGATACGGCCTTCATGCTCGGTAATAGAACAGAAACTACAGCCCCCAAAACAACCCCGCATAATATTCACCGAAAAACGAATCATGTCGTAGGCTGGAATCTTTTCATCACCATACATAGGGTGCGGCACACGGGCATAGGGCGCGGCAAACACGTAATCCATTTCTTCCGTGTCTAAGGGCATGGCTGGTGGGTTAACCCACAAATTTCTATTGCCATGTTCTTGGTACAAAGCACGGGCACTGCCAGGGTTGGTTTCATGGTGCATTACACGGCTAGCATGGGCATACATAATGGGGTCGGCTTTGACCACGTCAAAACTGGGTAATTTGGCGTAGGTCTTGAACCAAGGCTGGCCTTTTACCGGTTCATAGGCCGCCATGGGCTTAATGGTAAGGGTTTGCACCGCATCCTTTGCTGGCACTACAGACACTACACCCTGCTCGTTATCTGAATCATTGCTAGCTTCACACGCACTAGTAGCCGTGGTGTCTACATAAGGGCTAGTAATGGCATCAATAATCCCCGGTGTGTCTAGAGTAGTAGAATCCTTTCCACGCCAGCCATCTAGCGGCTGTTTTACAATAACAGCCGTACCACGAATATCTTGCATCTGAGCAATGGATTCACCATTGGCAATACGGTGTGTAAGCTCTACTAACGGGCGTTCGGCATTGCCATAAACCAACATATCGGCCTTAGACTCAATCAACATAGAACGGCGCACTTTTTCTGACCAGTAATCGTAATGAGCAATACGGCGCAAACTGGCTTCAATACCACCAATAATTACCGGTACGCCTTTAAAGGCTTCTTTACAACGCTGGGTATAATGCAAGGTGGCTCGGTCTGGCCGTTTACCCCCCACGTTACCCGGTGTATAGGCATCGTCGTGGCGCAAGCGTCGGTCTGCAGTATAACGGTTGATCATGGAATCCATGTTCCCTGCCGCCACACCAAAATATAAATTAGGTTTGCCAAGCGTCCTAAATGCCTCGGCACTACTCCAATCGGGTTGCGCAATAATACCTACACGAAACCCTTGGGCTTCTAGCAAACGTCCAATAATCGCCATACCAAAGCTTGGATGATCTACGTAGGCGTCTCCGGTCACAATAATTACGTCACATGAATCCCAGCCTAACTGATCCATTTCTTCACGGGAGGTAGGCAAGAATGGCGCAGGCCCAAAACACTCCGCCCAATACTTAGGGTATTCAAAAATACGTTTTTCTGGTGCCAAATAAGACGACATATCAGAAGCTGTATTGGGATTGGACATGGGTGAACCTATTCATCAGTTAAAGCGACCACTTAAAGCGGTGCCGGATTATAGCACACCCCTAGCCCTGGTTCCCATGCTCCGTGTGGGAACGAGATATTCCCTTACCCTAGCTCTGGTTCCCATGCTCCGCGTGGGAACCCACTCCAGCACCAGTACATTCCCACGCAGAGCGTGGGAACGAGATATATGCTCCGCGTGGGAACCCATACCCCACCTGCCGTTTCCATGCTAAAATACGGCCTCAATTAAGGAGCCTCCGTGACCCAAACCACCCAAGCAGCACCCGCCATTAATTTTGCCGAACAAAGTTACAACCCCCGCCTCCTCATCAACCTTGCTCAACAAGGTTTTGAACAGGCAACACAGGCACAAAAACACGCTTTGCCAGTGGCCTTAACAGGCCAAGACCTATTGATGAGCGCAGACACAGGCAGTGGCAAAACCTTAGCCTATGTAATCCCTGCCCTTAATCAAATACTCAGCACTAAAGCCGTAGGTTTTAGCACCCGCTGTTTGATCTTAGTGCCTACGCGAGAACTGGCACACCAAGTGCTAAGCCTTACCAACAAACTCATTAAAGGCACCAATCTACAAGCGGCACTCATACTAGGCGGCGAAGACTACCATTACCAACAGGCTTTATTACGCAAAAATCCAGATATGGTTATTGCCACACCCGGCCGTTTTATGGAACACCAGCGTAAAAACCAAACCGATACAGAAAATTTAGAGCTACTCGTAGTTGATGAAGCCGACCGCATGCTGGAACTAGGCTTTTGTGAAGACGTTGAAGCCATTGCGCAAGCCTGTAACGCCGAAAATCGCCAAACATTGTTCTATTCGGCCACCCTACACAGCCCTAAAGTTCAAGAAATGGCACAACATCTACTTAAAAACCCCGTTGATATCCGTTTGAATGATGCCACTCAGGTACAAAACAACATCAAACAAAGGGTGGTGGTGTGTGATCAAATAGAACACAAGCAACGGGTACTGGCATGGTTACTAGCCCACGAGCCTGCCAAAAAACGGCTCATCTTCTGTAACAGCCGTAAACTCAGCGAAGAACTGGCGACTTTCCTACAGGGCCACAGCATCAATGCGGTAGCACTACACGGCGAGCTACCACAAGAATTACGCAACGACATCACCCGTCAATATCGTCAGCACAGCTTCGACACCTTAGTAGCCACCGAAGTAGCCGCACGGGGTTTAGATTTTGACGGTGTGGAGCTGGTGATCAATTTTGACATGGCACGCAACTTAGACGACTATTTACACCGCACAGGCCGCACAGGGCGTTCTGGCTCCCAAGGCAAAGCCATTAACTTAGTCAACATTACCGAACGTGGCTTACTGCTTAACGTAGAAAAAGCCCAAGGCGCCACTCTTGAACGCATGGTGATTAAAGGCCACGAAGCCAAAGAACACCGCGATGTGGCTACCAATGCCAAATTGCCCAACAAGGCCAAAACCAAAAAACCTGCCGTTAAAAGCAAAAAACAAGCCGCCCAAGAGCGCCAAGCCCAAACCAATGCCGCCAGCATCTGGGGCGATGGCACCATGCCCTTTGGCAAGAAAAAACCTTAAACAAGCGTTCCCATGCTCCTTAACCCCTAGCTCCCATGCTCCTTAACCCCTAGTTCCCATGCTCCTTAACCTCTAGTTCCCATGCTCCGCGTGGGAACTTACTCCAACCTCAGCACATTCCCACGCAGAGCGTGGGAACGAGAGAGCTCCCATTAACCCCTAGTTCCCATGCTCCGCGTGGGAACTGACACTGGTAAGAACTTGGGTTCCCACGCAGAGCATGGGAACCAGGCTGCAACAATTTAGCTTTGATACTCAGGAGGAATGTACAAATCATCTAACAAGGGCTGGAGTGCGTCACCATAACGTTTCCATAGGTCTACGGATTGATTGTGCATGGGTTGGCGCACTTGAAAGGCGCTGGCTGTTTTCACTTTACGATCAGTTTTATAGAAATCTAAACAGGCGTCCTGCCACTCTAAACCGCAGTATTCTATCAGCTTACGACTTTGCTCTTCTTGGTTAGAAGTTAACTCTTCATAACTCACTTCATAAAAACGCCCAGGCAATACAGCACGCCAATGGTCCATCAAGTCTTCATATAGATTGTGGTAATGGGCTAACTCTTTTAAGTTGTAGGCGTATGGGTGGGAATTTTTAGCACCAAAATAGGCTTTGTAAATAGACAAACAATTGGCCACTGGATGGCGTTTGCAGTGGATGATTTTAGCGTTAGGCAATAATTTGCTAATCATGCCAATATTAAGGAAGTTATGGGGCATTTTGTCGGTAATGTGGGCTTTGCCTTCATCGTACCCATTTAAACCCTGTAAATACGCTCCTGCTATCGTCGCCCATTTTTCTGGACCCATACCAGAGAAACGCTTGTGAAAGGCTAGCATGCCACCTTTATATTGCTTAGTTTGATCGCCCATATAGGAAAGCTCACCCGCACCAGTCACATCTGTATGACTGGATATGATTTGTTCTACCAAGGTGGTACCAGAGCGAGGCATACCTAGTATAAAAATAGGCTTATTTTCTTCTACACCACTATTAGATGTTTCTGAGAGAAAACTTTCGCTATATGCTGACATTATATGTGTAAATAATTCCACACTATCGTTTTTACTATATTTATAATTATCTCTATTGATGTCATTGCCTTTTTTATAGGCAGCAAAGGCAAGCGAGTAATTTTTGGCCCCATCATTGACCTTGGCCCAAGCAAAATATAAGTGCATTTTCGATTTTTCATCCATATTGGGGGCATCAAAACCCGCCTGCACTACATTTTTAATATCAATTTTACCATTAGCCTCTACTTTAGTAATTTCTGCAAGATTTCGATAGGCAGAACCCATAGTCGAATCCAACTCAATCGTTTTTAGGTATGCTTGTTGCGCCTCGCCCATGCGCCCTAATTGCTGGAGTGTAGTGCCTAAATTTTGATACAGCCGCGCACTGCTACAGTAGTTAATACAGCTTTGGAAAACTGCTAAGGCATCTTCATGGCGCTCTAATTTGGCTAATGCATAGGCCAAGTTAAGGTAAGCTAATTCAAATTTTGGATTCAAGGCTATGGCAAGCTCATGGTGAGGAATGGATGCTTCTCCACTACCTATATCTTGCAATACACTACCCAGATTATTATGGGCTTCAAAGTGATCTGGCGACAGCTTGATCACCTTTTCATAACCGGCCTGAGCTTGAGCCACAACACCTAACTGAACTCGGGTATTGGCCAATAAAAATATGGCATCTACATAGTCTGGCTGCAATTTTACTGCTTTAGAAAAAGCAGCTAAGGCTAAGTGATGCTTTTGCTGATCTAAATAAGCTTTGCCTAAATTATAATGTGCGGGTGCATAATTTTTTGCATATTTTGTTGCTTTTAATAAGTGTTTTTCGGCTAGTTTATAATTTTTTGTAGCCACATACACTGCACCCAATAAATTGTGTGCGTCGGATTGTTTGTTATCAACTGTCAATATTTGCTGATAAAGCTGCGCAGCAGCAGTTAGCTTACCCTGCTGATGCAATACAATGGCTTGCTGTAATGTTGAGTTTATATTTTGCATAACAAAAATTAATCCTGTGTGGGTAACTGACTAATTTTACTTGAATTGGTTTTTAAAAGGCAAAAAAAAGACTCCCGAAGGAGCCTTTTATCACTTAAAAGTTAGCTTCTAATAAAATTAGAATGCCACCGAGTAAGTAACGCTAGTTTCTTTGTCGCCGCCGTTGCGAGCCAAAGTCAAGTCAGCGTTGCCGTAGTCTAGAGCGATAGACGTATCGGTAGTACCGTCGTCAGTCTTAGATACAGAAGCTGTCAAATCGCCAGCAGTATAAGTCGCTACCAAAGTAGTTTTCTTACCCTTGTCAATTTCAGAAGTCAAAGTAAAAGCATCGCTTAGTGCATAAGTGATGTCGATCTGGTGATCGCTAGAATCGGTATCGTCGTGGTAGTTATCCATTTGCGCCTTAACAGTCAATGCATCAGCAGTGAAAGTGTAAGTAGCAGAGATAACTGTGCCTGGGCTAGTAGAACCATCACGTTTAAGGCTTTGCTTACCAGCAGCAACTACTAAGTCACCAAAGGCGTAAGAAACACCAAA
>JAQRMV010000086.1 GCA_028598985.1 Gammaproteobacteria bacterium
CCAAGGTGTGAAAATGACATAGTGGCTCATGGAAGTTGTGGTGACAGTGTGAAGTGGATTATAGCAGTATGGATATCGATTTTCGTGGGTTATGTATTAATGGTTTTGGCATAACCTATAGGGGTAATGCTGGCAATTCCCCTCAACTTCCCTTATATTGTATACAATCTTATGTACAATGTAGATCAAAACGCGATGACCAAACACTATCCCAGAGATTTAATTGGCTACAATGGCCAGCCTCCCAAAGTAGAGTGGCCCAATAAAGCCCGTGTGGCTTTGTCTTTTGTACTCAATTACGAAGAAGGGGGTGAGCGCTGTGTGTTGCATGGTGATAACGAATCGGAATCGTTTTTGTCTGAAATCATTGGTGTGCAACCGTATCAAGGTGTACGCCATCCCAGTATGGAATCTATTTATGAATACGGTAGCCGTGCCGGTGTCTGGCGTATTTTAGATTTGTTCAAAAAACACCATATACCGCTCACTATTTTTGCGGTGGCTATGGCGGCTCAGCGCCACCCTGAAGTTGTTAAAGAAATGCACTCGCGAGGCCATGAAATTTGTAGCCATGGTTTGCGTTGGATTGATTATCAATACATGGACCGTGAGCAAGAGCGCAAGCACATGCTTGAGGCGATTGAGATCCTTTCCCAGGTGACGGGTGAACGCCCAGTAGGCTGGTACACAGGACGTAATAGCCCTAATACTCGAGATCTAGTGATGGAAGAGGGTGGTTTTGTTTATGATTCCGATGATTATAGTGATGATCTACCGTTCTGGAGCCGTGGTTCTAATGGCCAGGGCGAGCCACATTTAGTGATACCCTATACTTTAGATACCAACGACATGCGTTTTGCTACCCCTCAAGGTTTCCATACTAGCGAACAGTTTTTCCAATATCTAAAAGATGCCTTTGATGTGTTATACGAAGAAGGTGCTACGTCTCCTAAGATGTTGTCTATTGGTATGCATTGTCGTTTGTTGGGTCGCCCAGCCAGGTTAAAAGGCATTCAGCGTTTCTTAGAGTATGTTGGCCAGTTTGATGATGTTTGGTGCGCCCGACGCATTGATATCGCGCACCATTGGCAGCAGCACCATCCCTATAAAGGCGAATAACATGGTTTTATTAGCGACTTGCACACCCAGTCAAATGTCTAGAAGTGCTTTTGTTGAACACTTTAAAGACTTGTACGAGCATTCACCTTGGGTGGCTGAAGGCGTGTTTGATGACGGCATTCCTGTTGAATTGGATCAGTCTGAGCAGCTATTGGCAGCGTTCCAGATGGTGATGTTGGGGTCCAATAAAGACCAACAGCTTGCCCTAATTCGTGCGCACCCAGATTTAGCCGGTAAAGCCGCGGTTCGTGGTGAGCTTACTGAGGCGTCTACCTCGGAGCAGGCTGGTGCAGGTATTGGTGAATGTACCTCTGCCGAATTTGCTCGGTTTACGCAATTAAATGATGCGTATAAAATTAAGTTTGGTTTTCCTTTTATTAAGGCTGTGAAAGGCAGTGATCGGCACCAAATATTGGCGGCGTTTGAAACCCGTATTCATAATGATGCTGATACTGAGTTTACCCAAGCCCTTACCGAAATTAACAAAATCGCCAGCTTTCGCATGGCCGACATGTAATCGAATTATTTAGGATTTTATATGACCCAAACCACAGCACAACGTCCGCACAACCCTTACCAGCGTATGACCAACTTGGCGGATGCGCGTTTAGGTGCAAAAGCCATTCATAGCACTGATGATTTTTTTGCCGACATGAACCGCATGTTACAAAATCATGACCCCGTATGGAAAGAAGGCGTTTATGACGACAACGGCAAGTGGATGGACGGTTGGGAATCTCGCCGTAAACGCCAACAAGGTCATGACCATTGCACTGTGCGTTTAGGTTTGCCGGGTCGTATCCGTGGCCTTAACATTGATACTAGTTTTTTTACCGGTAACTATGCCCCAAGTGTGTCCTTAGAAGCTTGCTTCATAGCCGATGGTGATCCAACGGATGTCACTCAGTGGCAAGAAGTACAGTCGGCATTAAACCTACAGGGCGACAGTCACCACATTCAAGCCATTCATTGCGATGAAGTATTCACCCACGTACGTTTCCATATGTACCCAGACGGCGGCGTTGCGCGGTTACGTATTTATGGTGAAGTGGTTAAAGATTGGGCCGCCCATAGTGATGATTTGGTAGACCTTGCTGCTATGGGCAATGGCGGCCGTGCGTTGCTATGTAGTGATGAGCACTTTGGTACCATGGACAATATTTTAGCACCAGGTCGTGGTATTAATATGGGCGATGGTTGGGAAACCGCCCGCCGCCGTATTCCAGGATTTGACTGGGTAATTATCGCTTTAGGTCATGTCGGAACTGTAAGTGAAATTGAAGTAGACACGGCTCATTTTAAAGGCAACTTTCCTGATTCTTGCTCTATTCAAGCAGCCTGTGTAGAAGGTGGTAGTGATGAACAAATGGCAGCTCAAAGCTTGTACTGGTCTGAACTTCTTCCATCTCAAAAGTTAAGCAAAGATCATATTCACCATTATACCAATGAGGTCATTAGCCTGGGCCCTGTCACCCACGTGCGCTTAAACATCTTTCCAGATGGTGGTGTGTCTCGATTGCGGATTAAGGGCCGTATTATGACTGAAGGCAAAACATCCTAATGGCTACATCAATTACGATAGAAAACTTAACGGCACAAGCCTTTGCTGATTTTGGTGACGTAATCGAAGCCCACGCTGGCGATGGTTTTGGTATCAACCAAGGATTTACTTGGCGCCACCATAAATTAGCCGCCGTGGGTATGGATCAACCTGAAGATGAAGCCATTATTAGTATCTTCAGTAGTAAAAATAGGCCTGCACCCATAGCAATTAACATGATGGAGCGCCACCCATTAGGCAGCCAAGCTTTTATGCCATTAAGCGATACCCCATTCTTGGTGGTGGTGGCTAAGGCAGGGGCCGAACCTAAGCTATCCGATCTTCGAGCTTTTGTGACTAACGGCAAACAAGGCGTGAACTATGGTATTGGTGTATGGCATCATCCATTATTGATTTTGGCACCAAAACAAGACTTTTTGGTGGTAGATCGTGCAGGGGAAGGCAATAATCTCAATGAAGTGATGTTTAGTGAGGGCCAGTGTGGCCAGCTAGACGTGACTGAATTAATTAATAATTTACCTAGCTTAATCTAACAACAATAGTTAACAAAGAGAATAATTATGGAAGCTCATTTATTAGAGTGGTTGAACTTAGCCATCCGTTGGGTACACGTCATCGTAGGTATCGCTTGGATTGGTGCCTCCTTCTATTTTGTTTGGTTAGAAAACAATCTAGATCGTCAAGTAAAGAACCAAGACTTAGCTGGCGAATTATGGGCTATTCATGGGGGTGGTATATATCACTTACAAAAATACAAATTGGCGCCAGCCACCATGCCAAAACATTTGCATTGGTTTAAGTGGGAGGCCTACAGTTCGTGGATATCGGGTGTGCTTTTACTCGGTGTGGTGTATTACCTTAATGCTGCCACCTATTTGATTTTACCCGGCTCACCGGTATCTCCTGAAGCGGGTGTGGCCATCGGCTTAGGTAGCTTGTTGATCGGCTGGTTTGTGTACGACTTATTATGCAAGAGTCCCTTGCGCCATCAACCCATGTTGCTGGGTGTGGCATTAATGTTATTTTTAGTTTTAGTGGCATGGGGTTTTAGCCAGTTTATGACAGGCAGAGCAGCCTACCTGCACGTAGGTGCGGTAATTGGTACCATGATGGTAGGTAATGTTTTCTTTATCATTATGCCTGCTCAGAGAAACTTAGTAGGTGCCATAGAAGCGGGTACACAGCCGGATCCAGCCTTGCCAAAGAATGGTTTGTTGCGTTCGCGCCACAATAATTACCTCACCCTACCGGTGATATTTATCATGGTAAGTGGTCATTTTCCAAGTACCTATGGCCATGAGTGGAACTGGGCGATTTTGTTAGGTCTGTCCATGATAAGTGTGGCTGTGCGCCATTATTTTAATACCCGCCACAATGGCCAGCAGTTTGTGTGGGCCTTGCCGGCTGCAGTATTAGCGTTATTGGTTATGGCTTATGTAACAGTGCCCCATATTCCAGGAGCCAATGCACAAAGTTCAAGCCAGGCAGACAGTGAGTCTGTTGTCAGTGAAGTAGTGGCTAGCATTAGTTCTGATCAGGCACACACTATAGTGGCAACCCATTGCGTCTCTTGCCATTCTAGCGCGCCTACCCATGCAGCATTTTCTACCGCACCCGCAGGCTTAATGTTTGATTCAATTGAGCAAATTAAAAGCTACAAAGATCGTATTTATTTACAAACCGTAGCCAGCCATATTATGCCATTGGGCAATAGCACTGGCATGACACAAGACGAGCGTGACCAGCTAGGCCGTTGGATTACGGAAGGAGCAAATTAAATGGGTTTTTTAACCACACATGTACTGGATACAGCCCAAGGCGTACCAGGCAGTAACATGTCAGTCAGCTTGTATCGAATAGTAGAGGGCGAACGTCAACTGCTTAGCCAGCAAATGACCAACAGTGATGGTCGTTGTGATGGGCCTTTGTTGCAAGATGAATCTTTTTTAGTAGGCGTATACGAGCTTGAGTTTGGCGTCGAGGCCTACTTCGCTCAGGCCAAAGTGCCACAACCTAACCCTGCTTTTTTAAGCGATGTTACTCTTCGTTTTGGCATTGCAGAAGCCGCAGAGCATTACCATGTGCCGCTTTTGGTCTCTCCCTATAGCTATTCTACGTACCGAGGTAGTTAAATAGTGTTTCAATCCTTGCCTACACAGGGGCCTAAACAAGACGCGGCTTTTGATGAGCCTATGGATGCCTACCGACAGTTGTTCGACGGCATCTTATCTCAGCGGCTGGCGCCGGGTACCAAGCTCAATGAGGTAGAACTCACCTTACTGTTTGGTGTAAGCCGTACGCTTATTAGGCAGGCTTTACAGCGTTTACAGCTTGAACATGTAGTGGAAATTCATAAAAACCGAGGCGCCTTTGTGGCGGCCCCCAGTCCTGATTTGGCTGAGCAAATACTATTGGCTAGGCACACTATTGAACTGGCTGTTGTGGGGTTGGCGTGTTTACGTTGTAAGCCCACTGATGTGCAACAGTTACAGCATATGATAGATCTAGAACAAAGTGCTATTGATCAAGGTGATATGGCCACCGCATTACGCCGTTCCGGTGAGTTTCATTTACAGTTAGCGATTGTGGCTGGCAATCAGCCCTTCGTGCATGCCTTGCGCGGACTTATTTCTCAAACTTCCCTCATCATTACTATGTACAGCCATGGCGGTGGCAACGCTTGCGCTAGGGATGAGCACAGCCTGTTGTTAGACGCAGTAAGGCTGGGTGATGAGGTGTTGAGCCAGCAGCTAATGGCTCATCATTTAGGTCATATTGCTGAAGGGTGTGATTTTACTCAACAACCCCAAGTGGCTAACTTGAAGGGTGCTTTTGCGCACTTGAGTTAATAGCTAGGGGTGCAGGAAAGTTTTAGCTCAGTTGAC
>JAQRMV010000087.1 GCA_028598985.1 Gammaproteobacteria bacterium
TTTATTGATTCTTTTAGATTGTTTTGTTGCTTCCTATTTTATCATTTATGAGTAAGTTTTTTAATTTTTAGCTATTCAAGCTAGAAATTCACTCGCTTTATGGGGTTTTGCAAGAGGCTCCCTTAATTTTTTTTACTGCGGAACAAAAAGCGCGGATAATATTTCACAGAGACCTTTGCACGAGCCGGAATTTTGCCCTCTGGCTTCGTTAAAATGTCTCTCACATTAAAAATCACGACAATCAAAGGTCAACAAGCGAAAGTCATTGGATTTTAGCGCCAGCGCCAGCCATATTGAGTTGAATCGCTGCCCCGACTAAAGGTAATAAAACGAAAGGCGGTGTCAGATGACGTTTTCAAAAACCAAGTGCCGTGATTACCCAAAGATCACTCAAAGCTTGGGACAAACGAACGACGATCAAGGTAAACTGGTCGCCTATTTGCCAACTTAAATCATCTCAAGGTTCATCATGCACATAGCCACCAATGATCTCTCTGGCGTGCCGCTCACACTGATCAACCGTTTTAACAAGCTCACGCTTGATGAGAAACATATTATGTTGATGATGGCGGTGGCCTATAAACCCATTATGCAAACCCTGCTGTACAATACCGCACAGCGTTGTGATTTCAAGCAAACTGGGCAGCCACTGGTAACGGGCATTGTGGCCAAACCTCTGCGCGAGCGGCTGTCAAAACTTGGCTTAAATGTAGCGGGCAACCAATATCAATGCCCCGATATTATTGTTAACCGGCTGGTTCGCTGCGCTTTAAGTCACGGTCTCTACCAACCCATTACACAAGCACTGAAAAAGACCTTCCCCGCTGAGCCACCACAAAACACTTACTACTCAGCTCCGCCCCTTACCCGGCGAATATTGCGTGAACTTATCTTTAACAACCAGCCCCTGCCCTTATTTAATCGCTTGGGTATTAACACCTTTGATGTACACGCAACGCATTATTCTAAAACCGCGAGCGACCTGTTCTTTAATGATTTTGATGCCACTTGGTTTTTAAGCTTAGCCCCGAGCATTCAGTTTTATGCATTGGCTGGCGAGCAGGTTGAAAGCCTTTACGGCTTAAGCATACAACCGCCAGCGCTTATTATGCTCAAGGCCATCTGTGAGGCCAACAGCGAGCAAAACAGCAATCGCCAGCCTATAGACCCCGCCTTTTTTGCGCTGTTGGCGCGCCAACGATTGTTTCAAGGGCGCATAGAAGACACTGAAAACCTACTATTACAAGCCAGCCAAGCGCAGACAGCAAAAAACCTTGCCAACCCCGTACTGACCAAAACCGGCAAGGTCAGCAAGGCTAAAGCTCAACCCAATGCGGTGGTGGTTTCTTTAAACGCCTGTGTCTGTTTCCTTAAGGGCGACAACGAGCAGGCACTTGAGCTGTTTGAACAGGCATTAAAACTTCATAAAAAAACCACCCGTAAGCGCAATGTATGCCTGCCCAGTTTTGAAGGTTTACTGCATGTATTGGCACTGACCAAAACCCAGCAGGCAGAAAACATTCATGCGGCCGATCATCTACTGATGGCGATGGAAAAATCAGAAAACGATAGTACCTACCGACAGATGGTGCCAGTAGCGGTTTTGTTGTCGTATTTACAATCTGGCGATAAGCGCTCGGTTTATTTTCAGCCAAACTTAAGCTCCCAACTGTTTACCGAGGGAATGGGGGCCGAACCGCTAAAATCCCTACTGCTTCAACTCTTGTGGTTCTGGAGCGACACAAACTCCAGTGAAGCTGCGGAGTCCTATCTTTACACGCAAGCCAAGCGTGCCCAGAAAACGGGGCACGGTTGGTACCTGCGCGAAGCCCGTGCGCTCTTAGCCGCGCGCGGCGTTAATGTCTCGGAGCTAGAAGATAAAACTGCCTGCCCACTCGATTCAACGCGGCCCTATTTAGTAGACATGATTCCCGTGGTGGCTCAGTGGTCACGCTCTCTCAGCCTGTTGCAAAGTATTGGCACCCCCGCAGCAACCGAGGTGGCCACCCCCGCTGCCCCCACACGCGACAGCCGCTTGGTGTGGTGGTTTGATAAACGCAGTGAATCCCTCGCCCCCAGAGAGCAAAAGCTGGGAAAGAATGGCCGTTGGAGCAAGGGCCGCGCGGTGGCCATGCAACGCCTGCACGATGACATCGACAGCTTTGCCTATCTTACCGAGCAGGACAAACGTATCTGCGCCAGTATTGACCTCTACGATGTTTACAGCGGTTGGAATGGCTACAGCAACACCAAGTATGAACTTGGCCGCCGCTCACTGATGAGCGCCAGTGAACACCCGCTGCTGTTTTTGGAGGGTACAACCACAGCCATTAAGTTTACGGAAGCTACACCTCAGCTCATGGTGAACAAGAGCGAGCAGCTGACCCTCAGCCTAGAACCCTTCCCCAACATTCACCGCGAAGGCCCAATGATTGAAATACAATCCATGGGCGTCAACCATTGGCAGGTAACCGAGTTTGACGCCAGCCATATAAAAATTGCCGAAGTGCTGAGCAGTGATGGTTTGGTGGTACCCCTAAGCGCCGAGCAACAGGTGCTCGACAGCATCGCCACCATTGCCCCGCTGCTCACTATTCATTCAGACATAGGCGGTGGTGATACCCGCGCAGAAAACATAACCGCCGACTCAAGACTGCACATTCACCTGCAACCCGAGGGGCAGGGTTTACAGTTACAGTACCTATGTCAGCCACTGGGGGAGCACAGCCCGTTCTTTAAACCCGGTGTGGGTGGCGAAACGCTATTTGCCGAGGTGAATGGCAAGCCGCTGCAAACCCAGCGAGACTTAAAACAGGAGGCCGACAACCTGCGCAGCTTGGGTGAAAACTGCCCCGCTTTAGAAGGCGTTTACAACGACGAAACGCTACTTGAAGACCCTCAACAAGCCCTACAAGCGCTGGAATATTTACAAAACCGTGGCGACGAATTAATACTTAGCTGGCCCAAGGGTCAGAGTATGCGCCTGACTAAAACCCTAGAATCAAAAAACATGAGCCTCTCGGTGGGCGGCCAACAGCAAGACTGGTTTGCCCTAGAAGGCACGCTAGATTTAGGCAATGGTCAGGTGTTGGAGCTGGAAAACCTGCTCAAATTGGTCAGCCACGGCGATGGTCGCTTTGTGCGTTTAGACGAGGGGCAAGTACTGTCGCTCAGCGTGCAACTGCACAAGCAGCTGCAAACACTGGCGGGGCTATCCAGCGCGCAGGGCTTACACCCACTGGTGGCGGTGCAATTTGAAGAATTCACCCGCGATATGGCACTTACACAGAGTGAAGCCTGGAAGAAACAGGGCGACAAGATAGCGGCGGCCTACGCGCTGAATGTAACGCCGCCCAACACCCTGCAAGCGCAGCTTCGCGACTACCAACAGGAAGGTTTTTTATGGATGAGCCAGCTGGCTCACTGGGGCGCTGGTGCGTGTTTGGCCGACGACATGGGGCTGGGTAAAACCGTGCAATCGTTGGCGTTGATACTCACCCGCGCCGAAGCAGGCCCCACGCTTGTTTTAGCACCCACCTCCGTGTGCATTAACTGGTTAGAAGAAATAACCCGCTTTGCCCCCTCACTTAACCTGCACTACTTTGCCGAGGGCGACCGCACTGCTATGCTGGATAACGCAGGGCCAAGGGATATTATTGTATGCAGCTATGGCTTGCTACAAACCAGCATAGAACAGCTTGAACAAGCTCAGTTTGCTACCATTGTCGCCGACGAAGCCCAAGCACTTAAAAACCCAATGGCCAAGCGCACCCAAGCGGCCATGCGGCTCAAGGGCGATTTTAAAATGATCACCACCGGCACACCCATTGAAAACCACTTGGGTGAACTCTGGTCGTTGTTTCGTTTTATTAACCCCGGACTGCTGGGCAGCCACGATGAGTTTAATAAACGTTTCGCCGAACCCATTGAGGGCCAGCAAGACGCGCAGGCGCGCCAGCGACTCAAAACCCTGATAAAACCCTTTATGTTGCGCCGCTTAAAGTCCGAAGTATTGAGTGAGCTGCCACCGCGCACCGAGATCAACCTAACGATTAGCCCCAGTAAAGAAGAGGCCGCCTTTTACGAAGCCCTACGCCGCCAAGCGGTCGCCAGCTTATTGGAAAGCAGTGAAGACAACGGTGGCTCGCAAAAACTCAAAGTGTTGGCCGAAATTATGCGCCTGCGCCGCGCTTGCTGTAACCCCGAACTGATTCTGCCCGACGCCAGTATTCCCAGCGCCAAACTAGAGGCCTTCACCGAACTGGTGAGCGAACTCAAAGAAAACAATCATCGTGCGCTGGTATTTAGTCAATTCGTCGGGCATTTAGAGCTGTTGCGTACGCGCCTAGATAAGCTGGGTATCGAGTACCAATACCTAGATGGCAGCACGCCTGCGAGCAAACGTAAAAAAGCCGTTCAAGCCTTCCAAGGCGGTGCGGGCGATGTATTTTTAATCAGCCTAAAAGCCGGTGGTGCAGGCCTTAACCTAACGGCCGCCGACTATGTTATTCACATGGACCCCTGGTGGAACCCCGCCGTAGAAGACCAAGCCAGCGACCGCGCCCACCGCATGGGACAAACCCGCCCGGTGACCATTTATCGCATGGTCATGGAAAACTCAATAGAAGAGAAAATACTCGCCATGCACCACCAAAAGCGCGACCTTGCCACCAGTTTATTAGAGGGCAACGAGAGCGCCGGAGGCAAGCTTGCGCTAGATGAAATGATGGTATTATTAAATAACGACCCAGAATAAGGCGGGGCTAAGAAAGGATGTTTTAGAGCGCGCCTTACCTGATAGCGGCAAGAGTATTCCTATGTTCGTAGTTAATAAAACTGTCCGGTTCATTTAACCAGAACAGAGGTTGTTGGCATGTCGAAATTTCTATTTCCTAATTCTGTGTAACCCTATATGCGTGTTCACAAATACCGTAAGCGAACCAAAGCCCCGTTAATTCAAGGTTAAAGGGGTCAAAGCCGAATGGCACTTACTTAAGCTTTACAGCGTGACCATTCTTCAGTATTTCAACCCTAGCCAAATTCCTTTTCTCCATTAGAAGGGGGTAAGGTTTTGGCCTTCTTTTTACAGCCCTCGGCTCAATTCTAGCAGCAATGACAATGGCCTAGTGGAAAGCAAAAACGGCTCAGTCATTCGAAAGATGTACGGTTATATGCACATTCCTCAATATCAGGCAGGCCTTTTTAAAGAGCTGAACAGTGGGCCATTTTACCGCTATATCAACTTCCATCGTCCGTGTTATTTCCCCAAGACATTGACTGATGAAAAAGGCAAACAGAAAAAGATGTACCGCTACAAAGACATGATGACGCCGTATGAAAAGTTCAG
>JAQRMV010000088.1 GCA_028598985.1 Gammaproteobacteria bacterium
ATAAGGTGTGTCTCGGGGTCGTGCCGTTCGCCGTTGGCGCCCAATGGATCTGCACCTGCTGCATTAAAATAACGCAAAGCCACACTTTTAAGGCCATAGGCACTGGCGTAATCCTGCAACACCCACTCTATAGCGAGTTTACTTCGGCCATAGGGGTTAATTGGCGCCAACGGATGTAGCTCACTAATTACAGGCTGTACGGGCTCACCATAAACAGCAGCAGTGGATGAAAATACCAATTGTTTCACCTGATGAGCCGCCATCACTTCCAGCAGATTAATCGTGTTCACTAGGTTATTGGAATAATATTTTTGGGGTAGTTGTATAGACTCCCCCACTTGACTAAAGGCGGCAAAATGCATCACCGCGGTAAATTCATGCTGGGCAAACAATTGCGTTAATAGTGACTTGTCGGCTAGATCACCCACTACCAATTCAACGCTACCAGTAATGTTTGTAAGGGCATCGGCAAAGCCTGTGGAAAGGTTGTCTAACACCACACAGTCTAGCTTATTGGCCGCCAACATTTGCACCATATGGGAGCCAATGTATCCAGCCCCACCCACAACCAATATCGTCATGATTTTGCACTCGCGGGAGCTCGACCATACAAATCTTCTAACCGCTCTATGTCATCTTCACCCAAATAGCTGCCAGATTGCACTTCTACCAAATGCAGTGGACGATCCGTATCATTGGCCAAACAATGCACTGCGCCCACGGGAATATAGATAGAGTCATTTGCGTTCAACAAATGGTCAATACCATCCACATGAACTTTGGCGGTGCCTTCAACCACTACCCAATGCTCTGCTCGAAATTGGTGGCGCTGCAAACTTAAGCGCGCACCAGGATTAACCGAAATGCGTTTTACTTGGTAGTTAGGGCCAGAATCTACGCTGTCGTAGCTGCCCCACGGACGATATACTTCTCGCTGATGCTCTAGCTCGCCGCGTCCCTTAAGCAGGCCCACAAGGTCTTTAACCGCTTGTGAAGAGGCTAAATTGGCCACCAGCACGGCATCTTTAGTTTCAACGATAGCGAGGTTTTCTACCCCTAACGCCGCCACTAAACGATGCTCGGCTTTGATTAAGCACTGGCTAGATTGCAAAGCAGCCACATCACCAGACACAACATTATTGTTGGCATCTTTGGCATTGGTTTGCCATAGGGCATTAAGGTCGCCCACGTCACTCCAACCACAGGAAACGGGCACCACAACTGCTTTATCTGTGCGCTCCATAATGGCGTAGTCTAAGGAAATATCTTCACACTGGCCAAACAAATCTGCCGGCAACCTTACGAAATCTAAATCTTTGGTGGCGCCTGCCACCACTTGCTTACAAGTCTGTAGCAAACTAGCGCAATGAATATTGGCCTGAGCCAATAGCACACTGGGTTTGACCACAAACATACCGCTATTCCACAGGTAATCACCTGAGTCTAAATAGGTTTGCGCCGTGGCTGCATCGGGTTTTTCTACAAACCGCTCTACCAAAAAACCAGAACCATCGGTCACTTGCTCGCCACAGCCAATATAGCCATAGCCAGTACAGGCAAAACTTGGGGTAATACCTAAAGTAACGATATGGCCTAAACTAGCCAACTTTTGGGCTTGCACTAATGCTTGCTTAAACGATTGTTCATCGGCAATGGCATGGTCTGCAGACAACACCAACATGGGGGCGTCGCAGCCTTCGGCTTGAAGCCGCAATGCGGCGATGATGACCGCTGGCGCCGTATTGCGCCCCATGGGCTCTAATACAATATGGGCGTTTTCACCCGCGCTGCGTAACTGTTCGGCTGCCAAAAACCGGTGGTCTTGATTGCATACTAGCTGGTTATGCACCAACTTTAACCCCTGCAAGCGGGCAAAGGTTTGTTGCAACATTGTATGCCCAGCAGGATTGCCTACTAACACTTGGTATTGTTTGGGGAAGGAGGCCCTAGACAGGGGCCACAAACGACTGCCCACGCCACCCGCCATTACCACAGGGGCAAACACTAAGTTAGGATCAAAGGCATCCATTTAGGCGTAAAATGCCTTTATCGCATCACAAATGCGGCTGATGTCGGCGTCTGTTAGTTGGTTAGACGAAGGCAGCCAAAGCCCATTTTTGCCAATGTCTTCGGCCACCGGAAAACTGCCCTCTATGCCATACACCTTTTGCTGTGTAATAGGCGGATACATCACCCGCGTTCCAATCATTTCACTCTTAAGGTAGGCTCCTAAGGCTTCCCTTTGCTCCACTAATACATCAATAAACCAAGGGGTGGTGATGGATAAGTCATGGTCAAATAATTTGACTTGAGCACAGCCTGCCAACTGATCAGCATACTGTTGCCAGATGACTTTTTTACGGGCAACACGTGGCGCCAACTTATCCATTTGGCATAAACCCACTACGGCCTGTAGCTCGGTAAACTTAAAATTAAAGCCTAGGCTGTCGTGAATATCATTGCCGCCACTAGCGCGGCCAAAATCTTTTAAACGGCGAAGTTTTTCGGCAGTTTTATCACAATTAGTAATTAAAGCACCACCTTGGCCCGTAGAGATAATTTTAGGCGCAGAAAAAGAAAAGCTTCCTACTAGGCCTTTAGTGCCTGTGTGAGCGCCATCGGGGTAATAACTACCCAAGCCTTGGGCGGCATCTTCTATAAGTGCAATGCCCCGTTGTTCACACAAAGTTTGAAAAGCTTCAATGCCCACAGCAGGCGCACGGCCATTGGCGGCAACCAATACAATGGCTTTGGTTTTAGCCGTAATCGCTTGTTCAACCAAGGCAAAATCAAGGCACAAAGTGGTGGGTTCTACATCCACAAACACCGGCACTGCACCAAACATACGTAACGAGTTAGGCGTAGCGATCATGGTGTAATTAGGCACAATCACTTCGTCACCCGCCTCCACTCCAGCCGCCATAGCGGCTAAGGTTAGGCTAATGGTGCCGTTGTTGACTACCACGCAATGCTTGGCACCCGTGTAATCAGCAATACTTTGCTCAAAGGCTTCAGTTTTTTTAAACTCAGTTAAAAACCCATCCTCATCCATATATTCCATGAGGGCTTGCTTTTCTTCTGCGCCAAACCAAGGGCGCATCTGCATAATAAATTCTTGTGTCATGTTTTTAATTTCGTCTGTTAACTTAACTCAGAGGTATAGCTGAACGTAATGAGCGCCAAAAAGACAAGGCATAGTGGTTTTATAAAATTATTATAACGCCGTATTTTTAAGCGCAATAGTTCAGATACGGCGTCTGTCTACTTCGGCACCAAGATACGGCCCATTCTTCATTTCCAACACTTGAGTACCATCTTCAACAATATCGTACCCGTGGCCGCCACGGAGCAATATCACCACATCACCCTCACTGGCATTAAATTCAGCCACAGGCTGGTCCTGCAAGCCGAAAATACGCGCCTTTATTGCGCCACGGCGCACATACAAGACTTCTTGCGTGACAGTCACTTCCCTGGAAACATGGTTATGCACATGGGGTTTTAAGGCTGTACCCGTATCGTAACCCCAGCTGCCTACCTGCACGTATTCTTCATCGGCAGAAAAAAAGTTAAGCCCATCTTTCCATGCTTCTGCAGCAGGAATATGGCGAGCCAACAACTGTTCGCCATCTTTATATTCTTTAATCATAATTATCTCTTTAATCGTCATATCTAAACAAACGGCGCCATCATATCCCGTTCAGACAAAAAAGGGTTTGCTACGGGCCAATCAATGCCAATACGGGGGTCATCCCAGCACACAGAGAACTGCTCTGCAGCATCGATATACTCACCAGCATAAGCCAATTTGTAATGATACACTGCCTGCTCACTACTTACATAATAGGCATTGCCACAACCCGGTGGAATCAACACCATTTTTTGTTGGTCCTTGTTGATTTTATAACTTTGCCACTTTAAGTAGGTTGGCGAATCCTTGCGTAAATCCACCACCACTTGCGTAATTTCACCATACACACAAGTCACCAGCTTCCACGATTTTGAATCCCCATGAATACCCCTAAGCACATTGTGCTTAGATTGAGAAAACTTATCATGTTTAAAGCACAAACCTTGAGGCAGCATAGCTTCCACATCGTCTTTTAAAAACGAAGTCCAAATATCACCACGCTCATCAGTGGCTATTGAAGGCGTGAAGGCATATACACCAGATATTTGTTTCGATTCTAATAACTCAAACCCAAAACTCATATCAATTCACTAACCAAACGCGGCAGCACTCCGGTAATCTGCTCGTTTTTGGCTTCTGCTAAATCGTATTCAATCATTTCTGTGACCAACTCATCAAAACTGATCTCAGGTTCCCAGCCTAACAGTTGCTTAGCTTTGCTAGCATCACCCAAAAGAGTTTCGACTTCTGTGGGCCTAAAATATTGTGGATCTACGGCAACAATACATTGACCATTAGCGTCATAGCCCTTTTCGTCAACCCCCTCGCCTTTCCAAGCCACACTCATGCCTAACTTTTTGCAGCCAATTTCTACAAACTCGCGCACACTGTACTGCTCGCCAGTGGCGATTACAAAGTCATCGGCTTCATCTTGTTGCAACATAAGCCACTGCATGCGCACATAATCTTTTGCATGGCCCCAATCACGTTTGGCGTCCATATTACCCAAGTACAAACAATCTTGTGTACCAAGGCTAATACGAGCTAGAGCACGGGTAATTTTACGGGTCACAAAAGTTTCACCGCGCAATGGCGATTCGTGGTTAAACAAAATGCCGTTACAGGCATAAATACCATAAGCTTCACGATAGTTTACGGTAATCCAATAGGCGTACATTTTTGCCACTGCATAAGGGCTGCGAGGATAAAAAGGCGTCTTCTCAGTTTGCGGCACTTCTTGCACTTTGCCATAAAGCTCAGATGTAGAGGCCTGATAAAAACGGGTTTGCTTCTCTAACCCCAAACTACGAATAGCCTCTAAAATACGCAGCACACCTGTGCCATCGGCATTGGCCGTGTATTCGGGCTCTTCAAAAGAAACCGCCACGTGAGACTGGGCCGCCAGATTATAAATTTCATCCGGCTGCGTTTTTTGAATAATGTGGAATAAACTCGAAGAATCCGTCATATCGCCGTGATGAAAGTGAAA
>JAQRMV010000089.1 GCA_028598985.1 Gammaproteobacteria bacterium
CAAATCGAGTTTCAATGCCTTGGCGCGGTAAGGTGTGGGCGAATAAATTATAAGTGCCGCCATATAGCTGACTGGTACTCACAATATTATCACCCACTTCACAAATACACTGCACCGCATAGGTAATGGCGGCCATACCCGATGCCACTGCCAAGCCAGCAATACCTCCCTCCATCGCCGCTACGCGCTCTTCTAGCACCGCAGTGGTTGGGTTAGTGATGCGAGTGTAAATATTACCCGCCACTTTAAGGTCAAATAAATCAGCCTCGTGTTGAGTATCATCAAAGGTGTAGGCTGTTGTTTGGTATATAGGCACGGCTGCTGCCTTGGTGGTGGCTTCCGACTTATAACCATGATGTAGGGCCAAAGATTCTAACTTCATGAAACACTCCTGTTATTGTAGAATTAAAACACTGGTTTGAGCATATCAAGTTTTATATGCCAAAATAAGGCCTATTCGCCCTTATAGTTGCTATATTGGTTATATAGCAACCAATTTGATTATGGATTTCTAGGAATGGTTGAGCAACAACTACAATATTTTTTTACCCACCACATGCTTTTTACTGCCTTGTCTGATCAAGAAAAGAAGGAACTGCTCCACGTAAGCCGGTGCATGGAACTGACGAGTGATGAGAACTTATTTTATCAAGGTGCGCAAGCTAACCATTTTTACCTACTGGTAAGCGGTAAGATCAACTTGTATCGACTCTCTCCCGATGGTTTGAGCAAAGTTATCGAGGTAATACACCCAGGCCAAGCGTTCGCCGAAGCTTTGATGTTTATAGAGAAACACCAGTATCCTGTGTCTGCTGTGGCCATTGAATCTAGTAAAGTGATTGTTATTCCTGGAAATGCATACAAAAACATACTTTTGCAATCCCCCCAAAGCGCACTCAAACTAATGGGCAGCATGGCGCAGAAACTACACCAACGTATCAGAGAAATAGAAAACCTAACCTTACAAAACACCCGCCATCGTTTGGGCAACTACTTATTTGGCTTAGTCGAAGACCCTGCTGTTTTGCAAGCTGAGTTTTACCTGCCTATGGAAAAACGCTTGATTGCATCCAAGCTAGGCATGCAACCAGAAACCTTTTCAAGGGTGTTTAAAGAAATGCGCGATCGCAACATTCTAAGTGTGCAAGGCAAACAAGTGACCGTACACGACATGAAGGCTTTACGTAGTTTTGGCCATGAAGAAGGACAGTGAGCTGGGCTAGCAACCGCAACTAGTTAGTAGCGGGCATTTGCATGGTTTTGGTTTTAGCTCGGCGAATGACCTTAACATGTATCTGTTGTTCTTCACCGTTAGCATAGACCAAAGTCACTGCCACAGTTTCACCTTCAGCCGGTACACCATGGGTAAAACTCGACATCATGCCGTGGTAGCCGCCTGGTTTTAACATCACTTTTTGGCCCGCAGCAATAGGCAATGCCATGATGGGCTGCATTTTCATCATGCCATCAACTGGCACTGTTTCATGTATCTCTACTTCGCCAGCAGGGCTATACATGGCCACCAACACCCGTTCGCTTGAGGTGATATTTTCTAAACCAAAGAAAATAGGAATCACCCTAGAATTGGATGGCATTGCCCGTATCCAAGGCTCGTTTACCACCAAAGGTGCGGCTTGCACTATACTTGATAAGGCACAGGTTAAGGCACTTGCGAGTAACAATTTATGTCTCATTAAGGTCATTCCTGTAACAGTAGTTTAATTTGAGTGTGCATTTCATCGTGGGGCGTGCCCATATAAAAGTAGCCTCTCACACGGCCTTGGGTGCCCATAACATATATTTTTGCAGTATGAGAATATAAGTAACCACGTTGTTCTGTGGGCTCGCCTGTCAAAGTTAGTTTTTTGTAGACCGTGGTGACTAAACCCTCGGCCAACTTCTCATATTGAGCATGATATTGGGCCGCTACGGCGTCAATCTTGTGCCGCTCGTCTACCAAACCAACAAACGTGGGATTAAAATAAGCCAAGTAGTTATTTAAATGGCCTGGGGTATCATTATCGCCGTCGATACTGACAAACAACACCTGAACTTGTTGTGCTTGCTCAGGCGTTAGGCGGTCCATCAGCTGGCTCATGTGAGCCATGGTGGTGGGACAAATATCGGCGCAATTGGTGTAGCCAAAAAACATCAACACCACTTGGCCACGATAATCAGACAAGCTCACTTGTTTTCCCAAACTCGACTGCAAACTAAAATCACCGCCAATACCTTTAAGAATAGGCATCGACGCCATTAGGTTAACGCTCAGCAGCAGGCCTACTACTAAACCTAAAGCTGTTCTGAATAACATAGTGCTCACTCCCATTAACAACGTACTTCTGCGCCTTTGTCGGTAATAGGCGCAAGGTAAACTTCTTGGTATGTTTTAATCATGGCTCGGCCCGAAATGATATGTACCTGCATTTCTACCGCCATTTGCGCAACTTCGGTATTGCCTTGCTGACTGACTGCCCACCATTGATACTCAAAGGTGACAAGGTAATGGTCTTGCCCAGCCTCAATCGGCTGTATAGCCAACTTACTTAAATCCCGATGATTTTTAAGGTAGTTTTGCGCCAACAAATAAGGCACATAATCGTCTACTTGCTTGACTTGCGCTTCCGCTGCTACAAATTCTACATTGGCTAACAAGTAAGACTGCAAACCGCTGGAATCATAAACATCAAGGCTGTGAGTCCATCCGTAGACTAAAGATTTAATTAAATTAATAGCCCTAGAAGGCCTGTATTTAGAATCAAAATCGTCTTCCGTATCGACCACAGACTGGCTGCTTAACACCTTATCAAAGGTCTTTGAAACCCTTAGCAAGCGCTCTTCATAGCGACCGGGGTAACGGCCCTGTTCCGCCCCTTGTCCTGGCCTTGCCACTTGGCTTTCAAGCTTTACTTCAACAACACCTTCGGGGTTTGGCTGGCCAATATTTAAAATATGGTGGGAGCTTTCATGTGTGTGATTGGCCGTATCTAACTGCCCAAACCACTGGTAGATGGTGCTATGCAGACCATAATTAAGGTTTGAGCCAGACAGGTCCGCAGCAACTGCTGCGGCACTCAAACCAACCATTAACACCAAGGCAACTAGCTTAATGATAATGGTTTGGGCCTTTCGACTTAGCCTTACTAATGGCTGCATCAGCACTTCCATCTTGGCTCAGTTATGAGCCAATCGCTGTGGGGTTACGCACCTGAGTCATTAGGTCGTCATTCCACACGCCATCCACCTTAATGTGTGCGGCTGCACCTTTCATAATGGCTTCAATCAAGTTGTGGTTAACATAGGCGTATAAGCCCGGCTGACGGAAGTGATACACCACGGCACAAGCACTACCACCGGCAACCATCCAAGTTTCCAGGTCTTTTTGAGGTGCATCGGCAAATGAACCCGCAGCCCACACATAATCACCATGGCCACCAATAATATGGGGGCGAGTATCGCGGTTGGCTTGAGAGTGGATAAACAATACAGATTCACCCACTGAGGCGGTCATGGAATTTTTCCCAGTCAATGCCCCCACTGAACCATTAAAGACAATGTGTGACGGATTTTGCGCCTTCATGGCTTCTAGCACATCGCTCATGCTACCCATCACAGTGTCATAACGTTTGAATTTGCCACTGGCATCCTGAGGCACATAGAACTCAGCTTCACCTACATAGTATGCGCGGTCATAGGTAATTGCGTTGCCTTGGCCATCGCTTAAACCGTCTCTTGGCAGAACCATGATTGCACCGGCCATACCCATAGCCACGTGCCATGGAATCATCACGCCACCCGGGGCACAATGGTATACAAAGGTGCCTGTCTTAGTGGCTTTAAATCTAAATGTCACTTCTTGGCCTGGGCCTACCAAAGTTAATTCACCACCACCTAACGCGCCTGTTGCAGCGTGTAGGTCGATATTGTGGCTGAGCATGTTGGTACTAGGATTAGACAGGGTTAGTTCAATATAATCATGTTGATGACACACAATCAGCGGGCCGGGTACGCTTCCGTTAAAGGCACTAACCCATGCATGGGCACCGTTCTCTAACACCACCTCTTTTTCTTCTACGCTGAGTTTAACCACCACAACCTTAGGTTTGCCTTGGGCTACTTGGTCGTGTTTTGGCACAAACGGTGGCGCAACTAGGGTCTGAGTGACTCGCTCAAGCTGATCTGCCGTATAGTTGGCCATACGATCACTTTTTTTGCTACTTGAGCTAGCAGCAGAGGCATTGTTAGCCAGCAATCCTGCGGCTAATCCTGCGCCGACAATGCCAGCGCCAACGCTTCCGCTCAGAAAATTCCTGCGGTTTTCATTTACTTCAACAACTACATTTGTTGATTCAGTCATGATGACATCTCCTTTGGGGTTGTTTATTTTGGCAGTGTATCCCCCCATTGCTAAGGCCAATTGACATTGCTCAAGTGAGCCTTATCATCTTAGTCTCAATTTAATGTCGGTCACATTACCCGCACTTGCTATCGCCACAACTCAAGCACGTAGCACAACCATCTAATATTACTTTTGCTTTAGTGTGGCATTTGGCACATAGACTGGCGCTAGGTGGATAACCACTGTCGTCATTGGGGTTATTTTGTTTATCCGCATCAGCACCCGCAAGCTGAGCTTTCTTTTCATCTACCATCGCTTGTTGTTCGGTAGATAAACCCGGCTTATCCATCAAGCCGATGGCCTGCAAGTGCGACTCTATGGCATAGCCAATTTCGGCCACTAACGACGGCATAAACCGCCCGCCTTTTTTAAAGTAACCCCCTTTAGGATCGAACACAGCTTTAAGCTCTTCCACTAAGAAAGTGACATCTCCACCTTTACGAAACACAGCTGATATTACCCTGGTTAGGGCTACAACCCATTGAAAATCATCCATATTTTTTGAATTGATAAACACTTCGTAGGGGTGTCTTTGTTCGTGTTCCGTGCCTTCGTTAAGCAAAATATCATTCACGGTAACGTA
>JAQRMV010000009.1 GCA_028598985.1 Gammaproteobacteria bacterium
AGGACTATAGCTCAGTTGGTTAGAGCGCACCCTTGACATGGGTGAGGTCGGCGATTCGAATTCGCCTAGTCCTACCAAATTCAAATGCCTCGCTTTTAGCGGGGCATTTTTGTTTGGTGGTTAGAGATTCGAAGCGCCCGATTCGAGCCGGAGCGGCGTAGCCGCGGAGACAACGTACGAGCACAGCGAGCACGGCCCGAAGGGAGAGGCAGCTTGCTGCCGAATCATTCGCCTAGTCCTACCAAATTCAAATGCCTCGCTTTTAGCGGGGCATTTTTGTTTGGTGGTGATGTTTTTGCATTAATGCTAAGGGTGTTTATGGCAGGTAAATCTGGCTGCAATGTTGTATACTATGGTTGACTAAGACCATATTTAAGGCGGGCTCTAATGTATCTATCACAAATAAACACCTACCCCATTAAATCCACTTATCCTATATCGGTGAAGGCTGGTTATTTGCATCCAACAGGTATTGGTTTTGATCGGAATTGGATGCTGATTGATGAGGATAACGCCATGTTAACTTCACGCAAACATCCTAAGTTATTGCACGTTCGCACTCGTATAGATGGATCCAGTTTAAGGGTGATGCTCCCCAAAAGGGATTTTTTGTTACCTTTGGAGCCTAAACCTGAGGCTCCGGTGTGGGTTAAACACTGGGGTGAAAAACCGTTACCTGCATGGCCCCAAAATCCTGCCTTAGATGTGGCATTAAGTGAGTATTTAGGTTTAGCGTGTCGATTGGTTTATAGCGCTAATTTACAGCACGAAGACCCAGATAAAGCTCTATCCTTTGCCGATGCCCAGCCGCTATTGCTAACCACTACGGCATCTTTGGCGGCCTTAAATGAACGGCTTGATGATGCCATAGGTATGGATCGATTTCGTACTAACTTAGTGATCAATAACCTTACTGCTGACGTTGAAGATAAATGGCAGCGTTTAAAGATTGGCGCCTGTGAACTAGAGGTGTCATACCCTTGCAAACGTTGCGTATTAACGACCATCGACCCAATTAATTTAACCCAACATGAACAGCAAGAGCCGCTACGTACTTTGGCACAATATCGCCGCTTAGATGAGGGTGGTGTGGGTTTTGGAATTAATTTAACAGTCATTAAGGCTGGGCCTATTGCCGTGGGTGATACGGTTCAAGTGTTATGCTAAAGCAGCCATCTACAATAGTTAATAAACTAATACTTATTGTGCAGCTACAGGGAGAAAGAGATGAGTATGAATCAGTTTGATTACATTATAGTAGGCGCAGGTTCTGCAGGTTGCGTAGTGGCAAATCGACTCAGTCAAAATCCAGATGTGACTGTGTGTTTGGTTGAGGCTGGGGGTGATGGCGAAAGCCCGTGGGTGAATATTCCAGCGGGCATTTTTGGTTTGTACGGCAATAAAACTTATGACTATAGCTTTGTCAGTGTGCCTCAGCAACACCTCAGAAATCGACTAATGAATGTTAACCGAGGCAAGGCATTAGGTGGATCTAGCGCCATTAATAGTATGGTGTATATTCGAGGCAACAAACAAGATTACGATGGCTGGTCTGAGTTAGGGTGTACAGGTTGGTCCTATGATGACGTTTTGCCTGTGTTTAAAAAAATGGAAGCCAACCAAAATGACCAAAACCCAGAGTACCATGGCTTTAGTGGTGAATTGAACGTGACCCAGCCACAAGACCCCAATGTAGTAGCTAAAGTATTTGTTAAAGCAGGGCAAGCAGCAGGGTTGGCCCCCAATGTTGATTTTAACAGTCACTCTCAGCTGGGGTTAGGTATTTATGACGTAAAGCAGCAAGTAGGCCAACGTGTTAGTAGTTATACCGCTTTTGTGAAACCCATTCGGCATCGCTCTAACCTCACTATTATGACCCATACTCAGGCGCTTAAACTGCGCATTGATGGTAATAGGGTGACGGGCCTGGATGTGGAAAAAGCAGGAAGTTTAAAACTACTGACTTGTGATAAAGAGGTGATCTTGTGTGGAGGCACTATTTTGTCGCCGCAGTTATTATTGGCGTCTGGCATAGGTGATCGTGACGAACTCAATAGCGTGGGGATTCCATGTAATCACCATGTGCCAGGGGTCGGTAAAAACCTTCAAGATCATATTGATAGCATGGTCACGGTGCGGTCGTCTAAGCCAGATACAATTGGCTTGTCGATAAAAACGCTGTTGCCCCATGTGGTTCCTGCACCCTTTAAATACTATTTGGCCCGCAAAGGCTGGTGGACTACCAACTACGTAGAAGCGGGTGGTTTTGCAAAAACTAAAATGGCATTGGCAGCCACACCAGGCAGTTTGGATGCTCAGCCCGACGTGCAGTTTCACTTTACGCCTTTATATCGAAGCCATCGGGGTAAAAAATTTGAATGGGGCCACGGCTATTCCGTATTTTCTTGTGTGTTGCGTCCGCGCAGTACTGGAAGTGTTAAATTAATTTGTGAGGGTGGTCAACTGAAAGTAGCCATCGACTTTAATTTTTTTGCCGATGAGTATGATCAAAAAGTATTGGTAGAGGCTGTAAAAACTGCGCGCTTAATATTGGCTTCGCCGGAGTTTGATCATTTGAGAGGTGAAGAAATGGCGCCGGGTGTGAATGTTCAAAGTGATCAAGCGATTCTTGATTATCTACGTCATTCCGCATCCACGGTGTATCATCCCGTAGGCACATGTAAGATGGGTGTGGATAATATGGCGGTAGTCCACCCAGAGACGCTTAAAGTGAAAGGTATGCATAATTTAAGGGTAATGGACGCATCAGTGATGCCACGTATTACTAGTGGTAATACGTCGGCCCCTACCATGATGATTGCAGAAAAAGGTGCCATTATGGTGCTGGAAGAGCAAAGACTATTTTAGTCTTAAAGATTTCTGTTAAATACGAAAAACATACACTATTGCTGCGTCAGGTGCGTTAAAATAACGGCCTACACATTTTAGACCGTTAGTTTTATGGACAGTTTGCATCAAGACGTACTTCGAGAACTTGGTATTTTGCAGTTAGAGCTTCAAACCCAGGGTTTGTGGAGTGATTTGGCACCGTCGGAAGATGCCTTGTTAAGTGCTGAGCCATTCTGTGCTGACACCATGAGTTTGGGTGAATGGCTGCAATGGATTTTTATTCCAAGGCTTAGTTATTTAGCAGAAAATGGTGAAAACATGCCCAACAAAAGTGGTATTTTGCCAATGGCAGAAGAAGCCTTTAAAGACCTAGAAGGGACAGTTAAAGGCTTGTTAGCTAGTATCAGTAGAATGGATGCTTTGCTTACAGCGTAACGGGTGGTGTTATGCTGAGTACCGCTGGCCTATCCAGCCACCGATAATTAATGCAGGCAAGAACAACACGGCTTCGGCTGGATTGATCATAGCATTAATGATTCCAGGCCCTGGGCAATAGCCGCTCAACCCCCAACCTAGACCAAATAAACTTGCACCTAGTATTAAACGGCTATCAATATTGGTTTTCACAGCCATGTAAAATCGATCGGCAAACCAAGGTGTTTTACGTTTTACTATAAAACGTGATGTAACAAGAGTTACTGCTACAGCGCCACCCATGACGAAGGCTAGGCTAGAATCCCAGTTGCCAAACAAATCTAAAAAACGTTGCACTTTAACCGGGTTGACCATTTCTGATATGACTAGACCGGCGCCAAAGATAAGCCCTGATATTAAAGCGATGATAATGCGTTTCATTGGTGTGGTTCCTTATCCTATAAAGTTGCGTAAAATGGTTACGGTGATGATTCCGCTGGCCATAAATGTGGCAGTGGCCACCAATGAACGGCCGGCCATCAGGCCAATTCCACATACACCATGACCACTAGTGCATCCATTGCCGATACGAGTGCCAATGCCTACCGCTAATCCAGAGACAATGAGTAAGATCGGGGGGTAACTTTGGCGTAGTTCAAATTCAACCGGTAACATTAAGTATCCGCCACCTATTAGGCCGATCAAAAAGGCCAAGCGCCAGCTGCGTTCTGAGCCGCTCAGTGGGTTGAATAGTAAATTGTATAAAATGCCGCTAATTCCAGCAATACGGCCGTTGAAAGCCAGTAGTAACGCTGCACTAATGCCGATCAAAATACCGCCAAAGAGGGCTAGAGAGGGGAATGTTTCAAACATGTGTGACCTTATATTAGTAAAAACTAATTAAATTATACGTCAGAAAATTGATCCATGTCAATTGTTCGATTGTGGCAAAAGCCACAGGTTTATAAAAAATGCACGCAGATTAGGATAATCGATAAAGCTCAGGGTCAACAAATGAGTCGTATCGTGGTATGTTTAGGTTAACAAATTTGATACCAATAAAGTGGATGTTCAGTACATGCCAAGAAATGATGATATCGGTGACTTACCGAGCCTAATGCCCGATTCAGATGAAATTAAACGGACTGCAAAACCGTCTTTTTCTGCATCTAACGAAAATGTAGATGCACCTCCTACGCGTGGCCGTAGAGAAGCATCTAGGCCAATATCGGCGCCGCGTCCGTTGCAACAAAACGCTCCTCCTGTGGTAATGAGGAGTAGTGGTTTTTTGTGGTTTTTGGTGGTGTTAATGTTCTTTGGTGTGTCTGGTGGGGGTTATTGGTCATATAATAAGCTCACGGATGTGGATTTATTACTCACTGTATCACGTGGTGAGCTAGATCATGCCCGTAAACGTATTGGTGAATTGGAGGCACTAGTTGTCGCTACGGATGTTAACTCAAATAAATCTGGCACTGTGGTTCAAACCCAGGTAAAGCAGCTCGATAATCGCGTTAAAGAGCGAAATAAATTTGTAGATACGGAGATAGATAAGCTTTGGGGAGTAGCCTACAGAACTAACCGTCCGGCCATCTCAGAGCATCAAAAGGCCATTGATAATAATACGGCTAGGGTAAAGCAACACCAAGAAAAATGGGTTGCTCAGGATAATCTTATAGAGCGTTATCAATCTACTGCCGATGCCCAACAAAAGCAGATAGATGCAGCCACTAAAGCCAGTGAAGGGGCTGTGGAAAATGTTCAGGACCAGCTCCATAAAGTGGTTTTATTACAAGACAAATTGGCCTCCTTGTTGACTCAAGTTACGGCCCAGGAAAAAACCTTGTCAGACCAGGCTAAAACAGATGTTGGGCAAGCTCAACTAGCGCAACAGCACGCCCAAGACTTAGCTGGTCTTGCAGATTTGGTAAAGGGTTTGTCTGTGCAGTCTGGTGGTGAGGAAACAAATACCCTGCTTAGCCGTATTAATGAATTGGAAAAAAAATCGCGAGTATTGACAGCTATTGAGCAGAATGAGAGCGAAATGGATGAGCGTGTTTATTTGGTGGAGCAGTCTATTGATTCAGTCAATTCATTCCGCCGAGATACAAACCGTATGTTGGATCAGTTGCAGAGTCAAATTCGCAATTTAGCCTATGGCGAATAGCGGGACAGTGGCAAAAAAGGACTATTAAATGAACCGCATACCACATCCTAAAATTGGATTAGGGCACTGGCCTACACCTCTAGAGCCTATGTTACGCATCAATGAGATGCACAAAGGGCCGGAATTATGGGTTAAACGTGAAGATTGTTCAGGCTTAGCCTTTGGGGGCAATAAAACCCGTAAGTTAGAATATTTGTTAGCTGATGCTCAGCTAAAAGGAGCAACTACTTTATTAACAGCCGGTGGTGTTCAATCTAATCACGCCAGACAAACCGCTGCCGCAGCAGCGCGAGTGGGTTTGGGTTGTGAATTATTTTTAGAGCAGGTAGAGGCTGTTGTTGAACCGGATTATAACCATTCTGGCAACTTGTTAGTGGACCACTTATTGGGTGCTAGAGTGCATCAGCTTCCATATGGGCAGGATCTTGATGCTGCCATGGATCTTCGAGCAAAAACGTTAACTGATTCTGGCCAAGTGCCTTACATAGTGCCGGTAGGCGGTAGCAATGCAGTGGGAGCTATGGGCTATGTTCACTGCGGTTTAGAACTAGCAGAGCAATTGCAAGCAAAAAAACTTAGTTTTGATGCCATTGTCTTGGCTACAGGTAGTGCAGGAACTCAGGCTGGACTTTTGGCTGGTTTGGCCTTGGCGGGTGTTGATATTCCAGTATTAGGCATAACCGTAAGCCGCTCAAGTATTGAGCAGTGCGACAAAGTGTTGACTTTGTTACATGAAGTACAGAGTTTGTTGAAGCAGCCAAACTTGCACGAAGACCACGTGATTTGTTTTGATCAGTATTATGGTGCTGCCTATGGCGAACCTACTGCAGCCATGATTGAAGCGGTAAGGCTTGCGGCAAGTTTGGAAGGTTTGTTGTTGGACCCAGTGTACACTGGAAAAGCTTTTGCCGGATTGTTAGATTTAGTGCGTCATGGTTACTTCGGCACCTCAGAGCGTATTCTATTTTTACACACTGGCGGTTCGCCTGCTTTGTTCGCTTATAGTCAATGCTTGGGTGAGAACTAAGTAATTACCTGTTTGGGGCATTCAAGGCGTTTTCCTCGGCGTTTAAAAGTTTCAATAATGATATTTTCCAACGCCGATGACGCCGGCATTTGTTGGTGATGGCGCGACTGTAATAAGGCAATCTGTCTTTTAATGGGTGGTTCTTCAATTAATCTAAATGCAAGTTCAGTGCTGTCTTTTGGGAAAGCCATCCATGGTAGTGTGGTAATGCCTGCGCCGGCCTCCAGCATGGCTACTAAGGATGTCATGTTTGTTACCTGCATAGATGCAAGTAAAAAATCCTGTGCGGGGGTGTTATCAACCAATGGTGTAGTGCCGTTACGAATCAGTTTTTGTTGATTGAGTTCAGGCCAGTTAATGTCATTGCCCATTTGCATCCAAGGATGTGCTCTTCGAGCCACTATACCCACTCTGTCTGCGCATAAGTAAGTATGTAATAGATCCTGTTCCGTTTGCCAGATGCTGCTGATGGCTAAGTCGATATGCCCATCTAGCACTTTATCCCTTAAATTATCCCCGTTGTCATCTTGTACTTGTAAGTGAACCTGCGGGTGTTGTTTTAAAAAAACACGAATAATATCAGCAAGCACTGTCTTTGCAATGGAGGGTAAAACGCCCAGCCTTATAGTGCCAGATTGACCTTGAGCCATGCTCATACCGTTATGTAAGGTTGCTTCAAAGTGTTTATAAAGTGTTTTGGCTTCTGGCAGGAAAGCCAGACCAAAAGCGCTCAGTTCTCCGTTTCTCTGTGGGTCGAATAATGGTGCGCCTAACAATTGTTCTAGCTGCTTGATAGCTAAACTCACAGCGGGTTGTGATCTGCATAATAGGCTGGCTGCTTGGTGAAAGTTTTTACATTGAGCCACAGTGAGAAAAGTGTTTATTTGGGCCATCTTTATATCGGGCAGCATGGGGTTAGCCTGTTTTTTAGTAAATCAATAAAACTTATCAAATGATACATTTAATTAATTATTATTATCAACCCCGGCGGGGTAAACTCGGTTTAATTAATATAATTGCATGCCCTGAAGGGCAACATGGGAGTTAAAATGAGCCAAGTACAAAAGAACTACATCGCCGGTCAGTGGCTAGAAGGTGAATCTACGGTTGATAATATCAACCCGTCTAACCACAGCGAAGTGGTGGGCCAATTTGCTCAAGCTTCCGCTGATCAAGTGGATCAAGCAATTGCAGCAGCGCGTAAAGCTCAGGTTGAGTGGCAGGCCACAGGCCTGGAAGCTAAGCAACGTGTTCTTCAAGCCATTGGTGATGAAATGATTGCCCGTTGTGATGAGCTAGGCGAAGTACTTTCCCGTGAAGAAGGTAAGCCTCGCGCCGAAGGCCGTGGTGAAGTGTACCGTGCGGGTCAGTTCTTCCAATATTACGCTGCCGAAGTGCTGCGTCAAATGGGTGACACAGCCGACTCCACTCGTCCTGGCATCGAAATTGACGTACGTCGTGAACCTATGGGTGTTGTAACGGTTATCAGCCCTTGGAATTTCCCAACAGCAACAGCCTCTTGGAAAATTGCACCCGCTCTAGCTTTTGGTAACGCGGTGATTTGGAAACCCGCTAATCTAACACCTGCAAGCGCAGTGTTGTTGGCTGAAATTATTGCCAAGCAAGATATTCCTGCAGGCCTATTTAATCTAGTAATGGGTTCGGGCGCGAGCGTGGGTGAAAAACTAATTACTTCTCCAGACATTGATGCGATAACCTTTACCGGTTCTTTGGCAGTTGGCAAGCGCGTAGCTGTTGCTGCCGCTACTAACTTGGTTAAGTTTCAATTAGAAATGGGCAGTAAGAACGCCTTGATCGTATTGGACGACGCTGACCTAGACAATGCCGCAGACTGTGCTGTTGGTGGAGCCTTCGGCGGCACAGGCCAAAAATGTACTGCATCATCACGTTTGATTGTTACTGCCGGTGTACATGACGAATTTGTAGCGAAAGTACAACAGCGTATGGCTAAGCTTAAGGTTGGCGGTGCGCTAGAAGATGGCGTGACTATTGGCCCAGCCGCAGACGCTAAGCAATACGCTCAAAACAAAGAGTACTTTCAGCTTGCAAAAGATGAAGGCGCTACTTTGGTATGTGGCGGCGAATTTGATGACAGCAAAGGTTACTTTATGACCCCTGCGTTATTCACCAATACCACTAACACTATGCGCATTAACCGCGACGAAGCGTTTGCTCCTTTGGCATGTGTGATTAAGGTTGCCGATTACGATGAAGCTTTGGCTACATTAAACGACACACAATACGGCCTAACTGGTGGTATTTGTACTACTTCTCTTAAGTATGCAACTCACTTTAAGCGTAATGCTAAAACCGGTTGTGCAATGGTTAACTTGCCAACTGCTGGCACCGATTACCATGTGCCATTTGGTGGCCGTAAGAACTCTAGCTTTGGTTCACGTGAACAGGGCAAGTACGCGGAAGAGTTTTACACCGAAGTAAAGACGACTTACATAAAAGCTTAATTGCTTCTTGGTTTCACTACGCAATGACAATGGTGGTTGTTGCGGGTGAAACCTTTCACATAATAGGCAATTAAAGAGAGCAGAATATGAGCAAAATGATGATGATTGATGGCTTGCAATACAGCTATTGGAGCCGTGAAGTATTTGAACAAATGCGAGACGGCGGTTTAAGCGCCGTGCACGTGACCATTGCTTACCATGAACTCAGCCGTGAAACCTTGCAGAACATTGGTCAGTGGAATCGCATGTTCGAGATGCACAGTGATCTAATTATCCCTGTTCACACTGCTGCAGACATTGAATTTGCACATGCACACAACAAAGTGGGCATCATTTTTGGCTTCCAAAACTGCTCTCCTATTGAAGATGACATTGACCTAGTGGCTATTTTTAACCAGCTAGGTGTAAAGATCATGCAACTGACCTATAACAACCAAAGCCTATTGGGTGCGGGTTGTTATGAGGCCACTGACCCAGGTATTTCACGTTTTGGTAAAGTTGTGATCGAAGAAATGAACCGTGTAGGCATGGTCATTGATATGTCCCATAGTGCTGAAGAAAGTACTCTGCAAGCTATTGAGCTGTCGCAGCGTCCTATCGTTATCAGTCATGCTAACCCAACATTCTTTGAGCCTGCCAAACGTAATAAATCAAATAAAGTCTTGTCTGCCCTGGCTGAAAGCGAAGGGTTGCTAGGCTTTAGTATGTACCCGTTCCATCTTAAAAATGGCCCTAAGTGCCGTTTGGATGAGTTTTGCACCATGGTTGCAGAAACAGTAGATCTTATGGGTATCGACCGTGTAGGCATGGGCAGTGATTTATGCTTAAACCAGCCGCTTTCGGTTTTAGAGTGGATGCGCAATGGTCGTTGGACTAAACAAATGGACTATGGTGAAGGCTCTGCTAGCAACGCAGCTTGGCCTGAATCATTATCTTGGTTTGAAACCAGTGCGGATTTCCCTAATATTGTTGTTGGTTTGCGTGATAAGGGTTTTAACGAAGTTGAGATTGAAAAAATCATGGGCCGCAATTGGCTAGATTTCTGCGCTGCAGGTTTTGGCCCGCAGTAACGGGTTTACACATTACGGGCTTGTTTTGAGGGTTTAGTATGAGTCAAATTATCTTGCGTCCAGCTGCACAGGCCATGGATTTAGAACGTTTAGGGGCGGGCTTTGCTAGCCGTTTAAGTTTTATGCGAACCTTAGTTCGGCACATGGTGCAAGAACAGTGGGCTATTAGCTATAGCCAGTTTGAACTAGATCAAGACGGATACGGCCACGCTATATTTGATATCAAAATGCCCCATAGCCAGTTGAGCTTTGTGGTGTTCTCTCAATACTTAGCGCCAGAAGAACGTAACGACCGAGTTATCGCTGAGAAATGGGACCTTACCATGACTTTAGTAGAAGGTGAGGTGGATGATGTTTGGCTAGAGCGCCTGGCGGCCAACGTGCCGTTACAGGAAGCTGGACGGATAGACTCTCGTAGCCTGTCTTTGGCCCGTGGCAACCGTAGCGCCCGAGTATTCGATGCTTTGTTAGCTCAGTTGCGTGATGGCCAGCAACCAGACCCTAAAAAACTAGCCGAAGTAGGCTACCTGTACCGTACAACAGCGGTGTATGGTTCCGGAAAATTTGGTGCCTGTGACTGGGATAAAATTGCCCGCCATCATCCAGATTTAGCACGGCCTTTTGCGGCCGAAATGTTGGTGTGTTATTTATTGCGCCAATTTAGCCTTGACCAGCTCCACCATATGGCTCACCAGCCAGAATATCCACATGCAGTAGATTTAGATATTAACTTGCAGCGCTATTTAGGTATTGGTAACTCCACGGGCTTGGGCATGGCGCCTTATTTGATTAACCATCCACTACTAATGAGCCAGTGGGTAGGTCAGCGAGAGCAGGCGTATGCCGAAGTTTTGGCAGCCCCTGTAGCGCTGGATAAAGTTGAACGATTACAGCGGATTTTAGATCAAGCGATGCAGCATGTACGCGAAGTTAGCACCTTTGATGAATGGCAGGCTAGCAACAATGCACAGCTTTTGATCGATGCTCAAAGCCTGAGTGATTGGTTATCTGCAGACCCTCAACAGGTAACGGATTGGCGCCAGCTGCACGAGTGGGCCGAACAGCACTATAGTTTAGAGGCGCAAGAACTGTTGGTCAGTGTGTTGATGGAGTTGTATCCTGAAGTCGTTAATAGCAAAGAAGACAATCTAGCTATTAATGAAAGTTTAACCTATGACCCTACACAATTAGCACAAGACCTAGCTGATAATATTCAGCATAGTTACGATTGGGTATTTGACTATGACTTTAGCCAAGCTGATGAACAACAAACCTTTTGGTATTACTCTCAGGAAAAAATTGAACCTCGTTTAGGTAAACTTGGCGTGGATGATGGTGCAGAATTACAGATGTTTTTGGGCATCGCCAAAGCAGTTCAGGCGTGTCACGACGATTTGCTCATCTTCATTGAAGCAAACAGCGTGGCAAGTGTGGCTGAGTTTTTATTAAAAGCGCCTGAGCACTTGGGTATTGTTTCTCGTATAGCTACTATGGCTCAGACACAGTACGGCGAAATACGCGCCAATTTGCTGCATAAAGATGTGCTTCCTATGCACCTGTTAAGATGTAAATTGGCTTTCTTTGGTGTGAGCAAGTTTGACCCTAAGTCATCCCTATGGGTGCGTAACACTATGTTCCAAGGTGCCCCCATTGTGAGTGATTTAAGTGGTGAGTTTAACGACGATTGGTATTTTCCTGTTGCGCCCACACTAGCATCGCAAGCAAAACGGGAGTCGTCCAATGTCTGAACTAATGCAAATATCGGCCAATGAACTTAAGTTTTTGGTGAAGCGTAGTGTTGAAGGTTTAGGTTTTTCTCCTGGCGATCAGCTTTCTGCAGGTATTAAGGCCGCAAGCGCATTTCAGTTGGGTTTAGCTAACAGTCACTTGCTTGCTAAAGGCCTTGATGCACTTAATAGTGAGATTAAAGCGCCTGAACTTGTATCAACTAACGCTCAACAGATGGTGTTTGATGCCCATGGGCAGTCGGCCCTTGTGCAGGTAGAATTTGCCTTAGGTTTGGCATTAGCCAAAGCCAAACCACAGCTAAAAATTAACAATATTGCCGCTGCTGCCTTTGCCGTGCCGTGTTTAATTAATTGGCTCGCTCAATCCTTAAGTCTCCCTGAAGCTCAGCAATGTTATGCGGTCTATTTTACCCACCATACGGGTGCTGCGCGCTGTGTATTGGTTGCAGCCGACGGCCAAGTGTTAGGTTTATATCAACCGTTAAAGAATGTTGTGGGCCCCAACACGTTGCTGCTGTGTATGGGCCAAGCAGACATAGAGGGTGTGTTGATTACTGATGGTGCTGATTTGTTAGGTTGGCGCGAACGCTGTTTGGATCAAGGCGTGCATCTAGATGCGGCCTTGGTAGCCCGATTAAAGCAAATGATGCAGGCATCTTTTGTTCCTGAAACAGAAGCCTCTCGCGCAGGTGCAGGGCCGGGTTAGGGCTAATTTTTATTGTATCTAGCTTTGTGTTTGACCCATAAGCGAGCCAATAGCCTGAATTAGGGCAGGGCTGCGCTGTTGGGCTCTAAAGGCGCTTAACACCTGAGTGCGTAATTTAGGTTGGTACATAAGTTCTTGCACTAAACCATTAAATACGCTTTGGTCTGCTGCACACTGGTGTACAAATAATTCCATTAGTTCTTTTGATAACAAGTCCAACGAGCATTTGCTGGCGATCGTTGCGAGCAGCTCAACACCCACTTCATTATCTTTGCCTAACAGTTGCTTCAACCACTGTTGACGTGATGACATGTCTGATGATTGGCTAATCGCTCTTAAACATGCCACCTTTGTACCCTCATGTTGGGAGTTTTGCCCTCTTAATATAAATGCTTTGGCTAGTTTGTGATCCAGTTTTTGATTTTCCAATTGAGCGGCAATAGTCTCTAACACCGGTACAGGCAGTCCCTCAATCTGTTGTTGCCAGTTTTGCTGTTGGTCTAAGCGCACAGCAAAGTCTGCAAAACCTTGCAAGCCTAATTGTTGCCATCCTGTTTGTGGGTCGTCATTGCCCATGTAGGTGCGGACAGGGGCGTAGAAGCTAGAGGCACCTTGCTCTAAAACAAGGCTTGCTTGTGCATGAAAAGCAGCCATGCGTGCTTGGTCTGGGGTGAAGGCAAGGTTGCTGTGTTTAAGCTGTTCTGCCCATTCGCTAGATGTCTTTTGGTCTAGCATGTTAGTGCCTATGGCTTCTAACAGCTGGTTGAGAAATTCATCGCGAGCAGCCTGAATAAGTTGGCCCCGCTCATCTAGAGGAAACTTAAGAAACCATATACTAGGTGTAGGTGTGTCAGTTTCGTTAGTGATAGAAGGCCAAGATAAAATACCTACCCAAGCATGCCGCAACCAAGGGTGGGGGTATGGTTTTTGGCCGTTTTCGAAGGCTTGGAAATCGCTAGTAGAAAGCTTGCTGAGGCGGCAGCCCATGTCGTATACACGGTATTGGTCTTGTAGCTGTTGTAAAAGATCGCTTAAAGTTTCCATGGGTTGCATTTGGTCTGCTCGTGGGCCTAGGTTAATATGGCGCGCATTATATCAACTTTTAAGCCATGGAGTGTAAGAAGTGGAGCAAAAACACTGGTGGGTATACATGGTGCAAACCATAGGTGGGCGATTGTATACAGGCATTACTACGGATCCGCAGCGACGTTTTAAAGAGCATGTTAGTGGTGGTAGGTTGGGGGCAAGATTTTTTCGAACAGACCCTGCTCAAGCAATGGTTTACCTTGAAATACAAGTGGACAGATCTGCAGCCTCTCGACGAGAAGCCACCATAAAAAAGCTAACCCGCCAAAAAAAGCTCAGCTTAGTTGAAGCTTATATGGCGGCTAAAGTGGTTTGATTGGCTGCTTATTGGGCATTAAAGCGTTGGCCCGTTACGCCACAACTATCTGGGCCCAATAAATATTGATAAACCGGCATAATGTCTTCTGGGGTTAAATTAACGGCAGGATTTTCACCAGGGTAAGCTTGAGCTCTCATGTTGGTTCGGGTGGCACCTGGGTTAATGATGTTAACCCGAATTTTACTGGTGTTTTCTGTTTCTTCTGCTAGTACTTGGGCTAGACCTTCGATGGCGAATTTTGAGGCGCTATATGCACCCCAGTAGGCCTTTCCTTGGGAGCCAACGCTAGAGCTGGTAAAGATGATAGAGGCGTCTTTAGAAGCCTCTAGCAGTGGTAATAAAGCTTGCGTCATCATAAAAGGCGCAGTGGCGTTAACGTGCATAACTAAGTTCCAAGTACGTGATTCGTAGTTAGAAATCGGGGTGCGTTGGCCTAATATGGATGCATTATGGATTAGACCGTCAAGATGGCCAAATTCAGCTTTAAGTATTTGAGCAAGCTTGATGTATTGTTCATCTTTGGCGCTGCGTAAGTCCAAAGGAAAAATGGCTGCTTGGCTATACCCAGAAGCTTCTATCGTGTCATAGACAGCTTCTAGTTTTTCTAATGTGCGGCCTAATAGAATAACGGTGGCTCCTAAGCGGGCGCAGTCTAAAGCAGCAGCTCGGCCTATACCGTCGCCGGCGCCGGTAATTAAAATTACACGATTGTTGAGTAGTTTTTCTGGAGCAGTGTAATTAAACATAAGGTTTGGTGGCATATACAAGGTAATTAACGTCTACATCATGTGTCTTTAGGGCATATGTTTGGGTTAGTGGGTTGTATGTCATCCCCGTCATTTCTTGGCCCAATAGCTGCGTATCACGCATGTACTCATGCAACTCTGATGGTTTAATGAATTTTTTATGTTCATGGGTGCCTTTGGGTAACATTTTTAATAAATATTCAGCGCCCACTATGGCAAATAGGTAGGACTTGGGGTTGCGATTGATGGTGGAGAAAAAGGCTTGCCCGCCGGGTTTTAATAGTTTGGCACAAGCGGCTATAACGGCGCTGGGGTTAGGTACGTGTTCTAGCATTTCTAAACAAGTGACTACATCATATTGCCCCGCTTCTTCATCGGCCAATTGTTCTGCGGTAATCTGCCGATAATCAACGTCTACACCGCTTTCTAAGCTATGAAGTTTAGCTACATTAAGTGGCGCTTCGCCCATGTCAATGCCGGTTACCGTGGCGCCTCGTTGAGCCATGGCTTCGGCAACGATGCCGCCGCCGCAGCCAATGTCGGCTACTTTTTTGCCATGCAAATGAGCGCGTTCGTCAATCCAGCCAATACGTAATGGATTGATGGCATGTAGGGGTTTGAATTCGCTGTCTAAATCCCACCACCGGGCGGCAAGGGCTTCAAATTTGGCTATTTCTGCAGGGTCGACGTTTAGATTCACAATGACGTTTCACGTTGATAAAAAATGGACACTGAGTATAGCGCGTAAATCTGTTTTCTGCATCTTGAAATAAGCCGCCGTGAGGCGTGTTAATGATGCCTTTGTAGGTGGCAAATTAAGGTCTAAATGTGGTACGATTATGGATTAACTGGCGCCTTTTTTTGGCGTTATTCATAAGGGCGCCGAAAGGTAAGCTCAAAGCGTAAATCGCACAAGGAAATTGGCTCAATTATGGCTGAAATGGCTAAACAAATATCGCCCATAAACATTGAAGATGAACTCAAACAATCCTATTTAGACTATGCTATGAGCGTCATTGTTGGGCGTGCATTGCCCGACGTTCGTGATGGTCTAAAACCGGTGCACAGGCGCGTATTGTTCGCCATGAACGAGCTGAGTAACGATTGGAATAAGCCTTATAAAAAATCTGCCCGTGTGGTAGGTGATGTTATAGGTAAATATCACCCCCACGGAGATACCGCGGTATACGACACTATCGTTCGTATGGCCCAGCCATTCTCAATGCGCTACGTGTTGGTTGATGGCCAAGGTAACTTTGGTTCCGTAGACGGCGACTCAGCAGCGGCCATGCGTTACACCGAAATTCGTATGAAGAAGATGGCCCATGATTTGTTGGCCGACCTAGAAAAAGACACTGTAGACTACGTGCCTAACTATGACGGCACAGAAATGATACCTGATGTGTTGCCTACGCGATTGCCTAACTTACTAGTTAATGGCTCATCGGGCATCGCTGTAGGTATGGCTACGAATATTCCACCTCACAATATTAATGAAGTAATTAGTGGTTGTTTGGCGCTAATCGAAAACCCAGATATTGAAGTGGATGAGCTAATGCAGCACATTCCCGGCCCAGATTTCCCAACTGCAGGCATTATTAATGGCCGTGCAGGTATTGTGGAAGCTTACCGTACAGGCCGTGGGCGCATTTATGTGCGTGCTCGTTATCACACGGAAATGAATGAAAAAAATCAAAAGCCTTCTATCATTGTCACTGAGCTGCCTTATCAAGTGAACAAGGCTCGGTTAATCGAAAAAATTGCCGAGCTGGTTAAAGATAAAAAAATTGAAGGTATTACCGAGCTGCGCGATGAGTCTGACAAAGACGGCATGCGCATGGTGATTGAATTGCGCCGTGGCGAAGTGCCAGAAGTGATTATTAATAACTTATATACCCAGACGCAAATGGAAAACGTGTTTGGTATTAACGTAGTGGCTTTGGTTGATGGCCAGCCTCGTACCCTGAACCTTAAGCAAATGCTTGAAGCCTTTGTGCGTCATCGTCGTGAAGTAGTGACTCGTCGCACCTTGTTCGATTTACGTAAAGCCCGTGAGCGTGGCCACGTGTTAGAAGGTTTAATGGTGGCGTTGGCTAACATAGACCCGGTTATTGAACTCATTAAAACATCAGCCAACGCAGCTGAAGCGCGAGAAAAGCTGGTGACCCAGCAATGGCCTGCGGGTCAGGTCGTGTCGATGTTAGAACGGGCAGGTCCAGATGCCTGTAAGCCAGACACCTTGGACGCATCATTTGGTTTGCATGGGGATCAATATCAACTTTCCGATGGTCAGGCCCAGGCAATACTAGAATTGCGCTTACATCGCTTAACAGGTTTGGAGCAAGACAAGCTGGTTGCCGAATACCAAGTGTTGCTTGAGCGTATAGAAGAATTGTTAGAGATTTTAGGTTCTGCAGAGCGTTTGATGGAAGTGATTCGTGAAGAGTTGTCTGAGGTGCTTGAAACTTATGGTGATGATCGTCGTTCAGAAATTATTGCTTCTCGCCAAGACCTTACCGTTGCCGATTTGATTCCTGAAGAAGACATGGTGGTGACCATTTCCCATGGTGGTTATGCTAAAACTCAACCTGTGAGTGATTATCAAGCTCAGCGCCGTGGTGGTCGTGGTAAAGCGGCTACGGCGGTGAAAGAGGAAGACTTTGTAGAACACCTATTGGTGACTTCTTCCCATGACACTATATTGTGCTTCAGTAACCGAGGTAAGGTGTATTGGTTGCGGGTGTTTGAAATTCCACAAGCGAACCGTACGGCCCGTGGACGTCCTATTATCAATATATTACCTTTAGAAGAAGGTGAGCGTGTTACTACTATTCTTCCTTTACCAGAAGGTGGCTATCAAGACGGGCATTATATCTTTATGGCTACGGCCAGCGGCACGGTTAAGAAAACACCGTTAACTGCCTTTGCGCGCCCTCGTACTAGCGGCCTAATTGCTTTGGGTCTTGATGAAGGTGATACCTTGATCGGAGCAACGGTTACCGACGGCGAACAACAAATTATGCTGTTTGCTAGTAACGGCTTAGCTGTACGCTTTGACGAAGGTGATGTGCGCGCCATGGGCCGTACGGCACGGGGTGTGCGTGGTATTCGTTTAGCTGAAAATGCTTATGTTATTAGCTTGATCATGCCCCAAGAGGAAGGTCGGATATTAACCGCCAGTGAAAATGGATATGGCAAACAAAGCCGGAATGAGGACTACCCAGTACGTGGTCGTGGCGGTAAGGGCGTTATCGCCATTCAAATGTCAGAACGTAACGGTGGCCTTATTGGTGCTGTTCAGGTGTTTGATGGTGATGAGGTTATCCTTATTAGTGACCAAGGCACTTTGGTGCGTACCCGTGCAAATGAAGTGTCGGTGTTGGGCCGTAACACACAGGGCGTTACCTTAATTAAAGTGCAAGACGGTGAAAAGCTAGTACAGGTCGCGCGAGTTGCTGAAACGATGGAAGAGGAACTCGGTGAAGTTAACCAAGAGAATGCTGAAGCAAGTGCTGATCTAGATGCAGCTGAGGGTTCTGCATCAACGGATGCCCCTGAGCAGGAGTAAGTCTTGTGAGCTCTCGCCAGTATAATTTTTGTGCCGGTCCTGCCGCACTGCCTACGGCAGTGTTAAAGAGGGCGCAGGAGGAAATGTTGGATTGGCAGGGGCGTGGTTTGTCAGTAATGGAAATAAGCCATCGCCATGCAGCATATTTGGATATGACGCAAGACGTTGAAGCTAAGTTGCGCCGGCTAATGGGTATTCCAAGGCATTACAAGGTGTTGTTTATGCAAGGTGGTGCAACGGCCCAGTTTGCTTTGCTGCCTCTCAATTTACTGGGTGCTAAAGCTGGAGCAGATTATTTAGATTCTGGCATCTGGTCTACCAAAGCTATTGCAGCCATGGCGCCATACGGCAAAGCATCGGTGGTTGCATCAAGCCAGGTGAGCGGTTATCGAAGGGTTCCAAGTCAGGCTGAGTTGTTGCTCAATTCTGAGGCGGCTTATGTGCATTATTGCCCTAATGAAACCATAGGGGGTTTGGCGTTTGATTATGTGCCAGATACTGGGGGTGTTCCTCTTGTGGCAGATATGTCATCCACCATTCTCTCAGAACCGATTGATGTTACTCAGTTTGGTGTTATTTACGCTGGTGCTCAAAAAAACATTGGCCCCGCTGGCCTAACGTTAGTCATTATCAGAGAAGATTTATTGGGTAATGCCCACCAATTAACGCCCAAACCATTTAATTATGCGCTTCAAGCGGCAAATGATTCCATGTTAAATACCCCACCTACCTTTGGTTGGTATTTAGTGGGGTTAGTGTTTGATTGGTTGCTTGAGCAGGGCGGTTTGCAAGCTATGGCGTTACAAAACAGTGCTAAGGCCGAAATACTTTATCGTGCGATTGATCAAAGCAAACTATACTCTAATAACATAGTAGCGGCCAATCGCTCTAAAATGAACGTTACTTTTAGTCTGCAAAACGAGGCCTTGGATGCTGAGTTTTTGCAACAGGCCCAGGCTAATGGGTTGCTCAACCTCAAAGGCCATCGTAGCGTAGGTGGTATGAGAGCGAGCATATATAATGCAGTTTCCGAAGCGGCAGTGCATGCGCTGGTTGCTTTTATGATAGATTTTGAAACACGACACTGGGCTTAAATAATTATGACCAAGCCAGCATTAACCCAAGAGCAAGAGCTCGGCCAATTGCGTCAAAATATTGATCAAATTGACCAACAAATACAAGGCCTCATTAACCAGAGAGCGTCCTGTGCACAACGAGTGGCAGAAGTTAAGCAGTCTCACCAAGGTGAACAAGACGCTGTGTTTTATCGCCCCGAACGAGAAGCGCAAGTATTACGTAAAGTGATGGAGCGTAATCAGGGTCCCCTAGACGATGAAGAAATGGCTCGCCTGTTTCGTGAATTGATGTCTGCATGTTTAGCTCATGAGCAGCCTATGCGCATTGCTTTTCTCGGGCCTCAAGGCACTTTTACCCAAGCCGCGGCACTTAAACACTTTGGCCATTCAGTCATTAGTGCACCATTAGGCTCGATCGATGAGGTTTTTCGTGAAGTTGAGGCCAAAAGTGCGCATTACGGTGTGGTGCCTATTGAGAATTCATCGGAGGGTATGATTAACAATACTCTCGATAGCTTTCGCAATTCATCGTTAGTTATTTCGGGTGAAGTGGAAATGCGCATTCACCAGAATTTGTTGCTGAAAGGGGATGTCGATCTCGAAAAAGTAGAGCGAATATACTCCCATTCCCAGTCGTTGGCACAGTGCCGTACTTGGCTTGATAACCATATGCCCCATGCAGAACGCTTTGCCGTGAGTAGTAATGCGGAAGCTGCCCGAAGAGTGGCTCAGCAGTCTGGAGCAGATCAAGGTAAAGTGGCTGCCATTGCCGGTGCTATGGCGGCAGAGCTGTATGAGTTAGAGGTAAAACACGAAAACATTGAAGACCAACCAGATAACACTACTCGATTTTTAATTATAGGTCATGCCACGGTGCCCTCGTCAGGGCAGGATAAGACATCATTATTAGTGTTGGCGCGTAATAAACCGGGCGCTTTGTATCATATTTTGGAACCGTTCCATCGCCATGGTGTCAGTATGACTAGTATTGAATCTAGGCCTTCAGGCCAAGGTGCTTGGGGGTATGTGTTTTATATTGACTTTGAAGGCCACCACAGCGATGCCAAAGTAAAACAAGTGCTGGCCGACTTAGATCAAGATTCGGTAGAAGTGCGTTTGTTAGGCTCCTATCCTCAGGCGGTACTCTAATGTTGCAGCCACAATTGTCATTTTCGCACAAAAGCGTATTGATATTAGGCTTAGGACTCATTGGGGGGTCTTTAGCTGCGGCCCTTTTGCGTACTAAAAAGCATAAGGTTTGGGGTTTCGACTTGGATCAAGCAAGTATGCAACAGGCTTATGATCAAGGGGTGATCCACCATCAAGTGGTTGACTTAGCGGCGATTATTTCCCAAGTGGACGTGGTGGTGCTGGCAGTGCCAGTAAAAGCGATGGAAAAGGTACTAGCCAATGTGGCTCCTCATCTTAGACCTCAAACCTTATTGACTGATGTTGGTAGCGTGAAAGGTAATATTGTTGCCGCCTCCTATCAACTATTTGGCACACCCCCGGCTGGATTTGTACCGGGCCACCCCATTGCGGGTTCCGAGCGCAGTGGCATTAATGCGGTGAATGTCGACTTATTTATTGACCATAAATTCATCATCACACCGCTACCTAGTAGTCACCCACAGGCCATAGAGATTTTGAGTGATATGTGGGCTGGGCTGGGTTGTGAAATTTTACTGATGGACATCAATAGGCACGATGAAGTGTTGGCTGCAACTAGTCATCTACCACATCTGCTAGCATTTTCATTAGTAGACACGTTAGCGTCAGATGCAGACAATAAAGATATTTTTCGCTACGCAGCTGGAGGTTTTAGAGACTTTACCCGTATTGCAGGTAGTGATCCAACCATGTGGCATGACGTGTTTATTGCCAACCGTGAAGCCTGCCTAAAAACCTTAGACCAATTTACACAAGGTTTGGCTAATTTACGAGATGCCGTTGCAACGGGCGACAGCCAAGCCATGATGGGCATCTTTACTAGGGCACGTAGTGCTCGACACCATTTTGAAAAAATATTGGCAGGCTCTGCCTATACTGGAACTATGACAAATACAAAACATTTTATCGTCCACCCGGGTGGGCAAGTTAAAGGGCGTATTCGTGTGCCTGGCGACAAATCCGTTTCCCACCGTTCAATTATGTTGGGAGCCTTGGCCCAAGGTACAACAAATATTAGTGGCTTTTTAGAAGGCGAAGATGCCATGGCCACGTTACAAGCGTTTCGTGATATGGGCGTAGTGATTGAAGGCCCTGCAGAAGGCAAGGTTGTAGTGCATGGCGTAGGCCTTAATGGCCTTAAGCCTCCACCTGGTCCGCTTTATGTGGGTAATTCTGGCACTACGATTCGCTTGTTGGCTGGATTAATGGCTGGGCAGGCATTTGATGTGGAGCTCAGTGGCGACGTGTCACTCAATAAACGTCCTATGGAGCGGGTGGCTAAACCGCTGCGCTTGATGGGTGCTGTTGTTGATACGGCTAAGGATGGCTGTCCCCCTATGCGGATTAAAGGTGGCCAGGCGTTATCTGGTATCCATTATGATTTGCCGATGGCCAGTGCTCAAGTAAAATCATGTGTGATGTTGGCGGGTTTATATGCTAAAGGTAGGACTAGCGTAACCGAGCCTGCGCCTACTCGTGATCACACGGAACGTATGCTTAAAGGTTTTGGTTATGCCGTGGAGCGTACAACGGACACCTGTTCCATTATAGGCCAAGGGCAACTTACGGCCACCGACATTGATGTGCCGTCTGATATTTCTTCGGCCACTTTCTTTTTGGTGGCTGCAGCCATTTCTCCAGGATCAGACCTTATTATTGAGCATGTAGGAATGAACCCTACGCGTATAGGTGTGGTTAATATTTTACGCTTAATGGGGGCAGATCTTGGTATAGAGAATGAGCGAGAAGTGGGTGGCGAGCCTGTGGCTGATTTACATATTAAATATGCACCGCTTACTGGTATTGATGTACCTGAAGATCAAGTGCCTTTGGCTATCGATGAATTCCCAGCACTTATGGTAGCCGCGTCTTGTGCCACGGGCACAACAACCATCACCGGTGCAGAAGAATTACGGGTTAAAGAAAGTGATCGTATTCAGGCTATGGTTGATGGATTAGGTGCTTTGGGTGTGACTATTGAAGGCACCGCTGACGGAGCAATTATACAAGGCATGGGGCCAGACCAACCATTTGGCTCGGCGCAAATCGTCACTCATCATGATCATCGAATTGCGATGGCCTTTACTATTTCAGGCTTGCGAGCTTGCGAGCATATAAAGATTTTAGACTGTGCCCATGTGGCGACATCCTTCCCTAATTTCGTAGAACTGGCGCGTACCGTGGGTATGAACCTTGACGAGGAATTTCAGTCATGAAAAATGTACCTATAATCACCATTGACGGCCCAAGCGGTTCTGGCAAAGGTACTTTGTGTAAAATACTTGCAGATCGCCTGGGTTTTCATTTGCTCGACAGCGGTGCCTTGTACCGTTTGGTGGCTTTAGCTGCAGAGCACCATGGAGTGAGCCCAGACAATGAGCTGGCTGTAGCAGACATCGCTGGATGTTTAGATGTGCAATTTAAAGCTGACGGTGATGACGTGCGTGTAGTGTTGGAGGGCGAGGATGTGAGTCTTAGTATTCGCACTGAAGCCTGTGGTATGAACGCGTCTAAGGTGGCTAGTCTTACCTTAGTGCGTAAAGCCTTGCAAGATCGTCAACGCGCGTTCGCTGAATTGCCAGGATTAGTGGCAGACGGCAGAGACATGGGAACCGTGATCTTTCCAGAAGCGCCAGTGAAGGTTTTCTTAACAGCTAGTGCACAAGAACGTGCCGATAGACGTTATAAACAGTTGAAAAGCAAAGGCTTGGATGCTAGCCTGTCAAACATACTGACGGATATTCAGCAGCGTGATGAGCGTGATGAAAATCGTACGATCGCGCCATTAAAACCGGCTGCAGATGCGTTAGTGATCGATTGTACCCATATGAGCATATTAGATGTGGAGCAAAAGATTCTGACACTTATTCATAGTAAAGGTATTTTATAAAGCTTTACTTTTTATTAACTAACTAAAGAGGCGTCTCGAGACACTAGTACTGCTAGCCCGTGCTGAGTGTGCCGTTACCCTCATCGAGTATTACCATGGGCGAAAGCTTCGCAGACCTGTTTGAAGAAAGTCTTGAACAGGTAGAGATGAACAAGGGTTCTTTGATTACCGGTGTAGTCATTGCTATAGATAGTGAAGTCGTTACCATTAACGTCGGCCTAAAGTCTGAAGGCGTGGTATCACGCAGTGAATTTCTAAATGCTGCCGGAGAGCTAGAAGTAGCCGTTGGCGATGATGTGCTTGTAGCATTGCAAGAAATTGAAGACGGCTTAGGTGCAACCCAAGTATCTCGCGAACGTGCCCGTGAAATGGAACGTTGGCAACAACTTGAAAAAATCCAAACTGACGATGAAACGGTGACTGGTGTTATCAGTGCCCGCGTTAAGGGTGGCTTTAATGTAGAATTAGGAGGCATTCGTGCTTTCTTGCCGGGTTCTTTAATTGATACTCGTCCACTTCAAGACATCTCTCATCTTGAGGGAATAGATTTAGAATTTAAAATCATCAAGCTGGATATGTTGCGCAACAACGTTGTTGTATCACGTCGCGCCTTGATGGATGAAGCCAATAAAGCGCAACGGGCGCAAGTACTAGCCACGCTTGAAGAAGGTGCGGTTGTGAAGGGCTTCGTAAAGAACCTAACCGATTACGGCGCTTTCATCGACCTTGGCGGCCTAGATGGTTTATTACACATTACCGACATCGCTTGGCGTCGTATTAAACATCCAAGTGAAATGCTCACCGCCGGTGCTGATATTGAAGTTAAAGTATTAAAGTTTGATGCTGAAAAACAGCGAGTATCCCTTGGTTTAAAGCAGTTACAACAAGACCCTTGGACTAGCTTCACAGATACTTACCCCGTAGGTAGCCGTTTGCCTGCTACCGTGACTACCGTGACAGATTATGGTTGTTTTGCACGCGTTTCCGATGGCATTGAAGGACTTGTTCATGCCTCTGAAATGAGCTGGATGAAGCGTAACTTACACCCCTCTAAGATGGTGTCTGTAGGTGAAGAAATTGAAGTCATGATTTTAGACATTAATGGCGAAAAACGTCGCTTATCTTTAGGTATGAAGCAATGTAGTGAAAGCCCTTGGGTTGCTTTTTCTAAGCAATACTCAGAAGGTGATAAGGTATCTGGCAAGTTAAATTCTAAGACTGATTTTGGTTTATTTATCGGATTAGAAGACGGTATTGACGGCCTTGTTCATGTGTCTGATATTGATTGGAATAAGAGTGATGACAGCCTGTTGGAAGAGTTTCAGAAAGGCCAACAGATTGAAGCTGTGATTTTGTCGATAGACACTGAACGCCAACGTGTGGCACTAGGCATTAAACAAATGGCAGGCGACCCGTTCTCTGACTACACCACGGCCAATGCCAAGGGTTCAGAAGTGACCGGTACTATTGCCGAAGTGACACCAGGGGGCTTGTTAGTTAACCTTGCCGAAGGCGTTGAAGGCTTTCTTAAGCGGGGTGAGCTGGCGCAAGGTCAAGACCTTTCAGACTTCAGTGAAGGCCAATCTATTACTAGCTTTGTGGCTAATATAGATCGCAAAGGGCGCTCTATAGGTTTGGCAGTTCGAGCCCAAGAAGCAGCGCAGCAACGTGCTCAAATAAAAGAACTAAACACTCAGGCTGTTGAGTCTGAAGGCCCGACTACCATCGGTGATCTTATCAAGGAACAGCTGAAAAAATAATAAAAAGGATAAGCCATGCGCAAGTCTGAACTCATTGAGAATTTGATCAACCGCTTCGACAGCATTCCGGTAAAGAGTGTTGAACAATCGGTTAAGGCTATCATCGACCATATGGCTGATGCATTGTCTGCGGGGGATCGGATCGAAATAAGAGGCTTTGGCAGTTTTTGCCTACACTATCGAGCATCACGCACTGGGCGTAACCCAAAAACCGGTGATTCGGTAGAGTTGGCAGCAAAGTATGTACCCCACTTTAAGCCGGGCAAAGAATTACGCGATCAGGTAAACGATAGTCTATAATAAGTTATTGTCTACTTTGGTTGGGCCCTTGGCTCAATCTATTTGATCAGGTAAAGCACGTGAAACTTATAAAGGCACTTCTTTTCGTAGTCGTTATTATATTGGCCTTGATGATGGGTGTGCTGTTTAGTACACGCAATAGTCAAGCCATTTCTCTAGACCTCATTTTCTTTCAGTTAGCACCTACCAGTGTCGCCGTTTGGCTGCTGTTAAGCTTAGTTTTAGGTATGGCCTTATCTGCATTTATCTACAGCTTTGCTACGCTTAAATTGAAGCGAAATAATACTAAGCTGCAACGTCAGCTGAGAAAATTTAGTCAAATTCAGGTCTCTGATAAGGCTAGCCGGTAACCATGGACGTATCCTTACTCGTCGTACTAATAGCGGCATTAGGTATTGGTTGGTGGTTAGGTCAACGAGAGAGCAAGCAGCAAAGGAACTCTCACTTTGGTCTTCAGGCAGACTACTATCGTGGCCTAAACTACCTGTTAAACCAACAAACTGATGAGGCCCTAGAGCTCTTTATTCATGCCTTAGAGGTGAACCCACAAACAGTAGATACTCATCTGGCCTTGGGGAGTTTGTTTCGGCGTAGAGGCGAAGTGGATAAGGCTATTCAAATACATCAAAACCTGCTGTCTGGAAAAGGCTTAGATCAAGAACAGGTCATGTTAGCCGAGCTAGAATTGGCCCATGATTTTATCAAAGCCGGCTTGTTAGACCGTGCTGAAGAGCTGTTGCTTGATGTTGCCCAACAGCCGAACCAGCAAAAAGCCAAAGCTACTGAATTATTAGTAGATGTCTACCAGCGTGAACAGGACTGGCATAAAGCGCTGAAGGTGGGTGGAGCAGCTAATGTGTCGGCAAGCGTAGATCTGGCTCAACGTTTATCCCATTTCTGTTGCGAACTTGCCGAACAAGCATTACAGAATAGTGAAGAAAAAGAATGCCTTAGCTATTTAAAGCGAGCCAAACGTCACAATGTGGATAATCCAAGGGTTAGCCTTTTACGGGCACAATTAAGTATGAAGCAAAACCACTTCTTTGATGCAAAAAAACACCTTCAGACCATGGCGCAGCAAGATTTACAGCTTGTGCCTGAAATTATTGAGCCATTACACCTTTGTTATTTAAAACTTGATGATGCTAAAGGCTGGCAGGATTGGTTAAATTTAGCGATGTCTCAACATCCCAGTACTAGCCTGCTACTGGCTCAGGCTCAAGAAATTAGTCAGAAAGATGATTCTGCAGCTGCAGCTTATATGACTGAAAAATTACGTCAACGTCCATCACTAAAAGGTTTTAATTATTTAATCGATTTGCACATGCAGTGGGCATCGGCTAACGCTAAAGACAGTTTACAGGTATTAAAGGGGCTCACGGTTGCGTTGCAAACTAGCAAGCCACAGTATCGCTGTAGACAATGTGGATTTGCCGGAAATTCTATGCATTGGCAGTGTCCGAGTTGCCACCAGTGGGGCAGTACCAAACCAATTTATGGATTAGAAGGAGAGTAACTTGAAGCAAAATTCGCCTATTGTTGTGGCTTTAGATTATCAATCAGCAAGCCAAGCCATAGTTATGGCCCAACAGCTTGATCCACAACGTTGTCGGTTAAAGGTGGGTAAGGAGCTGTTTACTGCGTCTGGTCCTGGGTTAGTAGATCAGCTGCAACACTTGGGTTTTGATGTGTTTCTAGACCTTAAATTCCATGATATCCCAAATACGGTGGCTAAGGCTGTTCTGGCGGCAGCTCGTATGGGTGTGTGGATGGTTAATGTTCATGCAAGTGGTGGTGGCGAAATGATGCAAACTACAAAATCAGCGTTACAAGCAAAAGGCGGGCACCAGCCTTTGTTAATCGCGGTGACGGTGTTAACTAGTATGAATGCTGCCGGGTTGAAGGCTACAGGTATCGATCAAACACCTGCGCAAAGAGTTCTTTCTTTGGCCCATTTAAGCCAAGATTCAGGATTTGATGGCGTGGTGTGTTCTGCACAAGAATCGGCATTACTAAAAACCGAATTAGGTGCTGACTTTAAGCTAGTGACCCCAGGCATCCGCCCAACATTTGCCGCGGCGGATGACCAAAAACGCATTATGACACCGGCCCAAGCAATGGCTGCAGGTAGTGATTACCTAGTGATCGGCAGACCTATTACTCAGGCGGATGACCCCATGAAGGCCTTAGAATTAATAGAAATTGAGTTATCCTAAGGCCAACAAGTAAGATGTGATTTAAAGAGCATATGGTGTAAGTGAGCAATTCTGAAATACTGTGCTAGGGTTAATAAGTCTCATGGAGTTTGAGGCGAATTTATCTTAATCAAGGAGTAGATCATGAAACTAACACGCCAAATTGTTCTGATACTTGTATCAGCTGCTATTGCCTTAGGGTCTTTTTCACCTTTAGCAAATGCCCAAGAAAATCTATCAATTAACCTAAACACGGCCACTGCTACAGAAATTGCGTATGCCATCGACGGCGTGGGTGAAGTAAGAGCCGAAGCTATCGTTGCACTGCGTGATAAGCTTGGTGGTTATACCAAGCTTGAACAATTGCTTGAGATTAACGGTATTGGAGAAGCCACTCTGGAACGCATTCGTTCTATAATCGTGCTAGAGTAGCCTTACTCTATCGAAGGCAGGTGTGGTGATACATCCAGTGATTACTATGCCTGCCGGCAGTAACCGCTTAAAGTTTCTGCGTGCACAAGGACATCAATAATGGCCATGACATGGCAAGGGTTGCTAGCTGATCAGCGGTTTGGTAAACCCTACACAGAAAATCATCAGCAAGGCCGTACCCCGTTTCACAAAGATTATGATCGGCTAATATTCTCGAGTGCTTTTAGACGTATGGGGCACAAAACTCAAGTACACTCTTTATCTCATAATGATCATGTTCATAATCGCTTAACGCACAGTTTAGAAGTGGCTAGTGTTGGCCGTAGTTTAGGTATTCAGGTGGGTCATAGTTTAAGCGGACAGGTGGATTGGCCAGAATGGATTGAACCCCACGATTTGGGTGCTATCGTACAATCTGCATGTTTAGCCCATGACATAGGCAATCCGCCATTTGGGCATTTTGGCGAAAGCTCTATTCGCCACTGGTTTGCAAGTTATGCTCAACAGGGCGGGTTAAACCAGTTAAGTGCAGAAGAGCAAGCTGATTTGTTGAATTTTGAGGGCAATGCTCAAGGTTTACGTACGCTTACTCAGCTTGAGTATCATCAGTTTAACGGAGGTATGCGTCTAACTTACGCAACCTTGGGTAGTTTTCTAAAATATCCTTGGCTATCCAATTCTACGAAATGTGAGCATAAGTCTAAGTTTGGGGCCTTGCAATCTGAAAAACACATACTGGCTGATATTGCAGGACGCCTAGGCTTAATACAACATGCCGATTTTGAATGGTGCCGACACCCCTTAGTTTATTTGATGGAAGCGGCCGATGATATTTGTTATGCCATTATCGACCTTGAAGATGGTGTGGAGCTGGGTATTTTAGATGAGCAAGATGTGCTGGAGTTATTATCCCCTATTACTGGGCCATTGGTAGTGCCTTCTCGCACCATCATGGTGGATGCTTATTATTCAACACGCAGGTTAGCGTTGTTACGGGGCAAGGTGATAGATTACCTAGTGCAAGCTGCAGCCCATGCATTTATTGTACAACAGTCTAATTTATTAAACGGAGCACTTGAGGGTGATCTTATCTCCCACTGCGACCCTGTGACTCAGCAAATTATAGGTGATGCTAAAGCGTTAGCTAAAAACCGTATCTTTCTCGCGCCAGAACGCCATCGTACAGAGCTGGCTGCTTATTCTGTGTTAGAGAAATTATTAGATGGGTTTGTGCCTGCTGCTTTGGCCATAGATCAGCAAAGAGATGATATTCGCCTTTCTTTTAAAGCTCAAAAACACCTTGCTCTTATGGGGGCCCATCGTCCCGATGAAGGTGCAAGTGCGTATCAAGCCTTGTGCTGTACGATGGACTTTATCGGTGGAATGACGGATAACTACGCTGTTGATTTGGCGCGCCAACTCAGTGGTGAAATGAAATAATTTAACTACGCAGGGTGCGATTACGTAAATTTGATCTAAACTTAAGGTATTGAAAGTTAGCGCAAGGATGCGTAGATGCCTGATATTCCATCTTATACCACTATTTCCCTCAATAACGCCATTACCTTAACTGACCAATTGTTAGAAACGGCCGCTATGTCCGGTGCCTCCGATTTACATTTGGAACCTTTACCTCAAAGTATGCGAGTTCGTATGCGAGTTGATGGACTTATGCAACTGCTTCAACCACCGTTTGATCAATTACCTGCTGCTGCGGCCGATGCCATTGTGGTACGTATAAAATTACTATCGGAAATGGATATAAGTGAGTCTCGACGGCCCCAAGATGGAAGTTTCCAATGGCAGCTTGATGGCAAACAAATGGATATTCGTAGCAGTAGTTTGGCCGGCCACTGGGGAGAAAAATTAGTTTTAAGGTTGCAGTGGCAACAACAAAACATAGATATTGAGCATCAAGGACTGTCAGCTTCGCAATTAAAAATTATTAAAACTCAATTGAGTAAGCCCCAAGGGTTGATATTGGTCACTGGCCCCACGGGTAGCGGCAAATCAATGTTTTTGTATAGCTGTTTAAAACAGCTCCAAACGCCGCTAATCAATATCGTTAGTGCAGAAAATCCGGTAGAAGTGGCTTTGTTTGGTGTACATCAAGTGGCGGTAAATGAAGTCATTAAATTATCGTTTTCACATATTCTTAAAGCTCTTTTACGCCAAGATCCAGATGTTATTATGCTAGGGGAATTGCGTGATTATGATAGTGCTGATGTAGCCATAAAGGCTGCACAAACTGGACATCTATTATTGACCTCTATGCATACCAGCAGTATTAGTGAGGCCATACACCGGTGCTATGGCCTAGGGGTCGATATGTTATCACTGAGCTATTGTTTAAGCTTAATCATTAACCAGCGCCTAGTTAGGCGTTTGTGTGAGCAATGTAAACAGCCCATGACACAATCAATGCTAGACAATATCACAGGCCAAGAGTGGATTGACGCCATGGATAGCTACGATGATTGCTTTGGTCCTATCAACCCCTGCATAGCAGAGGGTTGTGAGGCATGTCATGGTGGCTATAAGGGGCGTTTTGGCGTATTTGATCTAATGCTTATGGATCAGGCTAAGCGAGACTCAGTGGCCCAGCGTCGCGTTACAAAGATAGAATATGATGCAGGGGTAAGGCGGCAAGGCTTTTGGCGTGTTCTTTCTGGCCATACCAGTGTTGCGGAAGTGAATCGGGTCACTTGGTAATGTGGCAGTGGTGGATGTGGTATGGCTTGGATGCAAAGCATATTCAGCATAGTGATGTACGCCAGTGTTCAAGTAAATTGTTATTACATGCTCTGTTGGCTTCAGAGGGCATTCAATTAACCCAATGCCAACGTTTGTGGCCCTGGCAACGATATTGGCCAAAACGCATACATCATAATCACCTACAAGCGTTATTAGGGCAATGGTCTCAATTGCTATGTGCCGGCCTGCCGTTGTTAGATTGTATAAGCTTGGTTCATTTGGACAAGGCGCCTGTGCGGCTACGTTATGAACTTATTTTGTTAAAAAATGCATTACTAAAGGGTACAGGGTTTTCTCAAGCGCTTGCGCAAAGTGGTGTTTTTTCCAATACATTAGTGCAGTTAGTTGCCGCGGGGGAGGCGAGTGGTGAATTAGGAGAGCTGCTGACTAAAATACATCATCAGCAAGCGCAACAGCTAACCCTCAAGCGGCGCTTCTTGCGTAGTTTATTTATGCCACTTGTTACCTTATGTAGCGGTTTGATGGTGAGCTTATTGATTATCTATTGGGTGGTTCCTCAGGTCGCAGAGCTATATGTCATTGGGCAAAGTGAACTGCCAATGATTACCCAGTGGATATTGATATTGTCTGTTCAGGCTCAAACTCATTTTTTTAATATCACCATGCTTCTGGTGCTAACATATGCCTTGTTTGTTGGGCTGTGGTCCTGGTCATTGACAAGGCCCCGGTTGGAAGTTCTCCTTTGGCGTATGCCTGGAATTGGAAGGTTGATGTACTTGCACAGTCAGGCCGAATTGTTTTTGGTTTTGTCAATTACCCTCAATGCAGGTATTCCTTTGTTGGATGGTTTAAAGCTGGCTGCCAATAGTAGTGCTTGGCGTGAAGTATCGCAAAGCCTTAATAATGCAGCAGCCCAACTCCATCAGGGACAACGTTTAAGCCAAGTAATCTTGCACATGGCGTGGCAGCCGCAAGCGTTACAATTGATTCGAGTGGGTGAGGCTACGGGTTCGTTGGGTTTAAGCTTTTCTCAATTGCATCGTTATTACGAAGTGCAAGTTGTAGACCAGAGCCTTTGGTTGGAACAATTGTTGGAACCAGCATTGCTTATTTTTGTGGCTGTGTTTGTGGGTTTTATTTTAGTGGCACTTTATTTACCGTTGTTTGAAATGGGGCAAATGATGTGACCAGGCATTTGTGCTGATATAATGAATGCTGTTATTTTTGAGTGATTGTTCATATGATAGTGGGTCTGACCGGCGGTATTGGCAGCGGTAAAAGCGCAGTTAGCACACAACTCCAAACCTTAGGTATTACGGTGGTTAATGCTGATCAAGTGGCTAGGGAAGTGGTGGTTCCTGGGAGTTTTGCGTTAACACAAATAGCCAAACATTTTGGTAGTGATGTATTGCAAGATAATGGCAGCTTACATAGGTCGGCTTTGCGTCGGCTGATCTTTACTGATCAGGCTGAAAAACAATGGTTGGAAGCTTTGCTTCATCCTATTATGGACACCGCTATTGATATGCAGCTTGCTGCGGCTAATAACAGCAATAGCGTTTATGTTGTTTTAGAATCGCCTTTGTTATTAGAAACCAGGCAACATGAAAAGACCGATTTTGTGGTGGTGGTTGATACAACACAAACTTTACAAAGACAGCGAGCCAGTTGCCGTGACGACAATTCTATGGCTCAAATAGATGCCATTATAGCCAGCCAAATGCCGCGCCAGAAACGTTTGGAGAAGGCTCAATGGGTGTTGGATAATCAGTCTGATTTACCGCACCTAACAAAACAAGTTTTACAACTACATCAGCATCTTATTCATATGGTAGAAGGTTAATTATGAGTCAGTATCCATGCCCTCAGTGTCAAAAAACGCTTGTTTGGAATCCGAGCAATATACATAGACCCTTTTGTAGCGAACGCTGCCAGCAATTAGATTTAGGGGCTTGGGCTAGTGGCGCATATGCAATCCCTGGAGATGAGTTAGAAAATGATTTTTCAAGTGCTTTGTTAGAGTCTGCCGAACAGCAGGACTAGACAACACATGGTTAGATAGTGCATGGTTCTGCGCGCCATCAGCAAAGCCTGAAATTTGAGCTATATTTATAAGGTACTCAAATATCTATTGGAGCGTATGTGTTGTATTACATAGACAGTAAACTGGCTGAGGAGATAAAAGCAACTTATTACAGGAACGGGTTTTCTCTACTAGAATTGCTTCTGGTAGTGGCCTTAATAGGGATTTTAGCCGCTTTCGCGGTGCCCACTTATCAAAGCTATCTGCAAAAAACTCGCTTTATGGAAGTGGTGCAGCAAAGCCATTCGGTGCGAATAGCCCAATCAGCTTGTTTGATGCAATCCGGAGAAAGCATTCAATCTTGTGATAGTTTTTCTGAACTGGCAATCACTTCTCCTAAATCCAGCACTAATACTCAAGGGGTCTCGCTAACCACTTCTTCAGGTATCATTACTGGGACAGGCTCCAGCAACACAGGCAATTATACCTTCACACTAACGCCAAATATTGATACCAATGGAGTACTAAGTTATACGCCCGGAGGAAGTTGTTTGGCGGTAGGGTTTTGTAAACCTTAAGGCGCAGATGGCTCAGCTATTCTCTACTGTTTGTTTAGCCAAGTACTCGCTGTAGGTGCCTTGAAAATCGATCACTTTTTGATCTTTAATTTCCACCACACGGGTAGCTAATGACGATACAAATTCACGGTCATGGCTGACGAATATTAGGGTGCCAGTATAGGCCTTGAGCGCCATGTTAAGAGATTCAATGGCTTCCATGTCTAAGTGGTTGGTAGGTTCATCCATGATCAACACGTTAGTGTCTTGCATCATGAGTTTGCCAAATAATAAGCGGTTTTTTTCACCACCAGAGCACACCTTTACTTTCTTTAGATAGTCGTCTGCAGTGAATAATAAGCGACCTAACATACCTCTTACGATGAGATCATCGTGTTTGGGGGTGCGCCATTGAGACATCCAATCGAACAGTGTCACATCGCAATCAAAATCGTCGCTACTGTCTTGAGGACAATAACCGAGTACGGCATTTTCAGACCACTTAAGCACTCCAGAGTTGGCTTTTATCTGTTCAACTAGGCAGCGTAAAAAAGTGGTCTTACCCACGCCATTTTCGCCAATAACGGCAAGCTTGGCTCCTGCTTCAAGAATAACGTTGCCGTTTTCAAATAAGGTTGTACCCTCATAACCGTGGCTTAGTTTTTCTAGAACCAGTGCTTGTCGGTGTAATTTTTTATGGGGTTGGAATGTTATGTAGGGTGAAACACGACTAGAAGCTACTACTTCGTCAAGTTGAATTTTTTCTAGACGTTTGGCCCTTGAAGTGGCTTGTTTGGCCTTGGATGCGTTGGCAGAAAAGCGTGCAACAAATTGCTGCAACTCCTCACGTTCAGCACTTTTCTTTGCATTTTCGGAGTGCAATTGTTCTTGAACTAAATTAGCAGCCTGAGAATAGGCTTCGTAGTTACCTGTATAAATGCGTAGTTCGCCGTAATCTATGTCGGCCATGTGGGTACATACCGAGTTAAGGAAGTAACGATCGTGGGAAATGATGATCATGGTACTACGGCGCTGATTTAGTACTTGAGTCAACCAATTAATGGTGGCAATGTCCAAGTTGTTAGTGGGTTCGTCCAGCAGCAATATGTCTGGATCAGCAAACAGGGCTTGGGCAAGTAAAACACGTAATTTCCAACCGGGTGCCACTTGGGACATTAAGCCCCAGTGAAATGCCTCTTCAATACCGGCCTGGGTCAGAATTTCAGCCGCTCGACTTTCGGCGCTGTAACCGTCCATTTCAGCAAACTCAACTTCTAAATCAGCTACTTTCATGCCATCTTCTTCAGTCATCTCTGGCTGATTATAAATGGCATCCTTGGCTTGCTTTACTTCCCATAACCGGCTATCACCCATAATAACGGCATCGATCACTGAATATTCTTCAAAGGCAAATTGGTTTTGACTTAAGGTGCCGATAGTGTCGGTAGGAGTGATAGAAATATTGCCGCTAGAGGGCTTTAACTCTCCACTCAGTATCTTCATAAAAGTGGATTTTCCACAACCATTAGCACCAATAAGACCATAGCGATTGCCATTGCCAAATTTAGCTGAGATGTTTTCGAAGAGTGGCTTGGCGCCGAACTGCATGGTGATGTTTGCGGTAGTGATCACAGAAATAAACTACTAGTAAAAATGGGTGGCGTATTCTACCAGCTTACGCGGGATGGGTCTAACTGAGCCAGCCTTTGATTTGAGCATCGTCTACCATAGGCTCTAATAGCTCCCAAAGCTTAGGACAGCCTTTGTTAATGCGTCCACCATTGATGGCCTTGACTTGCTCTAAGGTAATGCCATGGGCCTTCCAGCTGTGGCCGTTGTCATGCAAATTATGCATTAACGGCAAGGCTCTATCTAAAGCCTTAGCAAATTGAGAGTCAGCACTTTGTGCGGCCTCAAATTCATGCCATAAAACAATAAATTCGTCTCCCATATCATTGGGAAGCATGCCCAGAATACGTTCTGTTGCGGCGGCTTCTGCGGCTTCATGCTCTGCACCCACAGCATGGTAGACAATAATGTCACCGGTATCAATTTCGCATAGATCATGGATTAATAACATGCGTAACACCCGGTTGATATCAACAGGCTGTGCAGCATAATCCTTTAGCATTAAGGCCGTAAGAGTCACTTGCCAAGAGTGTTCAGCAGAATTTTCGTAGCGTTCCATGCCATAGGGGCGGGTTTTTCTTAATACGGCTTTGAGTTGATCAATTTCTTTGACGAAGTTGATTATTTTAATGAGATCTTGCACGGACAGTCCTTAGGTGTGTAGGCTGAAGCGACAGCAAATATTGACATTAGGGATTAATTTGACGATCAACCCACAAAGCTAGCTTGTGTTGCATACTGGGTTGAGAGATTTGGTCTTCGGGTAACGGTTGGATGAGTTTATCGTGTACCAAAAGCCGATATATGTATTCGATTTTATTAGCGGCAGAGTCCGTGGCTTCAAATTGAGCCACGCCGCGTTTTTTGGCATAAACACCACCAAGAGCGATGGCTTTTTTCAGTAGTTCTTTTTCGTTTTTGAGTTTCTTCATAGTCCTTTGATCCCTAGCAAGTATAGTATTACTTGTTCATGGCAGAGTTTAACCATTGGTCAAATTGTTGTTGAGGCAGGGCACCGTTGAGTTGATCTATGACCTTACCATTTTTGAACACCATTAAGGTAGGAATGCTACGTATATTGTATTGAGTCCCGAGCATTTGTTCGGCTTGGGTGTCTACTTTTATAAACCTAAGTTGATCAGACCGCGTATTGGCTGCTTGCTCAAATACTGGAGCAAACCCAACGCAAGGGCCGCACCACGGTGCCCAAAAATCGACCACCACCGGTTTTTCGCCTTGTATGAGTGAGTTGAAATTGGCAGCAGTACCTGCAATTGGCTTGCCTGAGAATAGCGGTTGTTTACAAACGCCGCAGTTAGCATCATCGTTGACTCTTTCTGAAGGTACGCGGTTATTTTTTTGGCAATGGGGGCAGCGGCTGGTAATTGAAGTCATGAGTATTGGCCTTAAATTAATTTAGATATATCTAATATAATGACAGATGCTGTAATTACAAGGGGTAGAGAGTAGGCTTATTGGTAGGTGCAGTGGTAAGCGGTTTGACGGACTACTTTTACTTCAAAACTGCTGTTGGCTTCTACTTCAAACTGATCGCCGTTTGTGAAGGTATTCCAGCTTTGCGTACCCGGCAATTTCACTTCTAGTTCGCCGTCAATGATGGTCATTACTTCATATTGATTGGTGCCAAAAGTGAACTCTCCAATATCCATTACACCCACTGTAGTGGAGAGGGTTTTGCCTTGAAAGGCGATGGACTTAACATTGTCGTTGAAGTAGGAATTAACTGAAAGCATGAAATTATTCTCTTATTGTAAGTTGGAAAAAACCCATCTTGCCCTATTTGATGCCTGAATAATAGGCCAAATAGTGACTATAAAGTGAGGTTTTCAAAACCCTTGAGAACGTTAACAGTATTGATTCCGATCTCTTCTACGGCATAACCACCTTCCATAATAAATAAGGTAGGCAAACCGGCTTTGGCAATGTTCATGCCCATATCAAGAAAGTCATCACTTTTTAGTTTGAAAAAGCTAATTGGGTCATTTTCAAAGGTATCTACACCCAAAGAAATCACTAAAGCATCTGCTCTGAAACCACTGATTTTGGCAAGGGCAGTAGTCAGGGCGTTTTTCCAAACAGAATAAGGAGTGCCTCTAGGTAAAGGTAAATTCAGGTTGAATCCTTGTCCCTGGTCTTGCCCTGTCTCATCGGAAAAACCTAAGAAATATGGAAAAGCCTCCATTGGATCACCGTGAATAGAGCAAAATAACACGTCGTCGCGTTGATAAAATATGTCTTGAGTGCCGTTACCGTGATGAAAATCCACATCCAAAATAGCAACTTTTTGGGCGCCGTCATCCAGTAATTTTTGTGTAGCTACAGCGGCGTTGTTAATAAAACAATAGCCGCCAAATTGATCTCGAGAGGCGTGATGTCCCGGTGGCCGGCATAAAGAGAATGCGCTGCCTTCACTTTGACTTATGAGCTGGGCACCAGATAATGCAACCTTGGCAGAAACCCAAGCGGCTTCTGCGGTGCCTAAGCTAATGCTGGTTTCCCCCGCCAAACTATAGTGACCTAGTTGACCGTCAATATGGTTGGGGATGCGTTGGCTTGGCATGGAGCGGGAAGGCCAAATGTTGGGCATTGCCTCGCCTTGGTTTCCGGCTTGGATCCAGAGTTGCCAAGCGGAGTCTAAAAAACGTAAATAATCTGGATTGTGCACTTTTTCAATTAATGCCCGTGGCCATTGCGAAGGAGCAATAATATCACCTAGATGTTGGGCTGCAATGGCGGCCAAAACATAATCCACCCGCTGGGGGCACTCGAAGGGCGTCACTAGTTGGCCGCCGGTCAGTTCTGTTTTTGCATTACGAAGTCTGTGGTCAGGAGAATATACGGTTTTCATGGTGACAGCATGGGAAGGATTGATATGTGGGTAGTAGATAGTAGCGCTTATTTACCTGCTTAGTCTATGACACCTTACTGCGATGTTTTGGGCGTAAGGCGAGTGATATAGTGCTGAATTAATAACGACAGCGAACCTAAAACTAAACCCCAAAATGCACTACCGATGCCCCACATCACCATACCTGAAGCGGTTGTAACTAGAGTAATCACGGCAGGAATACGTTCTGTTGCTGTCTCCAATGCTGTGTTAAGGCTGCTGCTAATGGTGCCAAGCAAAGCTAACCCAGCAATGGTAACGACCAAAGCTTCGGGCATGCTATTAAATAACCCTGTTAAACTGGCAGCGAATATTCCAGTCGCAACGATAAATATGCCAGCCCATACACTAGAACGGTAACGCTGTGTTGGGTCTGCATCCACTTCTTTGCCCATGCAAATAGAAGCCATGATTGCGGCTAGGTTAAAGGCAAAGCCACCAAATGGAGCCATTAGCACCCCAGTAATTCCGGTCCAAGTAATTAACGGTGCGGCCGGGGCGTTATATCCGTGGCTACGTAAAACCACAATGCCAGGTACATTTTGAGAAGCCATAGTAACGATAAATAATGGGATGGCTACGCCAATCGTTGCGGAGAGAGACCATTCGGGTGTAGTCCAAATAGGGCTAGAAACTTGTAAACTCACATCTTGCCAAACAATTAAGTTTTGAAAAGTAGCTATAAAAGCACCTACTATTAAAGTCACCATTATCGCAACTTTTGGAAACACCACACGGCTGACAAAAAACGTTAACATCATCATTAAAACTAACGTCAGTTGAGACGCCAAAGACATAATCATGTGCATAGCAAAGGGTAGCAGAACACCGGCTAGCATTGCCGCAGCAATAGAAGGCGGTAAGTAGTTCATAATGCGATCAAACCAACCTGACAATCCAACTAAAGTGATGAATACAGAGCATAATACAAAGGCGCCAATGGCCTCTGCCATAGACACGCCGGCCAGACTGGTGACTAATATCGCAGCGCCTGGAGTGGACCATGCAGTGAGAATGGGTTGTTTATAAAATAGTGAAAGGCCGAGGGTCGATAACCCCATGCCTATGCCTAAAGCCAAGAACCAACTGGTAACAATAGCGTCGCTAGCTCCCATACTATTAACGGCTTGAAAAATAATAGCTGCAGAACTGGTGTAACCTACCAAGGGTGCAATAAATCCAGCACTTATATGAGCAGGATTAAAGAAGCGGCTTATGTTCATATACTAAAGTAACTTTAGCTCATAGTGGCGTTTTTCAAATTCGATGGTGTCGCCGCTGAGCATTTTACGACTTTTACGGGTTTCTATCTCGCCGTTAACCTTAACTAAGCCTTCGCTGATACGAGTTTTAGCTTCGCCACCACTACCTACAATAGACTCAAATTTCAAGATTTTAAATAATTCAACGGGTTCAAAGTTAAGGGTAATAATGTGCATATAATGGGTCTTCTATTAAACGGTTTGGTACCAAATTGCACCATTATTGGAGCTAATTTTAAGTTTGTTTTTGGCAACTAAGTAATTGATATGAGCTTGTGTTTCACCGACCGCCAATGTAAGTACATCGTCGGTGATTGGGCGACGAAAAAGATGACTAAATAAATCCACATTTCGTTGTGGTACTAGGCATGCTTCAAGCAACTTCACAAGGGACTTTTCATGGCCATCGATAAGCCTCTGTAAGCGTTGATGAGCACCAAAAAATACTTGTCCGTGAGACGGTAATACTAACACATCACCAGGAATGCGTTGTTGTAACATTGCACATGAATCAAGCCATTCTTTTAGCGGATCTGAGTAAGGTTCTGTAGGCCAAACGCTTATATTGGACGAGATGGTAGGCAGCAATTGGTCACCGGCAATAAAGACGTTGAGGACGGGGCAGTATAGACATAAATGTTCAGGCGCATGGCCTTTGCCTACAATGATTTCCCAGGTGTGGCCTGCCATAGTGACCTGACCACCATCTTCTAGGCGCATAAAGCTATTAGGCATGGCATAGATGCCTTTTCCGTAGCCGCCAAATTTCTTTTTGTATGATTCCAATTGCTCATCATTGACACCAGCAGCTTTATAGAAATCAATTGCCGCTTGAGGTGCTGGTTTTCCCGTATCAGACATAAGTACCCTGCAGGCCATGTAATCCGTACGGGACATCTGTAATGTTAGACCCCAAGTCTCACAAATCCAACCGGCTAAACCCACGTGATCTGGATGTAAATGAGTGACAATAAGCTGATGCACAGGTTTGCCCTTAAGGTGTGTGTCAAATACCTGCTGCCATAATTTCTTACACGTTTGGGTGTTAATACCCGTATCGACAATAGTCCATCCGGCCTCATCCTCCAATAACCACAAATTAATATGGTTCAAAGAAAAGGGCAGGGGCATTCTCAGCCAATATACGCCGTCAGCTACGGCCAGTGGCTGGCCCATGTCGGGTGCTTCGCTAATGGGAAACTGCAGTGCACTCTTTTCTGTCATTCGGGTATTCCGATGTTACTGGCTTAATATGACATTATTATACGGACCTAAACTTAGATTAGACAAAGGTTTTCCTCTGTTTTTAGTGCTGATAAAGATAACCTTAATCTATCATTGGTTGAGGTAATATTTTAGGAATATTTTTTTTGGACAGCGTGAGATGACTGACGCAGGTCTAAATAACAGATGGCCTAGGGGTCTTAGGGTATACTCCACCTACAAATTACTAGTTACCAGTCATTATGAGCATTAAAAACCATCCATTCTCGGTACTCACCCCTAGCTATATTATGGACGCGGTAGAAAGTCAGGGCTACATATGTGATGGACGCATATCGGCGTTAAATAGTTACGAAAACCGTGTTTATCAGGTTGGCTTGGAAGATCAAACCGCGCCTGTCATCGCTAAATTCTATAGGCCGCAACGATGGACGGATGCGCAAATACACGAAGAACATCAATTTAGTTTGGCCTTGTCAGAGTATGAACTCCCCGTTGTACCTCCTCTCATTAATGGCCAAGGTAAAAGTCTACTTAGCTATGAGGAATTTAGCTTTGCGTTATTTGAGCGCAAGGGTGGTCATGGACCAGAATTAGATGACCTAGATAATTTATACACTATGGGCCGGTTACTGGGGAGGATACATGCTCTAGGTGCAGTGGAGGCCTATAAATATAGGCCGATTATAGACCCACAAACCTTTGGCCATGATAGTGTAAATTTTGTCAGTAAAAACTTCATTCCTCGAGAATTAAAATCAGCATACGATAGCTTAACGGCAGACTTATTAGTCCGTATCGACACCGCTTTTGCGCAAGCCAAAGGGGTTAGTTATATTCGAGTTCACGGCGACTGCCATGGCGGCAATCTGTTGTGGCGGGATGACGCTCCACATATTGTAGATTTTGACGACTCCCGCATGGCTCCAGCCATTCAGGATATATGGATGTTATTGTCAGGGGAGCGTGATCGACAGCGTTTACAGCTGTCTGAAATTATAGAAGGGTACAATGAATTTTATGACTTTAATCCACAAGAACTAATGCTCATAGAGCCACTACGCACCTTGAGAATGTTGTACTACGCCGCCTGGTTAGCTCGTCGTTGGCAAGACCCTGCTTTTCCCCATAGTTTTTCTTGGTTTAATACCGAACGCTACTGGGGCGAACATATTTTGGAGTTAAGAGAGCAGCTTTCAGCATTGAGCGAGCCGGTTTTAGAGCTGATTTAATTATTGAAATGCGTTGAGCTCATTATTAACGAGCCAGATCAATCCAGTCTGCAATTACCTCGGCCCCGGCTAAGATATAAGGATCTTTTTGTGCATCATCATAATCAAACTCATGGTCTTCAGCTTTTTCTACGGGGTCTAGGTTGTGACCCAAACGTAGCGAATTAATGTGAGATAAATACCAATCTTGCTCCTGTTGCCAGCGTTGTTCACGTTGGCCCAAATGAAGGCTGACTAGAGCTGGTCTTTTTTGAGAATGTTCAGCTAATGCCAATGTGTATTGCCAGTCTACATTGCTTTTTTGGCGTAGTTCTTGTTGTTCTTTAAGCTTAGGAATTATGCGCTCAAATGCAAAGTATCGATTGTGCTTGATTTCCTTAACTTGATCCCATTTGAGTGCATGATCCTGGCTACTTTCACCTACTTTGGTGGGATCGTCTAAACTTGGTAATCTAATGTCGGGGAATACGCCTTGATGCTGAGTGCTGGCCCCTGAGACGCGGTAGAACTTAGCCTGTGTAAATTTAATTTGACCGCTAGAAAGGTCACCAAATGTTTGTACAGTCCCTTTGCCGTAAGTTTGGCTGCCAACGATGAGTGCTCTTTTATAATCCTGCATTGCCGCCGCAAAAATTTCTGAAGCCGATGCGCTATACCGATTGACTAACACTACCAAAGGGCCGTGATAAGCCAATAGAGGGTTTCTGTCCATTTGCTTCTCAATAACACCATCTGCATAACGTACTTGAACGATAGTGCCTGTTTCAATGAACAAACCGGTAAGTTGATTAGCTTCTCGTAGAGATCCACCACCATTGTTACGCAAATCTATGACTATACCGCTTACAGAATCACTCTTGAGCTCCTGAATAAGATTATATACATCGCGGGTAGTGCTACGGTAGTTGGGATCGCCCCGTTGTGCTGCTGCAAAATCCATATAAAAAGTGGGTAAGGTGATCACACCTATTTTACGAATACCTTGATTGGTTTCAACTTCAATTATAGATTTTTTAGCTGCTTGGTCATCGAGGTTAACTTTGTTACGACGAATTTGGATGGTTTTTCTTGCCTGTTGTAAATCACCGCCAGGAATGATTTGTAGGTTAACTAAAGAACCTTTCGGCCCTCTTATTTGATCTACAACATCATCCAGCCGCCAGCCGAGGATTTCCTGTATGGTTTCACCGTTTTGGCTCACGCCGACGATATAATCAGAAGCCTGTAGGTCGCCCGCTTTGTCGGCCGGCCCTCCTGCGACTAGACGTATCACCTTGGTATAGTCTTCATCGCGTTGTAATACTGCCCCTATGCCTTCTAAAGACAAGCTCATGTCAATATTGAAGTCTTCCACGTTGCGTGGAGAGAGATACGTTGTATGCGGGTCTGTTACCGTAGTAATGCTATTGCTCACTGCCTGATAGGCGTCCCTTAGTTCTACTTGGGCGATACGCTTACGCATGCTGGTGTATCGTATTTGCAGGCGATGTTGTATTTCACTTATGCTTTCTCCACTAAGTTGCCCATTGATAAACTCATTTTTAAGTTGCTTACGCCAAGCATTGTTTAAAGCTTGGGTATCATCTAATCGTGGCTCGTCATAAGGTGATGTGCTGATGTATTCGAGCAATTCGAAATTAAATATAGGTTCTGTTTTGGTTAATAGCGCTAAACTAAAGTTGATGAATTCTAAACGCCTTTGCTGCAACAGATTATACAGCTGGGCCATAGCCTCTAAATTGCCTGCAACAAGAAGGTCATCTAAATCTTCATTGAGGAACTTAAAAGGAGCAAGGTCACTGTTGCTAAGGTAAATATGTTGAGGGTCTAATAATTTGATATAGCTGGTGAAAACATCACGAGCGAATACGTCATCTATGATTCGAGGTTGGTAATGGCGCTGTTCAAGTAATTTGATAATTTCTTGGGTTAATAGGCCGTGCTGTTCGGTGAATTGAACCTGCAATAAATTGTCATTTTCTTTTTTGTCTGCCGTTGCTTGGGGCGCAATAACGATACCGATAGAACAAATGACAACAACAAATTGTTGACTCCAGCGTAACAAAAATAGGTGAAGTAAGTTAACAACTGCGTGAATGGATATCATAGCGTGCAACATGGCCATCAGAGGGTGAATAAAAATACAACACGAATATACACTGAGAGCTATATTAGCTTGATAATAGGATGTTTTTCAAACCTTAGAGCTCGAGTTTAACTAAATACAGCAATGCTTTACAGAATCGTTACGTTTGACCCCAAGAATGTGGCAAACTTAAGCTTTAACATGACGGAGTAGTGGAATAAATGTCACAACAAA
>JAQRMV010000090.1 GCA_028598985.1 Gammaproteobacteria bacterium
GGTGGTTAAAGTGGGCACCAGAGTGAAGGGCATTCGTCTTGTTGATGGCGACCATGACATCGACTGCAAAATTCCAGGAGTGGGTGCAATGAAGCTAAAATCGCAGTTTGTGAAAAAATAGTCGATGGAATCATCTTAGCTACAAAACAGTATCCTTGAGTAGAATATTGGCAAATGGTAATGGCCCCAGATCCAATTCTAGGGCTGCAACATTTTCTGTCGGTATGACCAACATCAAGGTAAGATTATTGGTATATATTCGCTCATCAATAACAGCCTCATGTTTTTGACACAAATGTTCAATACGGCCACTGAGGTCATAAGGGCAGCTTAATTTAATGTGACTAAACAAGCGTTTGGTTTGTCGTGGGCAAGCTTCCACCACCAATTTTACCGCGTCGGAATAGGCTTTCACCAAACCACCGGTCCCTAATTTTGTACCGCCAAAATAACGGCATACCACTACGCTCACTTCACCAAGACCACAGTGGCTTAGTACTTGAAGCATTGGTTTTCCTGCAGTTCCTGAGGGTTCTCCTGCATCACTTAATCCGTAATAAGTACTATCCTGTGGCGCTGCAGCCACTACCGCCCAACAATGATGGCTTGCATCTGGGTATTTTTTACGCATATCGCTTAAATGAATATTGCACTCGCCGCGGCCTGCCGTGTGACGCAAATTGGCAATAAAGCGACTATTCTTAATTTCAAGCGTTAGCTCTAAATCGTTGCCGTGTAATTGTGGAATTTGATAGCTCAAAATGGGGCCTTATTTATAGCAAAAAAGCACGCTAATTCTGGTCGAAACCTGTTGCAAGAAGGTACAATACCTCTAAGTTTCATAGACATGCAATTGAATTAATGACTCAACAACAGCAGGCTTTCGACGGTGTCGAACGATTATATGGTGTAGAAGACTACAAGGTGATACGCAAAGCTCATATTTGTGTAGTGGGCATCGGTGGTGTGGGCACTTGGGTGGCCGAAGCCTTAGCCCGTTCTGGTGTGGGTCAAATCACCTTAATTGATATGGATGATGTGGCAGAATCCAATATCAATCGGCAGTTGGTGGCATTGCTGTCCACAGTGGAACAAGCCAAGATTGATGTGATGGCCGAACGCATCAAAGACATCAACCCTCACTGTAAGGTTAATTTAATAGAAGAGTTTGTTGGCGAAACTAATCTAGAGTCTTGTTTAGACCAAAACTACGATTATATTATTGATGCCTGCGATTCAATTAAAGCGAAAGCCATGATGGTATCGTGGTGCAAACGCCGGCGATTACCTATTATTACTATTGGTGGCGCAGGTGGCCAACGGGATCCTAGTCAAGTTAAGATTGTGGATCTGGCAATGACACGGGTAGACCCATTGGCTGCTAAGTTGAGGTCTGTTTTACGAAGCCAATATGGCTTTAGTAAAAACCTTAAAAGTCGGTTCCGTATTGAATGCGTATGTTCAACTGAACAGTTGCATTACCCTCAGCCTGATGGGAGCGTGGATTGGGCTAAAAGTGCTAATGTAGCAGGAGCTAAGATGGACTGTAGTAGGGGCTTTGGAGCCGTTAGTTTTGTCACAGGCACGTTTGCTTTTATTGCCGTAGCTCGGGTGTTGGATAGAATTATTGCTAAACAACATCGCCTAAACTCTAAGGCATTGTGAATAAGAAAAGGATTGTGTATGCCCCTGAATAGGCAACAAGCTAATCAAATTGCCCAAATTGTTGATGCCGGTTTTACTGAATATAGAAACCAATTTGAACAAATTTCCTCAGGTGCAAGACAACGATTTGAAAAAGCTCTATGGCAAGACGTACAAGCCAGTGGTATGCAACGTATTGACCTTTATGGTGAAATGGTTAATGAAGTCACACAAAGGGTAGCGCAATTTCGCAGTGATGAGCATTTAGAACAAGAACATGCACGAGATTGGGTAGGGGTTAAGGCTGAATTTGAGAAATTAATGACTCAGCGCACCGATCCAGAACTTGCCGAAACGTTTTATAACTCTATATTTTGCCGTACTTTCCGCCACCGAGCGCTGCGTGAACATCGGATGTTTTTATTTAGCTCTGTAGACGTAGCGCCTAAAGAGCTAGCCCAAGATATGTACCGTGAATATTACCCGTCCATGGGAGTAGTTAACATGGTAGGTGAAATATTAGAGGACTACAGTTTCTGTGTGCCTTATGCTAATAAACGCCTAGATGTGGTTAATCTGGTTCGTAACATTAAAGAAAATACAGACACACGTATAGCTATCAATACCGAGACTAAGGTACAAATATTAAAGTCTGTTTTTTATCGTAATAAAGGCGCTTATCTAGTAGGTCAATTAGTTAATCCCGACCACAGACAGCCCTTTGTGATCCCGCTGTTGAATGATGAAAGCCAAGGTATTTATACCGACACGTTAATCACCGATGCAGATGATGTAAGTATTATATTTAGCTTTACCCGCTCTTATTTTATGGTTGAAGCCCCTGTGCCATCGGAGTTTGTAGGCTTTTTACAACAAGTGTTGCCGGCCAAACCTTTGGCAGAACTTTACACTAATATTGGTTTTTTTAAGCATGGAAAGTCTGTATTCATGCGTGATTATCTGAACCATATGGAAATGTCTGAAGACCAGTTTATCATCGCACCTGGCATAAAAGGCATGGTAATGAGTGTATTTACACTGCCATCCTTAGACATTGTATTTAAGATTATTAAGGACAAGTTTGCACCCCCCAAATCCATGAGCAAAGCCGTGGTAAAAGAAAAGTATCGCTTGGTAAAAGTCCATGATCGAGTAGGGCGCATGGCCGATACTCAAGAATTTAAACACTTTGCTTTTGCTAAACACCGCTTTTCACAAGAGTTGATTGACGAACTGTTCGCCGTGGCGCCGAGCATGATCCAAATTGTGGATGAATATGTGGTAATTGAGCAGCTCTATGTAGAGCGTCGTATGATACCGCTTAATATCTACATCGACACGGCAAGTGATGATCAGCTGTATGATGTTATAGATGAATACGGTAATGCCATCAAACAGTTGGCAGCAGCCAATATATTTCCAGGCGACATGCTATTTAAGAACTTTGGCGTAACCCGTCATGGTCGGGTGGTTTTTTACGATTATGATGAAATTTGCTACCTAACGGAATGTAACTTTCGAAACATCCCTGAAGCCATGTATCCAGAGCAGGAGCTGGCTAGTGAACCATGGTACTCGGTGGGGCCAGATGATGTATTTCCTGAAGAGTTCCATGTGTTTTTAGCGGGTAGACCTCGCATCGCCAAGATCTTCCGGCAAATTCATAGTGATATTTTTGACGCGGATTATTGGCAGTCTTTACAAAGAGACATTGAAGACGGTCAAGTGAAGGACGTGTTTCCTTACCGCCGCAAGAAACGGTTTTTGTCGGCTTAGGGTAGGTCGATTATTTCGACTGCCTAAGCTCAATCTGTGCGAGACAGGCTAGCTTCTCGTCTTTGCTCATGATCATCCAATTCCTCACTTCATCTTGGCTTCGATAGCAGCCTTTACAGACTAGTTCATCCTTCTTAAATAGGCACACCTTAATACACGGCGAGGGGATGGAATGGTCAATATTACGAACTGGACGAGGTCTACGACGCATGGGGAGAATCTGGAAAATATACAAGAAACACATTATGGCCTGTCAAAGGCGCACAGGAAAGGGCTGTGTGATAGAATGCGGCCTCTTTTTCGGGTTTAGGTTCATTATTCATGTTAGGTCGCATTGGGTTTGTTTGGGGCAGTATAGGTGTTATCGGGTTGCTGCTAGTTTCTGTGGTGCGCTTATCTAACATTGCCTTAGAGTTTTTTCTTTATCCAGCGCACGTCTGGCACTGGGTAGCTTTGGTTGTGTGGGTCATGTTTATGGCTTACACCGAAGGTTACAAAGGTTTCCAAAGGGCATTTTCTCCTCGTGTTGCCGCACGTTTAGTGTGGTTGCAAAAAAACCCAAAATTATGGCTGGTGGCACTGGCACCTTTATACGCTATGGGTTTCATTTATGCATCTAAGAAGCGGCTCATCATTTCTTACAGCATTCTTATTATGGTGCTGATCTTTATTCTGATTGCGGTGAACCTGCCTCAGCCGTGGCGTCCGATTATGGATGCTGGTGTTGTTGTAGGCCTTCTATGGGGTGCTACGACCACAGGTTGGCACGTTTTATCGGCCATGCGGGACGAAACCCACCTGGTCAGCCCAGACCTTCCTCGTTCCGCCAGCCAACATCCATAAGGAAACACCATGCGCGCTGTATTGTGGATGTTAGGAGCTATTGCTTCATTTTGTTTGATGGCTATTTCCGCTCGTGAGTTAGATGGACACATTGACAAGTTTGAACTGCTAGCCATACGAAGTATGGTGGGTGTTGTGTTGTTGGTAATCATTATGAATGTGATTAAACGCCCTACACTAATGTTCAGTCAGCGCACTAAAACACATTTTTGGCGAAACGTTTTTCACTTTATAGGCCAGTTTAGTTGGCTGATAGGTATTGGCTTACTACCGTTAGCCGAAGTTTTTGCTATTGAATTCACAGTGCCTTTATGGGTGCTTATTATCGCCGCCGTATTTCTTGGCGAGGCTATTACTAAGCGTAAGTTGGTGTCCGTAGTATTAGGCTTGGTTGGCGTGGTGGTCATTATAAAACCGGGTTTTGAAATATTCGATTTGGGTGCCATGGTGATGATCATTGCATCCCTATGCTTTGCCGTGACTTTTATTATTA
>JAQRMV010000091.1 GCA_028598985.1 Gammaproteobacteria bacterium
GTGTACGTATAGCACTAAGGGAGGTAAACACAATGTTTGCCAAGGAGGTTGCAACCGCCATATAAAAGACCACTGCAGGGTCGATGCCCTGCAAGGTAAATGCCAGCACCAAAGCAGGCACTACAATGATGCCGCCGCCTATGCCAAACAACCCAGCTAAAGCTCCAGCAATGGTACCGAGGGCCATGTACGCAATAAAAATCATGGGTTCGCATCTAGATAATAAAGAAGCTATTATCTACGGTCCGCCCCATAAGCGCAAAGTTTATGGCCATTGGCTAGACTTAAATTGAGCTTAAACATCACTATGCACACCAGCTTAATATTCATCAACGGGCTTGCCCTGAGTATCGGATTAATCGTAGCCATTGGCGCCCAAAACGCGTTTTTACTCAATAGGGCCTTACGTAATCAACATCAATATATTTTGGCGCTTTTTTGCAGTATCACCGATGCCAGTCTTATATGTTTAGGTATTTTTGGTATGGGTTCGCTGGTTAAAGCGCACCCAAACTTGTTGTTATGGGTGACTTTAGGCGGGGTGATGTTTTTGCTTGTTTATGGCGCGATCGCCTTTAAGTCGGCCACCAACAGCCACGCGATGAAAGCCGACTCTAGCCAAAGTGAATACTCACTTATAAAAGCGCTCACCGTGGCTGCAAGTGTAAGCCTACTTAACCCCCACGCATATTTAGACACCGTAGTTTTGCTTGGTGGCATTAGTAGTCAGTACGAGGGAAGCGAGAAGTTGTGGTTTGGTTTTGGTGCGGTGAGCGCTTCGTTTATTTGGTTTTTTGGGTTAGCTTATGGAGCTCGCTGGCTTATGCCATTCTTTCAAAACACTAAGTCTTGGAGGGTTCTCGACTTTTTGATCGGCGTTATTATGTGGGTTATTGCGATGGGTTTAATTGTCAACATAGCGGCTATGTAGGCGCGTTAATCCTGCCGCTTTTAAATGATCTTGAATCACTTTTTGTACGCCACCAGCGCCGGTCTGCTCAAGCGCATGCTGTAACATTTCCTGGGCTTGGCTTAAGTTAAAGTTACGGATAACAGATTTCACTTTAGGCAAACTTGCGGCGTTCATCGACAAATTGTCATAACCCATACCCATTAGCAGTAAGGCTCCGGCAGGGTCGCCTGCTAACTCACCACAGATACTCACGGGTATTTGCTCTTCTTTTGCTGCATCCACAACTTGCTTCAAGGCCGTTAAAACCGCTGGATGCATAGTGTGATACAAATCTGCAACAGCTGGGTTATCTCGATCTACTGCCAAAATATACTGGGTTAAATCATTACTACCGACAGAAACAAAATCAACACGTTGGGCAATATGCCGGGCCTGATATACGGCTGCTGGCACCTCAATCATTACCCCAACCGGTGGCTTAACCAACTTGTAACCTTCTTCACAAAGCTCAATAAAAGCTTGATCAATCCAACGAATAGATTCTTCAATTTCATTAATATGAGTAATCATTGGCAACATAATACGCAAGTTGTCTAGGCCTTCACTGGCCTTGAGCATGGCTCGAATTTGTACCAAAAAGATTTCTGGATGGTCCAGGGTGACGCGAATACCGCGCCAGCCCAAAAACGGATTATCTTCGTTAATTGGAAAGTAAGATAAATTTTTGTCGCCGCCTATGTCTAACGTGCGCATGGTCACTGGCCGTGGTGAAAATCCTTGCAGCTGAGTTCGGTAGCAGTCAGTTTGCTCATCTTCTGACGGGAAATGCTCTTTAATCATAAAAGGCACCTCGGTACGGTACAAACCTACACCTTCGGCTCCTTGGGCAATAGAACGGTCTACATCTAAAGGTAAGCTAGTGTTGACTAACAAAGGGATAGTATGACGGTCGCGAGTTTGTGCCGGTACATTACGTAGAATTTCTAGTTCTTTAGTGAACGAGGCTTCTTCGGCAATGGCTTGCTCGTATTGTCGGCGCAAGTCTTGGCTAGGGTTGCGATAAATGCGGCCCACGTAACCATCAATAACCACTTCCTGGCCTTCCATACGCCGGTATGGGAAATCAACCGCCCCCATTACCGTAGGAATGCCCATAGAGCGCGCTAAAATAGCAGCGTGGGAGTTGTTAGACCCTAAGGTTGAAATGATGGCTTTAAGTTTATCCGCTGGCACTTCTGCCAACATTGCTGCGGTGACTTCTTCGGCTACCAGTACGGTAGATTCTTCAAAGCTACGCACTTCTGTATTGGTTTGTTGTAGCTCAGCTAAGATACGGCGACCTAAATCACGAATATCTGATGCGCGCTCTCGTAGATACGGGTCGTCCATGGCTTCAAAGGCATTAATATGTTCCTGCACCACACCACGTAAAGCCCCCTGAGCCCACTGACCTTGGCGTATATTTTGAATCACTTCGCCTGCTAAGGCATTGTCATCCAACATGCGCATATACACCTCGAACAGTTCTTGTTCTTGGTTTTTTAGGTTGCGGGCTAATGTACGGCTAACTACCTTTATCTTGCGGCGCACCGCTTCTAATGCCGCTTGAAACGCTTCCACGTCATCTTCCGGATTGCGACAACGACGATCTGGCACTTTATCTAAATCTGCAGGAGGCGCAATAACCGCCACATGGCCAATAGCCACACCGCCAGAGCCGCTCACACCTTCATACATAACGTCTAAGCTAGCTTCATCGGCGAGAGTGTCTTGCCTTAAACCACCCCCAGTGGCCTCGGCGTGAGCAATAAAACCTGCCAACTGCGCCGAAAGCGTGATTAACATGGCTTCTTCTTCAGTACCGAACTGACGTTCTTCTCGCTGTTGCACTACCAATATGCCCAACACTTTACGGTGATGGATAATCGGCACCCCTAAAAAAGAACTAAAGGCTTCTTCACCGGTTTCTTGTACATAGTGAAAATTGGGATGGTCTGCGGCGCGTTTTAAGTTAATGGTTTCAGCTTTAATCCCAACCAAACCGACTAAACCCTTACCAGAATGTAGGCAGGCCTGGCCAATGGATGATTGATTCAAACCCTCGGTAGCCATCAGTACGAAGTTATCTGTTTGGGGGAAATGTAGGTAAATGGAGCACACATCGGTACGCATGGCACGTCGAACTTGGTGAACTACCAACTTCAAGGCCGATTGTAAATCCTCAGCAGAACTTACCGCTTGGATTATTTTACGCAGGGTGTTCAACATTTAGTTTGGTTCCTACTTATCAATCATTAGCTCTGAGCATGGCTGGGTATCACTAAGCCATTATGGTAGACCAGCCGGGAATGACGCAGGCAGAGTTCTTTCATAGCACGGCGATAAACTTCTCGCTTAAAGGACACCACTTGATTTACAGGGTACCAATAACTAACCCATTCCCACGCATCAAACTCAGGGCTATTAGTGGTTGCTGTTTGAACGGCAGCGTCTGGCGCTAACATGCGCAGCAAAAACCATTTTTGCTTTTGCCCAATACACAAAGGTTGCTGACCTTGGCGAATCATTCGCTTAGGCAAACGGTACCTTAGCCAACCCCTTGTACATGCCAGCACTTCCACATGTTCAGGCAGTAAACCAATTTCTTCTTTAAGTTCCCTAAATAAGGCCTCTTCTGGTGTTTCATGAGCATCAATGCCCCCTTGGGGGAATTGCCAAGCATCCCAACCCAAACGTTTTGCCCACAACACTTGGCCGTGGGGATTTGCCAGAATAATACCTACATTGGGGCGAAAACCATCTTTATCGATCACGGCTTTACACCATACAAAATATATTTGTCCCATTGTTCCACAAAACAGCAGCCAACAACAACCGCAGATGAAAATGAGCTAGAATAATGCCTTATCTACCCTCACTTAGGAATTATGATGCTTGGCAGGCTGGCTTTGTTCGATTTAGACAACACATTATTAGCAGGCGACAGTGACCATGGCTGGGGAGAATTTATGGTGCGACAGGGGTTAGTGGACGGTGCCGATTACGGCGCAAAAAACGACGCTTTCTACCAACATTACCTAGCGGGCAATTTAGACATGGTGGAATATGCTGAGTTTGCCCTAGAACCCTTAAAAAAATATGCCGCCAGTGAGCTTGAAGAGTTTCATCAGCAGTTTATGCAGACCACTGTCATTCCCATGATTGCCCCTAAAACACAGGCCTTATTGCAACAACATAGAGACGCCGGGGATGTATTGGTGATAGTGACCGCCACCAATGACTTTATTACTGCACCGATCGCCAAACACCTTGCTATCCCACACCTTATTGCCACGCCTACTGAGTGTATAAACGGCCGTTATACAGGCAAGCTTAGTGGCTCACCCTGCTTTAAAGCGGGAAAAATTGATAAACTTAATGAGTGGATGAAAGAGCATGGTTATAGTATCGAGGGCGCCTGTTTTTATAGCGATTCCCATAACGATTTGCCATTGCTAGAACTGGTGGACGAACCCATTGCCGTAGACCCGGATGAAAAACTCAACGCCCATGCCCTGGCCAATGGCTGGCCAGTACTGAGTTTGAGGTAAGCAGATAGGCGGTCGTTATTATTCATACCAAGTACGTAAAATAACCGACTTTAGATAATCTGTTTCGGGTATTGCAGGATGAATAGGATGATCACCACCTTGGCCACCTTGCTCTAGCACTTGCCCTGCACGACCATTTTTACGGCAGGCTTCCTGTAATAACTGAGTCAGGCGCGTGCGCTCTAAATGCATAGAGCATGAAGCCGACACCAAAATCCCTTCTGGTTTAAGCAG
>JAQRMV010000092.1 GCA_028598985.1 Gammaproteobacteria bacterium
GCCATTATTACCGCGCCTTTGTGTTTTATAGCCTTTTTACTTCAACCCGATGCAGCAGCTATACTGCCGCAATTCACCACTAAAACCTTGTTATCCTTAATTTATGTGGTGTTCTGCTCGTCAATATTATCCTACAGCCTATGGTACGGGTTAATTCATCGCCATGGCATGAGCAGGCTCGCTGGTTTTGTATTGTTACAGCCGGTATTTACCCTCACTTTCGGATACCTATTATTGGGCGAAAGCTTAACTTTGTGGCAGCTGTTCGGGAGCTCCGTCACCCTTACAGGCATCTATATTTATAACCGTCAAAATCAACCTGCGCTGTCATCTTGAGTGCTTCTTGCTAATGCGCCCACTGCTATCGAAGGGTTATAATCGGTCTATAACTACGGAGAAAGTTTTATGATCGACCTTTATTATTGGCCTACGCCTAACGGCAAAAAAATCTCTATCATGCTGGAGGAGCTTGGCGTGGACTATCAAGTTAAGTGGGTAGATATTGGCAAAGGCGATCAATTTAAGCCTGAATTTCTAGCCATTGCACCTAATAACCGCATGCCTGCAATCGTTGATCATAAGCCAGCAGATAGAGGGGCGCCAATTAGTCTGTTCGAATCGGGTGCAATATTGCTTTATCTGGCCCAAAAATATAGCCAATTTTACAGTAAAGAGTTGCGCCAACAGCAGAAAATTAACCAATGGCTGTTCTGGCAAATGGGTGGTCTTGGGCCCATGGCTGGGCAGGCACATCACTTTCGCCAATATGCACCAGAACAGGTGCCCTATGGCATTAAGCGCTACACGGATGAATGCAACCGTCTCTATGGCGTATTAAACCACCAGCTAGCAGACTCAGAGTTTATTGCTGGGGATTATAGCATTGCAGATATGGCCTGCTGGCCGTGGGCGCTCTCGTATGAGCGCCAAGGGCAAGATATAGCTCAATTCCCACACCTTAAGCGATGGTTAGACACTATCCAAGCTCGCCCCGCCGCTGCGAGAGGTGATGCTTTAGGTGCAGAGCGCAGAAAGCCTATTACTGACGAGGAATCCCGCAAGGTATTGTTCAACCAAACGTCTCGCTAACCCGCAATGTTCTGTCATCTCGAGCGCAGCTGAGAGTCCTTCAACTTGTTTTTCCTGGCTCCTATGCTCTGTGTGGTAGCCTTGAAGTTCCCACGCGGAGCATGGGAACTAGATTTGGTGGGTTTTCTGTCATCTCGAGCGCAGCTGCTAGCTTATTGCACCTTCTAAACGCAATAAAAACGCTTTGGTGTCTATACCCCCGCCAAAACCCGTAAGGCTGCCGTCAGCACCCACTACTCGGTGGCAGGGAATAATCAATGGGATAGGATTGCGTCCATTGGCAGCGCCTACAGCGCGCATGGCCTTGGGCCGGTCTATAGCTTGTGCTATGTCTTTGTAGCTGCGCATTTGCCCAAACGGGATTTTTTGTAACGCACCCAACACCTGCATTTGAAACGCGGTACCTTGAGGCGCCAAGGCCAAGTCGAATTGTTTGAGCTGGCCCGTAAAATAAGCGTCTATTTGGTGCCTAGCTTGTTTAAATGCAGCTCGCTGCAAGGACCAATCATGGGCTGGCTTCATGACCATTTTGCCAGACGGAAAGCTCAAATAATGCAGTACTTCTCCGTCTCCTGCCAATAACAGCTGACCTACGGGAGAGTCCATATAAGTGTATTCAAGCTGCACGTGCATCTCCTATTTATTAACAGCCATCAGTGTAACCCCAAATTAGATTCAAGGTTAGCCAAAATCAGACGCGTTTGGATTATGTATGGCCCAGTGCTAAGTCGGATTCAATGTGCAGTAAATGCGCTAACATCAACTCCAATGCCAGCTCTTGATTTTGGGCCTTGATGGCATCCACTAAATTAAGGTGCTCGCTGGGTGGACAATTAGCAAAACTATGCTGTCCATACATGCCGGTGATAAGGCTCGATTCAGTGACCAAGGTTTGCATAAATTTGGTAAGCAAGTAGTTATTTTGAAAGCTGGCAATTAACAAATGAAACTCGCCAGATAAGCGAATCAGCTCATGTCGGTCACTATTAGCAAAGGCTTGCTGTTCCAGCGCCATATGGGCATTAAGTTTATCGATGTCGGTGTCGCGCCTTTGTGATACCACATTTTTAATAATAATGGACTCTATAGCCCTTCTAGTTTCAAATAAAGTCATGGCTTGTTGTAATGTAGGCTTACGAATACATGCACCTTTGTTAGCCTCAAGCTGAACAATACCTTGGTTAGCCAGGATTAACAAAGCCCGCCTAACATACATACGGCTGGTATTAAAACGCTCACATAACGACTTTTCACTCACACGAGCACCGGGTTTAATGCGTTGCTCCATAACATCATTAACCATGGACACTACAATGGCTTTTTCAATGCTGGCAGTTCCCTTTATACCCATAATAATGGTTAATCCTTTTCATTTGACACTAAAAAGGGCAACCTAAGCTGCCCTTTTTTAAGCTTACATAATCAAAGGTTAATCTTCTTCAGATTTACCCATAATCACACTTAGGAGGATAACCGTTAAGCCACCTGTAGTAATGGCTGAGCTAAAGATACTCTGCACAAGCTTACCCGCAGTACCACCGATGTTACTGCTTAGCGCAGTGACCACTTCTGGCACTAGCAACACACCTAAACCCATACCAAAAGATACGGCCAAGATTAGCATGTTACGACGGTTCATATTAACAGTCGAAAGTATTTTAATACCTGCAATTGCAACGGTACCAAACATCACGATAGTGGCGCCACCTAATACTGAATTAGGCATGGCACGCAACAACGAACCAATGTGTGGGAATAAACCCATGATGATAAGGATAATGCCTATCCACACACCCACATGACGGCTAGCTATACCCGTTAACTGGATCACTCCGTTGTTTTGGCTAAAGGTGGTATTTGGGAAAGTGTTAAACACTGCTGCAAGAGCCGAGTTTACGCCATCGCCTAATACGCCGTTCTTAATACGGTTAATATAACCTTCGCCTTTAACGTCTTGCTTTGAGATCATGCAGTTTGCAGTAATATCACCTGCAGATTCAATGGCTGTAATAACGTAGATTAATGCCACCGGCAAGAAAGCAACAAAATCAAAGTTAAAGCCATACTTAAACGGCATAGGAATGCTGACCAAACTGTCTACAGCAAACACTGCACTCGTGTTGACTTTACCCATCATCAAAGCAACCACAAAACCGATAACCAAACCGATCACAATAGAAGACAAACGAATCCACTGATTGCTAGAACGGTTAAGCACGATAATAGAGATCATCACCAAGAAACCAAGGAACAAGTTAGACATAGAACCCCAGAATTCAGGTTTATTGTCCATTAACCACTTACCGCCGGCTAAATCGATCATACCTACTTTAACAAGGCTTACACCGATAATAGTGATCACCGTACCCGTTACTAAAGGGGTAATAACCTTGCGTAGCTGAGGCAATACTTGGCTTAGGCCAATTTCGATGAAAGCACCTAAAAAACACACACCCATAATCATGGCTAGTATTTCGTCTGGGCCGCCGCCTTGAGCTTTAGCAACAAAACCTGCCGCTAATACAGAACTTAAGAAAGCGAAGCTGGTACCTTGCACACAAATCATGCCAGCACCAATATTCATGGGCTTTTTAGCCTGAATAATTGTACCTACACCAGATACCATAAGAGCCATACTAATTAAGTAAGGAATTTCTGAGCCTAGGCCTAGAACACCACCAATAATTAGCGTAGGTGTGATAATACCTACAAAGCTAGCCAATACGTGCTGTAAAGCGGCGAAGAACTTTTCGCCCATAGGTGGGTTGTCGTCTAGTTCATAGATTAATTCTGAATCTTGAGACTGTGTTGCGCTCATGAGAACACTCCTAGTTGTTGAGACTGTTTAGGTCTCAAATTATTATATTTATATTCACTTAGGCAACCCAGCATAAACTACCGGATTGTTAACAATATAGTCGCACCTTTCACGACTAAAGTATAGGCAG
>JAQRMV010000093.1 GCA_028598985.1 Gammaproteobacteria bacterium
CAGTTGACACTTAATAAGTAAGGTCTCTCAGGCCCTAATTAGACCTCTCTAGTTCCAATACATGTCCATAACGAGCCAAAGTTTGTTCGTTAATTGCATACAGTGAATCCAGCAAGTTCATATGCATGCTGCCTGGTCCTAATGATTTATTGGCAGCAAGCTCTGCAGCAACCCCCATAGTTAGCAATGCTTGAACTGCGGCGTCAAAGGCGTCGTGATCTACGGCCATAAAACACGCTATAAATGCTGTAGTTGCGCAGCCCATGGCAGAAATACGAGTTTGCATTTCGTGGCCATTGGCAATCATAATAGTTTTTACGCCGTTGGTTACTAAGTCTGTTTCACCTGTTTGAGCCACTACGCAACCTTGTTGTAAAGCCAGTTCTTGGGCGGCCATTGGGCTAGAAGAGCCCGCCAGTGCCTTAATTTCCATGGCGTTACCCCGAATCACTTGTGGATGTTTTTGCAATAATTCCATGGCGTAGCCACAGCGCTTTTTAGACGCGTGAACCGAAACGGGGTCTAGAATCCATGGCTTTGAATAGTCGATTGCGGCTTGAATAGCAGGGCGGATGGCCGCCTTTCGGTTGTTGTCTAGGGTGCCGATGTTAACCACCAGGCTATTAGTGACAGATACTAATTCGGTAATTTCTTCTACCCCTAAGGTAAAACAAGAACCTGCGCCTACGGCTAATATAACGTCGGAGGAAATATCTTGTGCCACGGTGCTAGTGATGCAGTGTACGCGTGACCGTTTGCGGCTCAATGCGGCGAGTGCCTCTGCAGCACCTTTGGCGTAATGAGCAGTAAGCTGATTTTGGTGGGCACTAATCGACAAGCTGTTGGACATGGTCTTTCCTTGTTTGAAGTCTGATATAACAAAAAATACAACTAAGACGACGCCTATTCTCGCACATGCGCATTAGTCAGGAAACAGTAGATAGTACAAATTACATAGGATAAATCATGCTTTTTTTGCAAACTAGCGCTATGCTTAACGTTTAATATTTACCCATAAGGAATTGTTAATGACCATCGCGGATTTAGGACAAAGTTTAACGGCGCTATTTTTCACCATGGTGGCAGTGCTCATTATTTTTAAGGGTATCCGTATGGTGCCTCAAGGCCATAATTGGACTGTTGAGCGGTTTGGTAAATACACTCGCACACTTAATCCCGGCTTACATTTGTTGGTGCCTTTTATCGACACCATCGGGCAAAAGCTTAATATGATGGAACAAGTGCTGGATGTAGATCCACAAGAAATCATCTCATCAGACAACGCTCAAGTCATGACCGATGCCGTGTGTTTCTTTCAAGTACAAGATGCAGCCAAAGCAGCTTATGAAATAAATCATTTAGAGCGGGCTATGCAAACCTTGGTTATGACTAATATTCGTGCTGTGTTAGGTTCTATGGAGCTGGACGAAATGCTGTCGAACCGCGAGCGTATTAATAGCAATTTGTTGGCCAAGGTTGATGATGCTACAGACCCATGGGGTGTAAAAGTAACGCGTATCGAGATTAAAGACATTGCGCCACCACAAGACTTAGTGTCTGCCATGGCACGCCAAATGAAGGCAGAACGTGAAAAACGTGCCCAAATACTAGAAGCCGAAGGCGAAAAAGAAGCAGCCATTAAAGTGGCAGAAGGCCAGAAGCAGTCTGAGATACTTAAAGCCGAAGGTCAGTTAGAGGCGGCTAAGCGAGAGGCAGAAGCCCGTGAGCGTTTAGCAGAAGCAGAAGGTAAAGCGACACAAGTGGTGTCGGAAGCAATTCAAAATGGCGACTCTAGAGCGATTAATTACTTTATTGCCCAGAAATATGTTGATGCTTTAGGTAAACTAGCGGCATCCGATAACAACAAAGTGATGATGATTCCGCTTGAAGCCAGTAGTGTAATTGGTTCTGTAGCAGGCATCAGTGATCTTGTTAAAGACATAAGTAGTAAAACCTCATGATAGAATTTTTTGAAGCCATGCAGTTTTGGCACTGGATTATTTTAGCTATTGTATTGATTGCTGGTGAAGCGCTAGGTGCTGCTGGTTTTCTTCTGGGCGCTGTGATGGCCGCTTTAGAGGTAGCCCTAATCACTTATATATGGCCAAATTTAACATGGCAGCAACAAATTTCATTGTTTGCGGTGTTAGCTTTGCTTTGCTCTATATGGTTTTGGTATCGCTTTAAGAGTTTTAATCAAACCACAGATCAGCCAGAGCTTAATGATCGTGCGGCACAATTAATAGGCAGTGAGTTTGCCTTAACCCAAGAAATGACCGGTGGCCAAGGAAAAATACAGGTAGGTGATACCTTGTGGCGCGTTGAATCTGAAACCAATTTATCGGCGGGCACTCAAATTAAAGTGGTTGGTAGCCGTGAAATGGTGTTGTTAATCGTTAAAGCGGACGCTAAGGGCTAATTTTTATTTGCAATTGGAATATAGATTGAAGAAATAGAAAGTATAGTTTAAATCGCGTACATTGGTCTGAACCTTTGCTACAATCAAGCCATAATAATACTGTCATAGAGCTAGACAGCGCGATAATTCGCTGCCACACAATCCAGTGTCGTATCAAACTAAGTGGCCTAAGCCATAGCCGTTATGATGCATGATTGAAATTTTTTAGTTTAGCCATACTCAATTAGTCGTAGAGATTCAAAATTTTAGTTGTTATATGTCCCTTTCTATTAGGGAATTTATTTTTTGGGAGTAAGTAATGTTTAATAAGTCCGATCGTATTAGTGACTTTGACCCGGAACTTTGGGCCGGTATTCAAGAAGAAGAGCAACGCCAAGAAGATCACGTAGAATTGATTGCTTCAGAAAACTACACCAGTACTCGTGTAATGCAAGCACAAGGTTCTGGCTTGACTAACAAATACGCCGAAGGCTACCCGCACAAGCGTTACTATGGTGGTTGCGAGTACGTAGACAAGGTTGAAGTGTTAGCCATGGAGCGTGCCATGAAGTTGTTTGGCGCAGACTACGTTAACGTACAGCCTCACTCTGGTTCACAAGCAAACGCAGCGGTATACCAAGCGTTAGTTTCTCCAGGCGATACCATTATGGGTATGAGCTTGGCGCACGGTGGCCATTTAACTCACGGTTCACACGTTAACTTCTCTGGCAAAAACTATAATGCCATCGGTTATGGCCTAAACGATTCAGGCACTTTGGATTACGATGAAATTCAACGCTTAGCCACCGAGCACAAACCAAAAATGATCGTGGCTGGTTTCTCTGCATACTCACAAGTGATGGGTTGGGCTCGTTTCCGCGAAATCGCAGACAGCGTTGGCGCCTACCTATTTGTAGACATGGCCCACGTTGCTGGTTTGATCGCTACCGGTCATTACCCTAACCCAATGCAATATGCAGACGTGGTGACTACAACCACTCACAAGACGCTACGTGGCCCACGTGGTGGTTTGATCCTAGCTAAAGCCAACGAAGCCATTGAGAAGAAGTTAAACTCAGCCGTATTCCCAGGCCAGCAGGGTGGTCCTTTGATGCACGTCATCGCTGCTAAAGCGGTAGCCTTCAAAGAAGCTCTAGAGCCGTCTTTCACAGCCTACCAAGGCCAAGTTTGTGCTAACGCTAAAGTCATGGCCGAAGTATTCCAGTCTCGCGGTTATAAAATCGTTTCTGGCGGTACTGAAAACCACTTGATGTTGGTAGATCTGATTGCTAAAGGTATTACCGGTAAGGCGGCAGATGCTGCATTAGGTAAGGCTTTTATCACTGTAAACAAAAACTCTGTGCCTAATGACCCACAGTCTCCTTTTGTGACTTCTGGTATTCGTGTAGGTACACCTGCAATCACGACCCGTGGTTTTGGTATCGAAGAAGTTCGCAACCTTACGGGGTGGATGTGTGACGTGATGGACAACATCGACGACGAAGCCCTAAACACAGAAGTACGTGGTAAGGTTTCTGAGCTTTGCGCACGTTTCCCAGTTTACAAGTAAGCTCTTGTAAGCAATAAAAAAGGCCTCATTAGAGGCTTTTTTTGT
>JAQRMV010000094.1 GCA_028598985.1 Gammaproteobacteria bacterium
AAACCTATCCAGCTAGGCCGTCATAGGTGGCCGGATGATGCCGAAACGGTTGGCCGGATGATACTGAAATGGGTGGCCGGACCATACCGAAACGGGTGGCCGGATGATCCCGAAATGCGCAAGTGCCAGGCCCAAGCAAAACATCGGACGATTGGTCCACTCAAGCTAAGTTTGCAGTGGTGGTTGAAACCGCAACCTTAAATGAGGCTGAACTCAGTCAATACTGCCGAGAAAAAGGGCTGTACCCTGAGCAAGTTGCAGCATGCTAACACTCCATTTTATTTAGTAGTGTTGCGTTGACCGGTTGAATCCATCTCGTTATTTTTCGGGGGGATTACCCTATCACTGATTGACGAAGCAGTGGAATCAGGCAGCCGCCTAAAGCCCGCCTGCCAAGAAGCGGAATTGAGTTTGCGCACATACAGACGCTGGTCGGTTGAAGGCGTTGTTCAGCAAGATAAACGACCGGATGCAAAGCGACCAGTGCCAACTACTTTGAAAAACGCCGCCCCTCAAGGGGCGCATTGCCGCTGTGTTAGCGGGCGCTTACTATAGATAGGGAGCGTTCTGCTGCGGCCAATACCTGCTTAGGCGCAGTGCCACCTATATGATCGCGGGCACTGACAGAGCCTTCTAAAGTAAGAACGTCAAACACATCATCGGTGATTAAATCGCTAAAGTTTTGTAGTTCAGACAGGTTCATTTCACTTAAGTCTTTGCCACTGGCAATGCCGTGAGCAACAGACTTTCCTACTACTTCGTGGGCGTCTCTAAAGGCTAACCCTTTGCCCACTAAATAGTCTGCCAAATCGGTGGCTGTGGCAAAACCCTTAAGCGCAGCAGCACGCATTTGCTCACGTTTTGGCACTAACGCAGGCACCATGTCTGCGTAGGCCCGTAAACAGCCCTTCACGGTGTCGATGGTATCGAACAAAGGCTCTTTGTCTTCTTGATTGTCTTTATTGTAGGTTAAAGGCTGGCCCTTCATTAAGGTCAACAAACAAATCAGGTGGCCATTGACACGGCCGGTTTTGCCGCGCACTAGCTCTGGTACATCAGGGTTTTTCTTTTGTGGCATGATGGATGAGCCGGTGCAGAAACGATCCGGTAGATCAATAAAATCAAACTGTACCGAGGTCCACAAGATCAACTCTTCCGAAGCACGGGACAAATGCATCAAAATAAGGCTAGCGGCAGCACAAAACTCAATCGCAAAATCCCGATCACTTACCGAGTCTAAAGAATTTTCGGTTGGCCGATCAAAACCTAGCAGATCGCTGGTCATATGGCGGTCTATGGGGTAACTAGTGCCCGCCAAAGCAGCGGCGCCTAATGGAGAGACATTAAGGCGTTTGCGTAAGTCCTGTAGGCGTTCATAATCACGCTGCAGCATTTCATTCCAAGCCAAAACATGGTGGCCAAAAGTCACCGGCTGAGCCGTTTGTAGATGGGTGAAACCTGGCATAATAGTGGCGTTTTCGGCCTGGGCCTGAGTGATAAAGCCAACTTGTAAGCGGCTGATTTCATTACAAATAAGGTCAATTTCATCACGTAAATAAAGGCGTATATCTGTGGCCACCTGGTCGTTTCTAGAACGCCCCGTATGTAGTTTCTTTCCCGCCATGCCAATCTTTGCCGTGAGGGCTGCTTCAATGTTCATATGAACATCTTCTAAAGCGACCGACCAAGTGAAATCACCGCGTTCAATTTCAATACGAATTTCTTCCAAACCGCGCAAGATATCGTCTCGCTCATTGATCGTTAGCACACCCACATGGCAAAGCATCTTAGCGTGAGCTACGGAGCCTTGAATGTCTTGCCGATACATACGCTGGTCAAACTCTACAGATGCTGTAAAGCGGGCAACAAACGCGTCAGTAGCCTCAGTAAACCGGCCTCCCCATTGTTGGTTGGTTGCGGTCTTGTTGGTTTGGCTCATGGTGATTCCTGTGGGCAATACTAAGGCACTATAGATAGCCACTATTGTAGCTAGGGGGTGGGTCTATAAGCAAGGATTTCTAGTTGCCGCCAGAAGGATTAAAGGGAAGCTTACAAAAACCTTGGGCAGGAACGTCTAAAGCGCTATTAAACTTACTCGACAGGTTTTGGAAGGCGATAAGCCCCGTTAACTCCACTACACCATCATCGTCAAAGAAGCCTTTTAACCGCTCCATTAATTCGTCAGTTACTTGTTGATCAGAAAAAGTCATCGCCTCGGTGTACTCAAGCACAACCCTTTCTTGAGCACTAAAGATTACACTTTCTCGCCACTGACCAACTTGCGCTGCTTTTTCCAACGAACCGGCTCGTTTAGCTAGTGTGGACGAATTGATATCAACACAAAACAGACACCAGTTAATTTGTGATACTCGCACGGTTACTAGTGAGCGTAATACAGGATCTAACGGCGATTTTTTCCTGTCTAACACGCCGTACAGGGAAGCTACCGTGGCAAACAACTTGGGTACTCTGGCCCAAACTAAACCCGGCTGAAGGACAGCGCCATACTTTCTTTTTTGATTCCAAAAGAAGGGCCGTATAAACCATGGGTATTGATTTGTCTTTTTTACGCTAACTCGCATTACGCGCTCCTATCTAAATGCTACCCAGTGGTCAGGTCTGTGTCTGAAGTAGAATCTGCTGTTAATTTTGCTCGGTCAGCTTTGCTAACGTACTTAGGCTTAGATTTGGACGACAATTTGGCATTGGCTTTTTTAGCACGAGCCTTCAAAATTTGAATGCCTTTTTTCTGACGATTCATGGGTATTTACTCTTAGTTTTTTAACCTTTCCAAATGCTACGAGTTGTTAGTCGTGTTTGTTGAGATGATGGATATTAGTGCTCTCTAAACGCTCCGCCAGCCAAACTTTTATAATTGACTGTCGAGTTACTCCTACTCGATTTGCTTCACGGTCTAGTGAGTCGATCATCCATTCTGGAAAATCTACATTAACCCTTTTAGTGATCTGCGTAGCACGCTTGGCTTGTGATAAATCTAGACTCGAAAATACATCACTGCCTTCATCAAACTTTTTATCAAAATCAGAAGCTTTCATAAAACTTGACCTCATTTTTTCTCGAGCGCCTAACTGAAATTATACGGATCTTATTATTGCGATACGTTATAACAGCGGACCAGTGTTTGCCATTATGGAATGCGATGACCACAAAGCGAGGCTCATCACTTGTATTCGCTGGGATCTCTACTAGATCAGGATCGTCCCATAGTAATTTAGCTTCTTCAAAATCGATACAATGATTTTCAAAATTGATTTGGCTTTTATTTGGATCATATTCAAAAATATGCATAGTATAAAAAATATACCTTTTTGGTGTTAAATGCAAGTATTAGATAGTGCGATTAACGGCGCCATAAACTATTGAATTTCTATAAAGGTTCTCATATCGCTGATTGATTTTTGAAGCTGTTGGTCTGTATAACGAGGGTTATTGGTGTTCTCTGGGTGATGGATTTGGTGCCTAATATATTGGCTGATAATAATATGGGCTTCTTTACACCCATCTCTAGAGTAATTAATTTTCGGTTTACCTTTTTCATAATCAGATAAAAGACCTTCACTTTCAATAAATCCATATAGCTCGTTATGGTACTCGTCATTGGATTCGCCAAAAGCTAAGAAATTAACCTAAAAGAAATTTCAATTTCGTCCTCGTAAGACCTAAAGTTGGATATAATTATTTTTTCAATCTTCATGTTATTTACAAGTCCTTTTAATTGGCGTTATTTAGGTCGTGATAGGTGCTTCTATAAAAGTGTAGCAGCAGATTTTCAGATAACTTCTCCTGTTACAAAAAAGAATGCATTGAACTGTGAAATTATAAAAACAGGTTATGCTGTGTGTGAACGGTGAGAGGGCAGGCACGTGATTAAGATTTCTAAAAAACCGATAGTCAGAATTATCCGGTGGTGTGTTTACTCTTTAGTATTG
>JAQRMV010000095.1 GCA_028598985.1 Gammaproteobacteria bacterium
TAACCCTTGACGAGATCAACCAATTACATAAATCGGCCTCTACAGGCTTACACGAGCTATTTAGACAGTGCTGTCTTGCGGTACTTAACTGCGGTATAGAAGAGGATGACATTGCTGCGTTGCTAGCACGTAATGCCAAATTTGACGTGGACGTTGTACCGCAGACCCGCGGCGTATTACTTCAACTGAACAATGCCCCAAACAGCGCCTTTGTCGATGGCGAAATCATTCTAGGTATTAAAGAAAACCTTTACTCAGTACTAAGAGACATTATCTATATCGGCAACAGCTTACTCGATAATGAGCAAACCCATACGGGCACCGAACTTACCGCTTTAGTGTTTCAAATCCTGCGCCATGCCCAAGCTCTAGCCCCTAGGCGAAAACCCAATATTGTTGTGTGTTGGGGCGGCCATTCCATCAAACCCATTGAGTACGATTACACTAAAAAAGTGGGTTATGACTTAGGTTTAAGAGGCTATGATATTTGTACTGGTTGTGGCCCAGGAGCTATGAAAGGCCCTATGAAAGGTGCTCATATTGCCCACGCCAAACAACGCTGCCACGATTACCGTTATATTGGTATCACAGAGCCTGGCATTATTGCTGCCGAATCGCCCAATCCAATGGTCAACGAACTCATTATCATGCCAGATATCGAAAAACGCCTAGAAGCCTTTGTACGCCTGGGCCACGCATTCATCGTATTCCCAGGCGGTGCCGGTACTGCAGAAGAAATTCTATATTTATTAGGCATATTGCTACACCCAAACAATGACCAGCTCAAGGTGCCACTCATTTTTACCGGCCCAGAAAGCTCAAAAGCCTATTTTGAACAAATAGATGCCTTTATTGGGGCTACGTTAGGCCCTAAAGCTCAGGCAAAATATCAAATCATTATTGAAGACCCTAGCAAAGTGGCCCACATGGTGAAAGCTCAAATGGAGCAAGTGGTTGAACATCGTCAAGCTGTGAGCGACGCCTATCACTACAATTGGCAGCTACACATAGAAGAAGACTTCCAGCACCCGTTTATCCCTACCCATGCCAACATGGCAGGCCTTGAGTTAACATCCAACCTGCCCACAGCACAGTTAGCCAGCAACCTACGTAAAGCCATGAGCGGCATTGTGGCGGGCAATGTGAAGACTTTTGGATTGGAACAAATCCGTTTACATGGGCCTTACAAGCTTAAAGCAGGAACTGATATGCTTAAAAAACTAGATATTTTATTACATAGTTTTGTTGAACAAGATCGTATGAAACTTCCCGGCAGCAAGGCTTACGAGCCTTGTTACCAAGTGAGTTAGGCAATAAGGAAAATTGAGGAGTCAACAAGACCTTAACCCTCAGCCCCCACAACAGTGGCATACTCCTCACTATTTTGATTCAAAATTTAGTCACAATGACCCAACCAATCGTGCAACACTTCACGAGTATGCTGGCCTAGTGTGGGAGGTGCTTGAGTGTATTGAATTGGCGTTGCAGAGTATTTAATGGGGTTGGCTACACTGGCAACCTTACCCAAAGTAGCATGGTCTAGCTGCAGTTGCATATCTCGAGCTTGTATTTGTGGGTTATCAAACACTTGATCTATGGTACAAATAGGCCCGCAGGGCACGCCCACTTCATTTAATTGGGCTAACCACCAATCTGTATTTTGCTGTTGCAATAGCTCCATTATCTGGGGCACTAAAGTAGCACGATTAGCCACCCGCAATGAGTTAGTTGCATAGTCTGCATGGTGAGCCAAGTCTAGCTTACCTGCAACCTGACAAAAGCGCTTAAACTGAGCATCATTGCCTACGGCTAAAATCAAATGCCCGTCTGCAGTCGCAAAAGCTTGATAGGGAACAATATTAGGGTGAGAGTTACCTAAACGTTCAGGGTTATTACCCGTCGCTAAGTAGTTCATGGCCTGATTAGCCAAGGTAGCCACCTGTACATCGAGCAATGCTAAATCAATGTGCTGCCCCTGCCCAGTACGCAATTGATGGAATAAAGCCCCTTGTATGGCGTTAGAGGCATACAAACCCGTCATCACATCAGCCAAAGCCACTCCTACTTTCATCGGTTCGCCGTCGGCATCCCCGGTGACACTCATCAACCCCCCCATGGCTTGAATCATAAAATCGTAACCGGCGCGGTCTCTATAAGGCCCAGTTTGGCCAAATCCGGTGATAGAACAATAGATCAAGCGTGGGTTAAGGGCACTTAAATTAGTGTAATCCAAACCATATTTCGCTAAACCACCCACCTTAAAGTTTTCAATCAACACATCAGCCTTGGCCGCTAGCTGCTTGATGATGTCCTGACCTTCGGCACTAGACATATCCACGCACAAAGAGCGCTTGCCACGGTTAGCCGTCTGAAAATACGCAGCCTCTCGATCTTCACCATTCTCGACATCTGCCGTAGTTGGCATGTAAGGAGGCCCCCAAGAACGGGTATCGTCTCCCACCCCCGGACGTTCAACTTTAATCACATCAGCACCCAAATCTGCCAGCATTTGCCCAGCCCAAGGGCCAGCCAAAATACGGCTCAAATCAAGCACCTTAACACCTTGCAAAGGAGTGGTAATACTCATGATCTATCACCTATTCAGCAACACTTAATAAAACGCTTGAATACCCGTTTGGGCACGGCCTAAGATCAAGGCATGTACGTCGTGAGTACCTTCATAGGTATTAACAGCTTCTAGGTTCATTACATGGCGAATAACACCAAATTCATCACTTACGCCATTGCCACCATGCATATCACGAGACTGGCGAGCAACATCCAAAGACTTGCCACAGTTATTACGCTTCATCAAAGAAATAAGCTCAACTGGGCAATTGTCCTTATCCATTAAACGGCCCATTTGCAGACAGCCTTGCAGGCCAAGGGAGATGTCTGTTTGCATGTCTGCAAGCTTCTTTTGAATCAGTTGAGTGGCGGCTAAAGGGCGACCAAATTGGGTGCGATCTAGAGTGTACTGACGAGCAGCGTGCCAACAGAATTCTGCAGCCCCTAAAGAGCCCCAAGCAATACCGTACCGCGCCTTGTTCAAACAACCGAACGGGCCGGCAAGGCCTTTAATGGTTGGGAATAGGTTTTCTTCTGGTACAAATACGTTATCCATCACTATTTCTCCAGTAACAGACGCACGCAAAGAGAACTTACCTTCAATAGTAGGCGTGGTTAGGCCGTCCATACCGCGCTCTAAAACAAAACCACGGATCACACCGTCTAACTTAGCCCACACTACCATCACATCAGCAATCGGCGAGTTAGTGATCCACATTTTTGCGCCTGTTAGGCGATAACCACCATCCACAGCTTCAGCACGGGTAATCATGCTGCCTGGGTCAGAGCCAGACCCTGGTTCAGTTAATCCAAAACAACCCACCCACTCACCGCTAGCAAGCTTAGGTAGATACTTCATACGCTGTTCTTCGGTGCCGTAAGCATAGATTGGATGCATAACCAATGAAGATTGCACACTCATGGCCGAACGATAACCACTGTCCACTCGCTCCACTTCACGAGCCACAAGCCCGTAGCTAACGTAGTTAACGCCAGCACAACCATATTTTTCTGGGATGGTAGCGCCCAACAAGCCTAACTCGCCAAATTCGCTCATGATCTCACGATCAAAAATCTCTTCACGGTTAGCTTTTTGTACCCGACGAGCAAGCCCGTCCTGACAATAGTCACGGGATGCATCTCGGATCATGCGCTCTTCTGAGGTGAGCTGTTGATCTAGGAAAAACGGGTCTTGCCAAGAAAATTCGGTACGTGTGGCCATGTTTAATCTCGCTGGGTTAATAATATAAGTAT
>JAQRMV010000096.1 GCA_028598985.1 Gammaproteobacteria bacterium
TCGTCTTTTACAGAAAAATATAGGTCGGTAGCCTGCATAAGTTATGCGGAATCGAAGTTTAGCGAGTTAAGTGAGCAATGCTAGTGAGCTTGCGTCCAAGTGTCAAGGAAAGTACTCATACATGACTGGTATTCCCCATGTGTTAGCGATCCTTAATGCCGGTTATTTATGAGTTACGAAAAGCCTTAAAATACTGTTGGCATGGGCTTGTAGAACAGGGGAAGTTAGCGTAAAATTACGCCCCCTGTGACTGGTCCACTTTGCTCCCTGTCATATGGCATTTGAAGCACCACTTATGTGGCCTTAAATGCTATTAGCAGCAGGCCTTTTTTTAGTAGCCGGATCAGCACATATTGGAGAAGTATATGTACGCAGTAATTGTAAGCGGTGGCAAGCAGCACCGTGTAGAAGAGGGCGAGACCCTTAAGCTAGAAAAATTGAACATTGAAGTTGGCGGCAACGTTAACTTTGACCGTGTGCTTTTAGTGGCCAACGGTGAAGATGTTAAAATCGGCGCCCCTGTTGTTAAAGGTGCTAAGGTTTCTGCTGAGATCGTGTCTCACGGTCGTGGCAAGAAAGTGCGCATCATGAAGTTCAAGCGTCGTAAGCACCACATGAAGCAGATGGGTCACCGTCAGTGGTTTACTGAAGTTAAGATTACTGGCATTAGTGCCTAATCGTAAGGAGATAATCCATGGCTCATAAGAAAGCTGGTGGTAGTACTAATAACGGTCGCGATTCAGAGTCGAAACGCTTAGGCGTAAAGCGCTTTGGTGGCGAATCAGTTTTAGCGGGCAACATCATCGTACGTCAACGCGGAACTCACTTCCATGCTGGCACTAACGTAGGTTGTGGTAAAGACCACACTTTGTTTGCTACCGAAGCTGGTACTGTTAAGTTTGTAGTTAAAGGTCCTAAGAACCGTAAGTTCGTTACTATCGTACCGGCATAAGGCGCTTAATACCTATTTTAAAAAGCCTCGCTAAGCGGGGCTTTTTTATTTACTGATCAAGGCGCGGAGCCTTTATCTTGCAGGCTTATCTCAAGGAAGGCTCTGCACGGAGGTTGTAATGAAGTTTATCGATGAAAGTAATGTCATTGTGGAAGCAGGCAAAGGTGGCAATGGTTGCTTGAGTTTTCGGCGTGAGAAGTACATTCCTCGTGGTGGCCCTGACGGCGGTGACGGCGGCGATGGCGGCAGTATCTTTGTTACAGCTGACGATACCCTTAATACCTTAGTCGATTATCGCTTTCAGCCACGCTATCAAGCCCAGTCGGGTCAGTCGGGTAAAGGCAGTGACTGTACCGGTGCTTCTGGGGAAGACATGACCTTAACGGTGCCCGTAGGTACTACCATTGTTGATCGTGACACCGATGAAGTATTAGCAGACCTCACGGAAGAAGGCCAAGTTGTGAAGGTTGCTCAAGGCGGCTTCCATGGATTAGGCAACACCCGTTTTAAATCTAGTGTTAACCGCGCTCCTCGTCAAACTTCAAATGGCTCTCCTGGTGAAAAGCGTAATTTACGCTTTGAGCTTAAGGTTTTGGCCGACGTGGGTTTGTTGGGATTGCCTAATGCTGGTAAGTCTACCTTCATTCGTGCGGTGTCAGCAGCCAAACCTAAAGTAGCAAACTATCCATTTACTACTCTTACACCTAACCTTGGTGTGGTAAGTCTACAGCGCCACCGTAGCTTTGTAGTGGCGGATATTCCAGGCCTTATTGAAGGCGCAGCCGAAGGTGCAGGCCTTGGTATTCAATTCCTTAAGCACTTGTCCCGTACCAGCTTGTTATTGCACTTGGTAGACATGGCTCCATGGGATGATGTGACGCCTGCAGAAGCTGCTAAAATCATTATTGGTGAGCTAGAAAAATTTAGCCCTGCATTAGCAGACCGCGAGCGTTGGTTGGTTTTGAATAAGCTCGACATGGTGCCAGAAGAGGAACGCCAAGAACGCTGTGATGCGGTTGTGACGGCATTGAACTGGAAAGGCCCTGTGTTTGAGATTGCAGCCGTTAACAAACAAGGTACTCAAAAATTGGCGGGTGAAATCATGGACTTCATCGAAGAGCGCGCCGAGCTCACTCTAGCTGATCCAGAATACGCCGCTCAAGAAGAAGAGCTAAAACTACGTTTAGAGCAAGAGGCTCGTGAGCGAGTGCAGCAATTCAAACTAGCTCGTCATCAACAACGCTTAGCAGCGAAAGGCAATGACGACCTTGATGACGATGACTATGATGATGACGACTACGACGTTGAAGTCGAATACACCTATGACTAATCACTTGGCTGCAGTCAGCGGGCAACGATGGGTGGTAAAAATCGGTAGTGCCTTGCTAACCGATGACGGCAAAGGTCTAGATAAGCTGGCCATTGCTGGCTGGGTTGATCAGCTAGCCTTGTTGCGTAAACAAGGTGTAGAAATCGTTTTAGTGTCTTCTGGATCTATAGCAGAAGGTATGGTGCGATTGGGTTGGGCTTCCCGCCCTAAGGAAATTCATAAACTGCAAGCTGCCGCAGCGGTAGGCCAAATGGGTCTGGTGCAATGTTATGAAGAGAGCTTTTCTCGTCACGGCATGCGCACTGCCCAAATCCTTCTTACCCATGATGACCTAACTCACCGCGAGCGCTATCTCAATGCACGTGGCACCTTGCGTGCTTTGGTGAGTCATAATGTTATCCCCGTGGTTAATGAAAATGACACCGTAGTAACAGATGAAATCCGTTTTGGTGACAACGACACTCTGGGGGCCTTAGTGGCTAACTTGGTGGAAGCCGATTTGCTCATCATTCTTACCGACCAAGATGGGTTGTGTGATAAAGACCCTCGTCATCATGCTGATGCCAAATTGCTCACACAAGTTCAAGCAGGCGACCCTACACTTATCTCTATGGCAAGTGGGCCTGCGGGCAGCTTAGGTCGTGGCGGTATGCTCACAAAGGTGCAAGCAGCAAAACTGGCCGCACGTTCTGGCGCCAACACCATTGTTGCTAACGGGCGCACTGCTGATGTATTGCAACGCCTGCGCCAAGGTGAAACCCATGGCACCCTATTTGTTCCCGATCAAGAGCCTCTGTTGGCACGTAAGCAGTGGCTTGCTGGCCACCTTAAAGCCAAGGGTGAGCTGCAGTTAGATGCTGGAGCCGCCAAAGTGCTTAAGCAACAAGGCAAAAGCTTACTGTCCGTAGGTGTAACCCAAGTTAATGGCGAATTTACCCGTGGCGACATGGTGCTAATGTTAGATATAGAAGGCCAGGTTATTGCGCGTGGTTTGGTCAACTATTCCTCATCTGAAGCGCAAAAAATTCTTGGTTTAGCCACCAGTGCCATCGAACCTACTTTGGGGTTTA
>JAQRMV010000097.1 GCA_028598985.1 Gammaproteobacteria bacterium
TATTCACCGCATTCAGCCCGAGCCTTTCGTGATGCCCAAAGGGAACTGAAATCAAAATCAACAAGTGACAATATATCGATTATATAAGACTGAGTACTCGTGCGTAAACGTACGTAGAGTTTCATAGTAAAATGTAGCGCTGCGTAAAAGGTGGCCGGGGAGCCGAAAGCAAAAATTTATGACTCAGTACTAAGTATTGGTGTGCATTTGTACACAGTAGTACTTATTCTTTAACTCGCTTGAGGTCACGATAAAAATTCTCATGGTTGCCAATCATCATCAGCTTTATGGTCGCAGCGTCAATGCACCGATAAGCCACCAAAGTAGAATGTTTGGCCATACGTAATTTATATACATAAATACCAAGCAAATCACCTACCTTCGCAGCAGAATCCATAGGGTCATTGGCAATATGTTGTATAGCTGTATCAAGATCAGCCTTTTCCACCGAATGGAGATTTTTAGCGGCCTTTTCAAATGTTGGTGTGTCGAGTAATCTCATTATCCAAATTTATACTCGCCGATGGTCTCTTCCTGGTCTGCCATTAAGATGTCTTGAATCACAGAAAAAGGGAGATCCGGATTAGCTTCAGCAATTTTTCCGATTTGAGACCAGTGTTCGATTTGTTTTGGCACCGAACGGTGCTGGATCATTGCAAACCGTTTTGCCTGATCGACTAATGTTGCTGGAAGTTTTACGTTTACTGACATAGCTTTTCACCTCTTTTTCTATGGGAAACACAACACTCCAAAAGGTTCCATAATGGAACCTTTTCTATTTTCAACATGAAAGGGGCAGAGATTAAGAACTGGCTAGGTAATCCCCCATTAATAACCGAGAGGAAATTGGGCTTTCCCCCATGAACGGTGGGACACCAGCTTGGCGTCATTCTAATGCAAGTCAGAATCTCCCGAGTGTGAAGAGATCCCGGATCAAGCCCGGGATGATCCTATAGAAACCGTCTTCCTGAACTTGATTCAGGAACTAGGTCAAGCCCAGGATGATAGGTATTCAGGACCTAACCCCAAAAGCTAGTCGTTGAGGGATGTACTGTACTGCCTTGATAAACTAAACCGTTGGTATGGTCCTTGGCCAACAATAAAGGGCCATCAATATCCACCCATTTGGCTACCTGTGCTAACAGTAGCGCAGGCGCCATGGCGAGGGAGGTGCCAATCATACAGCCAACCATGACTTCAAAACCCCGTGACTTAGCTTCTTTTATTAATGCGAGCGCCTCGGTCATGCCGCCGGTTTTATCCAGCTTTACATTCACCACTTGATAGCAGCCTTCTAGTATATCTAGGGAAGTGCGATCTATACAAGATTCATCGGCGCAAATAGGTAGTTCTGGGTTGAGACCCTTGAGTTGCCAATCTTGACCCACTGGCAACGGTTGCTCCACCATTTCTACACCGAGTTGTTTGAGGCGTGGCAAGTATTGCCTAAGCTGGGCTAAGGTCCAACCGGTATTGGCATCAATCACCAAGCGGCAGTTAGGTGCAGCTAGATGCACCGCTTCCACGCGCGCCAAGTCACCTTCTCGTCCCAGTTTTAACTTTAACAGGGGTCGATCTTGATTGCGTTTTGCGACTGTAGCCATATTTTCCGGCGTATCTAACGATAAGGTAAACACCGTAGTCACACTTTTAGGCGGGCATGGCATTTGGGCTAGTTGGCAGGCGCTAACACCGGCCAACTTAGCTTCTAGTTCAAACAAAGCACAGTCTATAGCATTGCGAGCATTGCCTGGTGGTAGCTCTTGCAATAGCTCGTGTCGGCTAAGGCCTGCCTCGACTTTAGACAACACAGAGTTCACCACGGCTACGGCATCTGGACTATCCGGCTCCAGCATATCCGCGCGTTCACATTCCCCACGACCCATGAAGCCCGCCTCACAGATCTCCACCACCAGCACCTCGCCATGGAGTTGGGGTGCGCTGCGGGAGATGACAAAGGGTTCGTGTAATGGCCATTGCTGGGTTAACACCTTTACCTTACGCATTAATAAGCCTCCAACACATCAACGATTTTTGCCACACTCGTACGTACGGGATCAACCACCGGCACACCATACCTGGTTTCATAGTAGGCAATCTCTGCTAATGCATCGGCTTCATTCATGGCACTGGTATTAAGGGCAATGCCTGCCAAAAATTGGTTGGGGTTGGTTAGGCGACCATGGTTGAGATTAGTCTCGATAAGGGTATCGAAATCCACCACTGGATACCCTACCAGTTCATCCATTTGTTCGCGCCCAGCCTCATGGCACAGCACAAGGGCATCGGCCTGAGCACCATGCAGCAAACCTAAACTCACACCCGCATAGGCTGGGTGGAATAGCGAACCCTGCCCTTCGATTATATCCCAATGGTCAGCATGGTTAGCTGGGCATAACTGCTCGACGGCACCGGCAATAAAATCCGACACAATCGCATCCACCGGTATGCCCGAACCTTCAATTAAAATACCGGTCTGACCTGTGGCCCTGAAAGTAGCGGCTATATTACGGCGCTGCATTTCTTGATGTATGGCTAGGGTGGAGAACATTTTCCCTACGCAGCAGTCACTGCCTACGGTTAATAGTCGTTTGCCCGTGCGGGGTGCGCCAGAACCACACTCAAACTCGGTGGATGGTTGCCTTACGTCAACCATTTTTTGCCCCGTAGCTTGTGCCACTTTGACTAAGCGGTCTATTTGGTTGAGTCTAATATGGAGCCCAGAGGCAATATCTAACCCAGCATTCATGGCTTGTTCTAGGATAGGCAGCCAACTGTCTGGCAAGGTACCACCCATTGGCGCTAGCCCGAGGATAAACGTCTTTGCTCCCGCTGCTACGGCTTGTTGCATGTCCATATCGGGCAAACCTAGGTCAACTTTAGCGCCGGGCAAACGCATTTGCGCAATACACTTTTCTGGGCGCCAATGCATCATACCTTTGGCAACTTTGGCCATTAAAAAGTCTTCTGCGTCACCCAAAAATACAAGGTAAGGTGCAGCCAATTGCAAGTGAGACATAACTAATTCCTTTGGAAAATAAACAAAAAATGGGGACTACACACGGTATAAGTGACGACTCAATCTAAACTCTGCCCTGCGCCATAACCAAACAAAAATACTCGTCATGACTAAATAGATCACCGCTGCCCATAGATAAACACTGACATCAAAGGTTTGGGCAAATACTCGCTTAGTCTGGCCCATAAGGTCTAAAATGGTGATTACACTGGCAATGGCGCCACCTTTAATCATCAAAATAACTTCATTTCCCAAGGCAGGAAACGCAAT
>JAQRMV010000098.1 GCA_028598985.1 Gammaproteobacteria bacterium
CTGGGCCTTGATGATGACCAATTTGAGCATGCCATAGGCATTGCCGAATACCATGGCCCACGCAGCCAAATGATGCGTAACATCGATCATCCAACCATGCTTAAAGACGGCTCAGGTTGGGGTTCTATGGCAGGCACATCGGCTGCTTATATGGCAGCCGAGGGCTTTACGGGTGCTCCTGCTATTACCATCACGAGGGAAGAGGCGGCCTCCTATTGGGCCGACTTATGCCAGCTGGTTCAGAAGGGGCAGCCCGAGCAGCGTTGGGAAATTCTGCAGCAGTATTTTAAACCTTACCCTGTCTGCCGTTGGGCTCAGCCGGCAGTAGCCGCCTGTTTGAGCTTGTATCAACAACATTACTTTGATGCCGAACAAATTGAAAAAATCAGCGTGTGGACCTTCCATGAAGGGGTGCGTTTATTTGCTCAGGTGCCAATAGATACAGAACAAGCGCAGTACGCCATCAGTTTTCCCGTGGCTACCGCTATCGTCAAAGGTAAAATAACCGCGGATGACGTGTATACCGGCTTCAATGATGCCCAATTACAAGCCATTACGCATAAAGTTGAGTTGTTGGAATTGCCCGCCTACAATGAGCTGTTTCCTTCGCAGCGCTGGGCTCACGTGCGCATTCGCCTAAAGGATGGCACCGAGTTTGAATCAGAGCCTCATGAAGCTTTGGGAGACCCCCACAAGCCCATGAACCCAACCCAGTTTAAAGGCAAGTATATGAACCTGTGTGAACCCGTGTGGGGTGCCCACAAAGCCCAGCGGGTGTTGGACTATATCGAGCAATTGGAAGAGGGCAATTTGGCCGATCTGTTGGTATTAATCCGCCAGTTGGATCACCGGGATCATGGAATCTAGGAACACCGTGCTTAAATGACACTTCAGCTCGTGGCCATCGGCCATCTGTCGCATGGGTGGTAACTCCTGCTCATACAAGTGATCTGGCACTTGTTGTTTGTGTTGACAACGGCTTTGGAAAGGACAGCCTGGCGGCGGGTTCATGGCCGAAGGAATATCACCATCCAATACAATATGCTTACGGGTCACGCTAGTGTCGGCAATAGGTACGGCCGATAGTAAGGCTTCGGTATAAGGGTGGTAAGGCGGGCTAAACACCTGGTCGGTGGTGCCCATTTCTACCACATGGCCTAAATACATGACCATCACTCGATCGGAGATATAGCGCACAATCGACAGGTCATGGCTGATAAACAGCATGGTGGTTTTGTTGTTGCGTTGTAATTCCATCAACAATTCGGTAACCGCCGCTTGCACCGATACATCCAAAGCAGACACGGGCTCATCGGCCACCATCACCTGAGCATTGCCGGCAAAGGCGCGGGCAATACCCACGCGTTGCTTTTGGCCACCGGACAGCTGGCGTGGTTTTCGCTGGGCAAATTCGCGCGGCAGTTTAACCAGGTCAAGCAGTTCTAACATTCTGCTTTGGCGCTCGACTTGATTAGCACCAATGCCAAATACTTCCAAGGCCCGCATAATTTGGCGGCCTACGGTCATGGATGGATTGAGGGTATCAAATGGATTCTGGAACACCATTTGAATCGACGACACAGTGTCTACATCGCGATCATGAATGAGGGTTTTTTGAATGTCTTTGCCCAACAAGTTAACGCTGCCGTCGGAGGCCGCCTCCAAGCCTAGCAGCACTTTGGCGAGGGTAGATTTGCCACATCCAGACTCACCTACAATGGCTAAGGTTTCAGACTCGTGGGCGGTAAAGCTAATGCTTTCATTGGCTTTGACCACACGGGTATCGCCGCCACCAAACAGAGCGCTTGCGGCGACTTCGTAATACTTGCGTAAGTTGTCAACCTTAAGCACTAGCTTGCCAATTTTATTAGACTGGGTTTGCGCCGCGGCTGCGGGAGGATGGTGCCAGTCTATTTCCTCGACTTTGAGGCAACGTGAGGCGTGGCTAGGCTCGTCGTTCAAGGCGGGCATGGCTACGGCATGCTTGTTACACCGACCCTGTTCAAAATAATTACAGCGGGGGCCAAAATTACAACCGCTCGGGCGTTCGTGGGGCAAGGGGAAGTTGCCAGGTATGGCGACTAGGGGCCGGCTGTGTTTATCGGCGCCAGGCAAGGGGATAGAGCGGAACAAGGCTTGTGTATAAGGGTGGCGCATGCGGTCAAATACTTTCTCGATGGGGCCTGCTTCTACGGCTTCACCTGAGTGCATGACACAAATATCGTTACAGGTTTCCAGAATCAAACCTAAATTGTGGGAGATAAATAGCATGGAGGTGCCATACTTTTCACCTAAACCTTTCACCAGATCAACAATGCCGGCTTCCACGGTCACATCCAAGGCGGTGGTGGGTTCATCAAGAATCAGCAAGGCCGGTTTCGACATCAGCGCCATGGCAATCACAATGCGTTGTTGCTGGCCGCCAGATAACTGGTGTGGGTAGCTGTTGATGATGCGCTCTGGGTCGGGCAAACGCACATCTTCGACCACCTGCAGGGCCAGGTCCCAGGCTTCCTTAGCCGTGCTGTTTTGGTGGATCATGGGCACTTCCATGAGCTGCTTGCCAATTTTCATGGCGGGGTTTAAAGACGCCATGGGTTCTTGGTAAATCATGGCGATTTCGGAACCCCGCAAATGCTGCAGTTCGGCGTCGCTCATGAGGTTGAGTTCGCGGCCTTTAAATTTGATGCTGCCACCCACAATTTTGCCGTTGACCCCAAGGTCTTGCATCACACCTAAGGCCACGGTGGATTTGCCACAGCCGGATTCACCCACTAAGCCTAGCGCTTGGCCTTGCTCCACCACACAGGAGAAGTCCATCACCGCAGGGATTTCACCCAAGCGGGTAAAGAAGCTGATGGACAGGTTGTTGATTTCTAAAATAGGGCCGTCATAATCCCATTGCTGCATGATCCTGCTCCCTTAGTCTTTGAGTGACTGTTCGCGCAGGCCGTCGGCCAGCAGGTTGAGGGGGTTTACCCCGACTTTACGGACATAACTAAACAGGGCGATAATGCCCTTCTAGGAGTGTCATCAGATGAACAGAAAGTATTCACAAGAATTTAAACAAGGTGCGGTAGACCAAGCTGGCCAGCCGAACGTAACATTGGCTCAAGTCGTCAAGGAACTAGGTCTCAATCCGGGCATGTTGGGCCGCTGGCGTTTCGAGCTATCTAGTCACGGCAGAAAGGCGTTTAAAGGGCAAGGTAAGCCCCGAGACGAAGAGCTTTCAGCCCTAAAG
>JAQRMV010000099.1 GCA_028598985.1 Gammaproteobacteria bacterium
GCAATTCGATATGCATGGGGTAAGATGATACGTCGGTACAGCAAGTGTGCCTTCATACCCATAGAGCGCCCAGCTTCCACTTCGCCCTTTGACACTGCATTTAAAGCACCACGCAATATTTCTATCTGATAGGCCGCTGAATTAAGGGTAAAAGTAAGCAGCGCACAATAAAGCGGGTCTCGAAACAACCACCAAAGGCCTAAATCAGAAAGCTCATGACGAAACTGCCCAGACCCGTAGTAAACTAAAAATAGTTGCGCTATTAACGGCGTGCCTCGAAAAAAAGACACATAAAACCGTATGGGATAGCGCATGAGTGTATGCTGTTGATGCCTCACCAATGCCAAAGGTAACGCCATGAGCGCCGCTAACGACACAGATACCAGCGTTAGCTGTACCGTCATGGCTGCACCTGCTAGCAGCTTATCACTGTAATTTAGCACAAGATCAAACATACGTTCTGCAACCTATCATCAAAAGCTGTGAATGCCACGGTTGGCACGCTGTTCCAGTTTAGCGATGCACCACTCGAACACCATACAAACCAACCAATACACTAGACACACGGCGAGAAAAAACACGAAGGGTTTTTTAGTGGAACCCACGGCCACATTAGCCATGCGCATGAGGTCATCCAAGGCAATAATGGAGACTAAGGCCGTATCTTTCACTAGATTGATCCAAAGATTACCCAGCCCCGGCAGCGCCAAACGCGTAATCTGTGGCAATTCCACTAAACGAAAGACTAGGACTTTATTCAATCCTAGGGCCAAGGCCGCTTCTCGTTGCCCCTTATCAGTAGCCAACCACGCGCCACGAAACACCTCGGCTGAGTAACCTGAAAACACCAAACCCAGGGCAATAGTGCCGGCAATAAATGGGCTAAATTCAATATAACCAAAGTTAGGCCAAAGGGCGTTCATGCCCTGGTTCAAGACTAAACCCACACCATGATAGATAATGAACAAGGTGAGCAACTCAGGCAGACCGCGGATCACCGTAGTAAAGGCCAACGCCAACCGCCTACGCCAAGCGCGTTTGGCCATGGCCGCCGCAGCCACAGACATGCCCAGCCCTAAACCTAAGGGGAGGGCGCAAAAAGCCAAACTCAGGGTAACCAGCAAGCCGCTAAGTAGCTCATCGCCCCAACCCATGTCGCCATAGGCAAAATAGTTTAACCATTGCATGGCCCTTACTCGCCTTTGCTACTTCAAGGTTAAAAGGTTAAGGCTGAAGTATTTGTCATTAATTGCCTGATAAGTACCGTTGGCAATGATTGCCGCCAAGGCTTTGTTAAGGTCGGCCCTTAACACATCATCCTCTTGGCGTACCGCCATACCCACACCATCGCCTACGTAAGTGGGGTCAGTGATGGGCTCACCTGCCAACTTACAGCAACTACCGTCATCGGTTTTTTCAATCCACTCAAGCATCGGCAACAAGTCACCTACTTGGGCGTCTAGGCGGCCCGAGGCTAGGTCCAAATTAACTGCATCTTGGGTGGGGTAAAAACGTAAATCTGCGTTGGGAAATAGGGCTTCAAGGTAATCGGCCTGAGTTGTAGAGCCTTGCGCACCGATGGCCATGCCATCCATGGTCTGGTCATCAAACTTGGACAAGGTTGAATGTTTATCCACTACAAAGGTCATGGCTGCCATTTGATATGGATCGGTAAAATCGACCATCTTTTTACGTTTATCGGTAATAAACATAGACGCCAAAATAACATCATATTTATTGGCCAATAACGCTGGAATAATACCATCCCAATCTTGCGCCACAAAGCTACAGTCTTTTTGCATTTGCTCACATAAGGCTTCGCCAATTTCAACATCAAAGCCAGCCAGCTTGCCATCGGCGGTATAAAAGTTAAATGGAGGGTAGGCACCTTCGGTACCGATACGTATGTCGGCGGCCGACACTTGGCTGATAGACAACAAACAAAACAGGGCCGAAGCGGCCAGTGTACGGATTTTGTTATGCATGATTTTTCCTTACAAGTTTTTATTGTGATTCGAATGGGCAGTATCCATGGATTTTTTGTATTTACCTAATGTATTATTATGCTATTGATAGCCTGAGGCTATGTTAAATATTGTGAGTGCACACCTATGATGACACCAAATCAACGATTACTACGTAACCTCGACTGGAATTTACTTTACACATTCTTGATTATTGTAGAAGAGAGCAGTATCACCGGCGCTGCACGCTGGCTCAGCCTTAGCCAACCGAGTGTTAGCAATGCCCTCAAACGCCTCGAAAACGAACTCAACATGCGGCTTATAGAACGCAAAAAAGGGCTCTTCAGCCTTACCAATCAAGGTTTACTGGTGTACGAATACGTCTCTTCCGTAGGCGATATTTTGAGCCATATGGCGGATCACTTTGTAGGCCAAGAACAACAACTTCATGGCGAGGTAGATATACAAATAGCCAGCCACCTTCATTGTCCGGCCCTAGACCAAACACTCACCGACTTTCACCAGCAATACCCTAACGTGTTGCTAAGCATCAATACCCAACCCAGTGCACAAATCATCACTAACGTGGCCTTAGGTCACACACGTATTGGCTTGAGTAATAAATCGATTAATCAAACAGGGCTCTCGTGTGAACTAATTGGCCATGAACGGTTGGCCTTTTTTTGTGGCCCAAATCATGCTTTGTATCAAAAAAAGGATATTCCATTATCAGCCCTGAAAGGCTTAGATTACGTGTCGTTCGAAAGTGATCAGCCGGGCGAAGGGTTAAGCTGTGTGACGCAGTTTAGAGCCGAGCACCAGTGTTGGGGCAAACTAGTTGCAATTTCCTCCAACGAAGAAGAAGTTCGACGCCTTATTATTGCTGGTGTGGGGTTTGGCGCCCTGACTATGGAGGGCTCGCGAGCCTATATAGAGAAGCAGCAACTGTGGCAACTACCGCCCTACGCGGAATTACTCATGAGTAAAGTTTATTTAGTTACCCAAGACAACCAACCTCTACCTATTGCCGAACAACTGTTCGTGGCTATGTTACGTACAAGCGCATCATCGACAACCAGTTAGGCTGCTTGGTGACCTGCGTATGGAAGCCATTACGTGGGGGACATTATCGATTGAGAGTGCTTGTCCATTGCGGATGGAATGGTATTATCAATCGGGTTTAATGAGTGCCATCCCCCGATAATGGGGTAGAGCCGATTTGTGTCCTCATAAATGTCTACCATCACAGTTGGATTTA